>DWXD01000030.1 GCA_019119365.1 Candidatus Gemmiger stercoripullorum | reverse complement strand
GGGGTTGCGGGAGGGCCATGGCCCTCCCCTACTGACCGTAACGAACGCCCGGCCAACCAGTTAACCTCGGCCCCGCGTTATTGCAACCTCTGTAGAGGACGATGCTCGCATCGTCCCGGAGACCTCGCGGCGGCGCAAACGTCCCGGGCGGGATAAATCCCGCCCCTACGAATCAATTTTATGTTTTGGGCCAACAGGGACTGCCGCGGCGCCCCGGACGGCCGTAGGGCGGGATGCCCTCATCCCGCCGGACCCTGCCGAACCGCAAACCCACCATTTTTGAATTTGCCAATGGGCGGCGGGCGTCAACGCCCGCCCTGCGGAACCGGGGGAAACAGGGCGGCCGACCGGGAAAACGCGGCGGCGCAGGAGGTTTGCGGGAGGGCCATGGCCCTCCCCTGCAAACCGTAACGAACGCCCGGCCAAATGGGATGACCGCGGCCCCGCGTTATTGCAACCTCTGTAGGGGACCTCGCGGCGGCGCAAACGCCCCGGGCGGGATAAATCCCGCCCCTACGAATCAATTTTATGTTTTGGGCTATCGGGGACAGCCGCCGCGCCCCGGACGGCCGTAGGGCGGGATGCCCTCATCCCGCCGGCCCCTGCGGCAGCGCACGTTCCATTTTTGAAATCACCAAAGTAGGGCGGGCGTGAACGCCTGCCCTGCGGAACCGGGGGAAACAGGGCGGCCAACCGGGAAATTACGGCGGCGCAGGGCCCCCGCGGGCGGATATGGAATCCGCCCCTACGGTTTATGGTAAGGCGCGCGGCCAATCGTGAAACCGCAAAAACCGGACCAAAAACCCTGTGGCTTTTTAAAATGTGCGCGCAGCGCGCACCGCATCTAAACTCTGAACCCTTCACTCTCAACTCTAAAACAAGCGCTCTTGCCCCGCTCTCCGGCGGGGCTTTTGCCTTGCATGTGCGGGGCGTTTCTGGTAAGATGGATAAAGTAAGCACACTTGGCAAAGGAGGGGCCCATCCCATGCCCAACGTCCTGACGGCGGCGGATTTTCTTTCGCTGCGCCTGCAGTACAAAAACACGCGCGAGGAAGGCGAATGGACCGCCGTGATCGAGCATGATTTTGCCGACGGGCGCATGGTCGACCATTATTTCGTGCGCCCGGCCCCCAGCCTGGCGGAAGACGAAGCCGTGCAGGCGCTGGGGCCGGTGAGCGGCCTTTTGTTTTTGCAGCAGCCGGACGGCGCGCCGTGGCAGGTGCTTTTGCACGAGACGGCGATGATCCGCGAGGTCAGCTTTGAGATGAGCGATGGCGAATTCCGCCGCCTGCTGGCCGCCAACGATGTGATCCTGCCCGGCGAACCGGGCTTTCGGATGCCGTAAAACGCCTTTATGTACGGGCGGCGCGCCGCCCGCAGCGGCGCGGCCGTTCAGTAGATCGCTTCCTGCCGCCAGTGCATCAGGCGGCGGACCGTCTCATCGTCCTCGACCCAGCCGTCCGCGCCCGCTCTGGCGTTCGGCGCATAGCTCTGCATGACGCCGGGGCTGCGGCCCTCCAGGAAGGCTTTCGCCGCTTTTTGGCGCGAAGGCGCCGTGCGGCGCAGCGTTTCGTCATAGCGGGGCGTGTGCGGCGGCGCGGGTCGCAGCGGGTCGGGCGCGGCCGGGCGCAGGTCGGTGGCGTTGAGAGCGGAATTTTGCCGGTTTTGCATCAGGATCGCCTCCTTTTATTTACGCAGGATACGCACTATTCTATGCCGCCGGGCGGGCGCTATCCCCTGCCGCGGCGCGCCAAAAACTGACAGCAGCAACCTAAGGAGCCAAAACGCATGGAACTCAAACTCAACCAGGTCATCTACCACATCCTCGACGCCGGAGCCTCCGAGCCGGTGCTGTCCGACCGGGTCATGGACCTCGACGCCGATCTGTTTGAATATTTCACCGCCTGCCTTGAGCGGGCGTTTGCCAGCGACGACGGCAAAAACTGCACGTTTGCGCCCGATTCCGCCTTTTTGCAGGAGATGCAGCGCAACGACGATTTCATCGACCTGTCCCGCCGCATTGCGGGCGTGATGTTCGAGCAGCAGCTGCAGTACCCGGGCATCCCTTCGGGCGACCTGGCCGTGGCGGATTTCACGGTGGCGGGCGTTCCGTACTACGGCGTGCTCAAGCTCAACTACCGCCCCGGCTACACCCACATGACCAACGTGCTGGGCAACGGCCGCTGCAGCACCATCGCCCCGCAGCGCACGCTGCTGCCCGGCACGCCCAAAGCCGACGAGGCCGCGCTGATCGACCGCGCGAACCTGACCATCCGCCTGATTGAAAAACGCTGGCCGCTTGACGAAAAAAAGGACGTCTACCTGTCCACCCATGTGTTCGGCTGCACACAGGCGCTGCCCGAAAAAGAAAAGTTCAAGGCCGTGTGCGAGACCGCCGTGGCCGCGGTGCAGAAAGCCTACCCGGAGCCTGAAGCCCTGGACGACGTGCCCCCGTTCGACGGCGGCACCGAGACGGCTGTCGGCCTGCTGGTGCGCAACCAGGCGGTGGAGAACACCATCGCGGTGGAGGATGTGCGCGCGCGCATCGAAGAACAGTACCCGCTGGCCGCCCAGGCCTTTGACGAGGCGCTGGCCGAGACCGGCGTGACCCCGACCGACCATGTGACCGTCTCGCCCGCGCGGATGAAAAAGATTGAGAACCGCAGCTTCAAAACGCAGAGCGGCATCGAGATCAAGATCCCGGCCGAGCTGTGCAACAGCGACGAAGCGGTGGAGTTCATCCACAACGCGGGCGGCGGGCTTTCGCTGCTGATCAAGGACGTACTTGTATAAGGAGAACTGCCCCATGGAGATCGAACGCAAATGGATGGTGGCGGGCTGGCCGCAGGGCCTTACGCCCGTGCGTGTGCACCGCATGGACCAGGGGTATCTCTGCGTGCGGCCGACCGTGCGCATCCGGCGCGAAGCGCTGCAGGGCGGGCCGACGGCGCTGGTGCTGTGCTTTAAAGGCGCGCCCGACCCGACCGGCCTGAGCCGCCCCGAGGTGGAGACCGAGATCGACGAAAAGCTGTTCCGCCAGCTTGAAGAGCTGATCGGCAAGCCTTTGATCGCCAAGGAGCGGCGCAGCTACGCGCTGCCCGGCGGCCTGACGCTGGAGGTCAACGACGTGGACCCCGGCCAGCCGGGCGAGTTTTTCTACGCCGAGATCGAATACCCGGACGAAGCCGCCGCCCGCGCCTGGCAGCCCGAAAGCTGCGGCCTGGGCGGCTACCTGGCCGACGAAGCGACCGGCCGCCCCGGCGCCAGCATGGGCGAATACTGGGAACAGACACGCGGCGGATACGACGAATGACCCAACTGAGCCAACTGAAAAGAGGAGGCTGTGCGATGCGACAGCTGAAAAAACTGTGGACACGCAAAAACTGGTGGCTGGCGGTGCTGCTGGCGCTGGAGCTGCTGTTTCTGGGCGGGCGGCTGGCGGCCGACTGGGGCGCGGGCAGCGCCATTCATGTGACGCCGGACCTGATCATCCCCTATGCCGACAAGGCCGTGAACGACAGCCGCGGCTGCCAGGTGGAAAACTATACCGGCCAGTTTGCCACAACGCGCTGGCTGGACCTTGAGCCCGGCAGCTACCAGGTCGTTGTGCATTATGTCAACAACGGCAAGGCGGGCAGCGTCAAGTTCCTGGACGAGATCATGCCCACGGCGCGCTACGACCTGGCGACGCTGCAGCCCGGGCAGACCAGCGTGAGTTTTTCCCTGTGGATGGACTACGGCTGCGACACCGCGCAGATGCAGTTTTATTCCGACTGCGGCGAGGGGGAAGTCACCTTCATCACCGAAGTGCAGATCGTACCCACCCACTCGTTCGCCTATGTGCATTTCCTGACGGCGCTCGCATTCTTTGTGCTGGCGGACTTCATCATCCTGCTGACAGCAAAGCGGCTGCCCTGCCCGCTGCCCACGGTGCGCGCGCGGTACAGCGCGGCGGCCGTCGCGGGCATCGTGGCGCTGGCCTGCCTGCCGCTGGGGCTTGATTACCTGACCTACGGCCACGACCTGACCGTGCACCTGAGCCGCATCGAAGGGCTCAAGGCCGGGCTGCTGGCCGGGCAGTTCCCGGTGCGCATGGACCCCGACCTGCTGGCCGGGCGCGGCTATCCGTTCAGCCTGATGTACGCCGACCTGCTGCTGTACCCGGCAGCCTTGCTGCGCATCCTGGGCTTTTCGCTGCAGACGGTGTACAAGCTGTATGTCGCCGCCGTCACGCTGGCGACCGCGCTGCTTACGCGCTATGTGCTGCGCCGGATGCTGAAAAGCGAAAGCCTGGCCCTTGTGGGCACGGCGCTGTATGTGCTTTCGTTCTACCGGCTGACCAACGTGTTTGTGCGCGCCTCGGTCGGCGAATATTCGGCCATGCTGTTTCTGCCGCTCGTCGTCTACGGGCTGTGGCGCATCTACACCCAGCCGCTGGACGGCGGCAAAGGCCAGCCGTGGTGCTGGGCGGCGCTGGCCATCGGCTTTACGGGGCTGCTGCAGACCCACCTGCTGACCACGATGATGGCCGGGGTGCTGTGTTTTGTGTTCTGCCTTGCGGCGGCGCGGCGGACTTTCCGCAAACCGGTTTTTCTGAGCCTGTGCAAAGCGGCCGCGGCGGCGCTGGGCTGGAACCTGTGGTTCCTTGTGCCGCTTTTGCAGTACATGCTGACCGGGGCCTGCTTCATCAGCGGGCGGTACAACGCGCTGAGTTTGTACAACAGCGCCGCCTGGCCCGCGCAGATGTTCACCATGTTCGGCGGCGGCGAAATGGACGCCGGTTCCGGGCTGGGGTATGCGAACCCGCTGATCAACGGCATGACCGGCGAGATGCCGCTTTCGCTGGGCACGGTGCTGGGCCTGGGCGCAGGGCTTTTCCTGCTGGCACTGCTGGACCCCGCCGTGCGCGGCGCCGACCGCGGCGGGCTGCGGCTGGGCGGCTGGGCGCTGGGGTTCGGCGCGCTGTGCGTTTACCTGGCCAGCGACCTGTTCCCCTGGTATGCGCTCTCGCTGCGGCAGGACCCGCTGAGCCAGGCGCTGTCCTCGCTGCTGGGCAAGCTGCAGTATGTGTGGCGCTTCCTGGCGCCGGCCACCGTGCTGCTGGTGCTGGCGACCTGCTGCGGGCTGCTGCTGTATAAGGCCAAACGCCCCGACTGGGCGCGGCTGGCCGGGGCGGCGGCACTGCTTTTGACCGTGATCCCGGCCGGATACCTGCTGTACGAGACCTGCACGACCAGCCCGGTCCTGAACTATATGAGCCTGGGCAGCTTCGGCATCAAGGAGGACCAGGTTGCGGGGGGCGAGTATATGCCCTATGACCTGCCCGACGACGGAACAACAGACTACGACGGGCTGGAGCTGTCCGCCCCCGAAGGCGTCGCCGCGGCGGACGTTGTGCGCAGGGCTCTGTCGGTCCAGTTCACGGCCGAGAACACGACCGGCAGCGAGGCCACGGTGCTGCTGCCGCTGTACGCCTACCCGGGCTATGCGCTGACCGAAACCGGCAGCGGCGCGGTACTGGGGCGGCAGCAGGGCTATCTGGCCGTCACGTTGCCCGCCGGGTACAGCGGCACGGTGACGGTGCAGTTTGCCGGGTTCTGGTTCTGGCGCGCGGCGGACCTCGTCAGCCTGGCGTGCATCCTTGCCTGCACGGGCGTGTACATCCGCCGCCGTAGGGCGGCGGTTGCCCCGTCAAAGTAACACGCAGCCGGGCGTTTCTTACTGTTGGTTTTGGCATTTTTTGCCGCGCCGCCGCCCCGGCGGCGGGCGCGCCTTGCAAAAGCGACAGTTTTTGCCGGTTTGGCGCAGGCACTTTCGTCAAACCGCCAGTTGCAATTTGGCGTGCGGACCCGTATAATATGGTCATACAGCAAGGGCGCTGCGATCAAGTTCGCAGCGCTTTTTTGTTTGTCCGCCCAGGGGTGGGCGCAGAGAAAGGAGTACCGGATTATGGCAGCAACCGTTATGGAGATCTACGGCAGCAAGGTGTTCAACGAACACGAAATGCGTGAACGCCTGCCCAGTTCGACCTACAAGAGCCTGAAGGCGACCATCGAGAAAGGCCAGCCGCTGGACATTGACGTGGCCAACGTTGTGGCCAGCGTCATGAAGCGCTGGGCCATCGAGCAGGGGGCCACCCACTACACCCACTGGTTCCAGCCGCTGACCGGCATCACCAGCGAGAAGCACGACGGCTTTGTCAGCCCGCAGCCGGACGGCACCGCCATCATGGAATTTTCCGGCAAGGAGCTGATCAAGGGCGAGCCGGATGCTTCGTCCTTCCCCTCCGGCGGCCTGCGCGCGACGGCCGAGGCCCGCGGCTACACCGCTTGGGACCCCACCAGCTACGCCTTTGTGAAGGATGAGGTGCTGTGCATCCCCACGGCGTTCTGCTCCTACACCGGCGAGGCGCTGGACAAAAAGACCCCGCTGCTGCGCTCGATGCAGGCCATCTCGGACCA
>DWXD01000029.1 GCA_019119365.1 Candidatus Gemmiger stercoripullorum | reverse complement strand
GGCCTGGCGCTGGGCGTCGTTGAAATAGGCCGGGACGGTGATGACCGCCTCGGTGACCGGTTCGCCGAGGTAGGCTTCGGCGTCCGCCTTGAGCTTTTGCAGAATGAGGGCGCTGATCTCCTGGGGGGTGTAGCATTTGCCGTCGATGGGGATGCGGGCGTCGGAGCCCATTTTGCGCTTGATGCTCGAGATGGTGCGCGCCGCGTTGGTCACAGCCTGGCGCTTGGCCGGTTCGCCGACCAGACGCTCGCCCGCGGTGGTGAACGCCACCACCGAAGGGGTGGTGCGCTGGCCTTCCCGGTTGGGGATCACGACCGGGCGGCCGCCCTCCACGACCGCCGCACAGCTGTTGGTGGTGCCCAAATCTATACCGATGATCTTGCCCATTGCGTCTGTTCCTTTCCGAAAAAAGACGGTCCCGCAAAACGACCGTTTTTGGCGGCCCTGCCGCCGTGTTTACCATCATTTTACCGCATCCGCCGTGCAAATGTGTTGCAAAATCTTAAACAAACCGGGAAATATTTCCCTTTGCGGGCGCCGCCGCCCGCAAAGGCGGGTTGACGCGCGGGCGCGCGGGTGGTATAGTCTTTGTATACGCTTTACCGAACTAAAGTGCGCCGGAAAGGCCGGCGGCGCGCGAAAACCGCCGCCTGAATTTTGCGCAGGTAAAAGGAGGAGATGCCATGGCACGGCAGGCTGTTGTGGAGCGCCAAACCCGCGAGACCGATATTGCCGTCACGCTTGAGCTGGACGGCGCCGGGCGGGCCGATATCGACACCGGCATCGGTTTTTTTGACCACATGCTGGAGGGTTTCGCCCGGCACGGGCTGTTTGATTTGACCGTGCGCTGCAAAGGCGATTTGCAGGTGGACAGCCACCACACGATCGAGGACACCGGCATTGCGCTGGGCACGGCGCTTTTGCAGGCGCTGGGCGACAAGGCGGGCATTGTGCGCTATGGCAGCTGCCTGCTGCCGATGGACGAAACGCTGGCGCTGTGCGCCGTCGACCTGGGCGGGCGGCCCTACTGCGTGTACGACGCCGCCTTTGCCGCCCCGGCCTGCGGCGGCATGGACACCCAGATGGCGCGGGAGTTTTTCTATGCGGTCAGCTATGCCGCCGCCATGAACCTGCACCTGAAGGTTTTGTACGGCGAAAACGACCACCACAAGCTGGAGGCCATGTTCAAGGCGTTCGCCAAAGCGCTGAGCGCCGCCGTGCGCCGCGATGACCGCATCGTGGGCGTGCTTTCCACCAAGGGCAGTTTGTAAACCGGAAACCCATTTGCATAAAGACAGGAAAGGAGCAACCCCATGTACAACGATATGATGGATACGATCGGTTTTGTGCGCGCGGCGGACCCGGAGGTGGGCGCTGCGATGCAGCGCGAGCTTTCCCGCCAGCGCCAGAACATTGAGCTGATCGCCAGTGAGAACATCGTCTCCCCCGCCGTGATGGCGGCGATGGGCAGCGTGCTGACCAACAAATACGCCGAAGGCTACCCCGCCCACCGCTATTACGGCGGCTGCCAGTATGTGGACGAGGTGGAGAACATCGCCATCGCCCGCGCCTGCGAGCTGTTCGGGGCCAAATATGCCAACGTACAGCCGCACTCCGGCGCGCAGGCCAACCTGGCTGTGTATTTTGCGCTGTTGGATGTGGGCGACACCGTGATGGGCATGGATCTTTCCCAGGGCGGGCACCTGACCCACGGTTCGCCGGTGAACATGAGCGGCAAAAACTACAACTTCGTCAGCTATGGCGTCGACGAAAACGGGTTTATCGACTATGCCGCGCTGGCCAAACAGGTCGCGAAAGTGCGGCCCAAGCTGCTGGTGGCGGGCGCTTCGGCCTACCCGCGCGCGATCGACTTTGAAAAGCTGGCCGCCATCGCCCACGGCTACGGCGCGATGCTGATGGTGGACATGGCCCACATCGCCGGGCTGGTGGCGGGCGGCGCGCACCAGAACCCGGTGCCCTATGCCGACGTGGTGACAACGACGACCCACAAGACGCTGCGCGGGCCGCGCGGCGGTTTGATCCTGACCAACAACGAATACCTGGCCAAACGCATCAATTCGGCCATCTTCCCCGGCACGCAGGGCGGCCCGCTCGAACATATCATCGCCGCCAAGGCCGTCTGCTTTGGCGAGGCGCTGCAGCCCGCCTTCAAGGAGTATGCGCACAAGATCGTTGAAAATGCAGCCGCGCTGGCCGAAGCGCTGACCGCGCGCGGCGTCAAGCTCGTGTCCGGCGGCACGGACAACCACCTGATGCTGGTCGATCTGACCGACGAAGCCTGCACCGGCAAGGAGCTGGAACACAACCTGGATGAAGTGCACATCACGGCCAACAAGAACACCGTGCCCGGCGAAAAGCGCAGCCCGTTCGTGACAAGCGGCGTGCGCCTGGGCACCCCGGCCGTGACAACGCGCGGCATGGGCCCGGCCGAGATGGAGATCATTGCCGGGTGCATCGCCGACTGCATCTTTGACTTCGAGGCCAAAAAGGACGACGTGGCCGCCCGCGTGGCCGGCCTTGTCAAGCGGTTCCCGCTGTACGAATAAGCAACAGAAAGAAGAAGCGAACGAATGATCCGTTTTGAATGTGATTACGGCGAAGGCGCGGCACAGCCGGTGCTGGACCTTTTGCAGAAAACCAACCTGGAGCAGACGCCGGGCTACGGCGAGGACGAATACTGCGAGCAGGCGCGGGCGCTGATCCGCCGCCTGTGCGCCGCGCCGCAGGCCGGGGTGCACTTTTTTGTCGGCGCGACGCAGGCCAACCTGACCGTCATCGACGCGGCGCTCAAGCCCTGGCAGGGCGTTTTGTGCGCGGACAGCGGGCACATCCATGTGCACGAGACCGGCGCCGTTGAGGCCACCGGGCACAAATGCCTGGCGCTGCCGGGGCGCGACGGCAAGATCACGGCCGCGCAGGTGCAGGCCGCCTGGGACGCGCACCGCGCGAACCCCACGCACGAGCATGAAGTGCAGCCGGGCATCGTGTATATCTCCAACCCGACCGAATGGGGCACGCTGTATACAAAGGCCGAGCTGACCCAGCTTTCGCGCGTGTGCCGTGCCTGCGGGATGTACCTGTTCATGGACGGCGCGCGCATGGCCTACGGCCTGATGAGCGAGGCCAACGACCTGACGCTGGCCGACATTGCCGCGCTGTGCGATGCGTTTTACCTGGGCGGCACCAAATGCGGCGCGCTGTTTGGTGAAGCGCTGGTGCTGACGGCCCCGGCGCTGGACAAGGATTTCCGCTATGCGCTCAAGCAGCACGGCGGCATGCTGGCAAAAGGCCGCCTGCTGGGGCTGCAGTTCCTGGCGCTTTTGCAGGGCGAGGACGGGCGGCAGCCCTACTTTGCCCTGGCCGCCAAGGCGGACGCCCAGGCCGCGCGGATCGCCAACGCGTTCGCGGCCAAAGGCTGCCGCATGCACATGCCCTCCCCCACCAACCAGCAGTTCCCGGTTTTACCCAAAGCCTGGGCCGACAAGCTGGCGGAAAAGTATGTTTATTCGCCGATGGGCACGACGGCGGACGGGCAGGCCATTGTGCGGTTCTGCACGAGCTGGGCCACCCGGGACGAGGACGTGGACGCCCTGCTTGCGGACATCGCCGCGCTGTGATATAATGACAGACGCGCCGGAACGCCCGGCGCGCAGCACAAACCGGATATGCTCTTTTGTTGGCACGCCGCACGGGGCTTAAAGCAGCCCCGCCGGAGAAGACGGGTGAAAATCCCGCGCAGTCCCGCTACCGTAACAGTCGGATCGCCGGGCGGCGTGCCGGGCTTCTTCACGAGAGATGGAGAGGGCCGCAGCTGAAACGGTGGACCTTGCGGCCCGCCGGGAGTTTTTGCGCCCTTTTGCCGTGGCAGAAGGGCGCTTTTGTTTTGGCTGCCGGAATTTACGAGCTTGCAAAGGAGCAAAACATGGAAAACCAGAAAAAACAACCGCTGAACAAAAAGCTGCTGGCCGGGGCGGTCGCGCTCATCGCCGCCGTCGCCGTGCTGGCCGCCGTGTACTTCGGCACCCGCCCCGCGGCGTCGGCCGGGGAAAAGACCATCACCGTGACGGTGGCGGCCCACGGTGAGGAGGAAGCGTTCACGATTGAGACCGATGCGGAATACCTGCGCGGCGCGCTGGAAAGCATCGACCTGATCGAGGGCAGCGAGAGCGAGTACGGCCTGTTTGTGACTACTGTCAACGGCGTTACGGCGGACGACAGCAAGCAGGAATGGTGGTGCTTCACCAAAGGCGGCGAAGAGATGATGACCGGCGTGGACACGACCCCCATTGCCGACGGCGACGCCTTTGAGATCACGCTGACCGAGGGATACTGATGCCGCGGAACAGCCTGGCCCGCCGCGTGGTGCTGGGCGGGCTGCTGGGTGCGCTGCTTGTTGTGTGCAAGGAGCTGCTGGCCCCGCTGCCCGGCATTGAACCGGTGACGCCGCTCGTCATTTTTTATGCGCTGGAACTGCCCGCGCTGGGGCCCTGGGCCCTCGCCGTGTTCGTGATTTTGCAGTTTTTGTTGTACGGGTTCGGGCTGTGGAGCTGGGGATACCTGTACATCTGGGCGCTGCTTTACCTGGCGGCGCGCGCGCTGCGCCGCATGGACAGCGCCCTGGGCTGGGCGCTGGCGGCCGGGGCGTTCGGGCTGTGCTTCGGCGCGCTGTTCACGCCGGTCTACTTCCTTACGCAGGGGCCGGGCGGCGCGCTGGCCTGGTGGGCGGCGGGCATCCCGACCGACATCGCCCACTGCCTGGGCAACTTTGCGGTGATGCTTGTGCTGTACCGCCCGCTGCGTCCGCTGTTCCACCGGCTGGGGCGGCAATAGGCAATAGAAGGATCTGGGCCCCTGCCAGGAGCAGGGGCCCTTTTTGATTGCGCGCTTTGGGGAAATTCGCTATACTGAGGGTAGAAATAAAACTTGGGAAGGGAGACCGATGATGACTGTCTGGCTGATCGAGGACGATGCGGGCATCGCCGATGCCCTGCGGGATTTTCTGGGCGGCAGGGGGTGCGGCGTGGCGCTGTTTGGCACACTGGCCGCTGCGCGCCGTGCGCTGACAGGCGCGCGGCCGGATGTCATACTGCTTGACTGGAACCTGCCAGACGGAGAAGGCGCGGCGTTCTGCCGTGAACTGCGGGCGCAGGACGCGCAGCTTCCCGTGCTGCTGCTGACCGTGCGCAGCGACACCGCCGATATGCTGGCCGGGTTCGGCTGCGGCGCCGATGATTATGTGACCAAACCGTTTGACCGGGAACTGCTTTATGCCCGCCTGCAGGCACTGTGGCGGCGCAGCCAGGCCGGCGGGGCCGCAGACAGCCCCCTGAAGCAATGCGGCGGTATCCTGCTGGACGAAGCGCGGCAGACTGTCGCCTGCAACGGGCAGGCTGTCGAGCTGGGCCCGCTTGAATACCGGCTGCTGGCCATACTGATGCGCAACCGGGGCCGCACCGTGACCCGGTCGCAGCTGTTGGATGCGCTGTGGGACCAGAGCGGCCGTTTTGTCAACGACAACACACTGACCGTTACGATGAAACGCCTGCGGGAAAAGCTGGGCCAACCCGCCTGCCTAAAAACCGTCCGCAGCTTTGGCTACCGCATGGAGGAGGATGAACCGTGAAACAAGCGATTTTCCGGGCTGCCCGCCAGCTGGCTTTGCCGGGGGCCTGCCTGCTGACGGCAGCGCTGACAGCCGCCTGTTTCCTGCATTGGCACGCGCAGCGCCAGCTTTTGCTGCTGGACGGCTTTTGCACTGCCCTGCTTGCCCGCGCGCCGGACTGCGCCGATGCCGTTTTAACGCAGGCCAAGTTTGGCGGTTTTACCGCCCCGGCCGGGCCGGGCGTTTTGGCAGACCTGGGGTACACGGCGCAAGACTTTGCCCCCGGCGCAGGGCCATTTGCGGCCGCGCTGGCTGCGGCGGCGCTGGGGCTCTGCCTGTTGGGGGCGGCGCTGGCGGTATCCGGGCGCAGGCTGCGCCGCCGGGTGCGGCAGCTGACCGAACGGTTGGAGGACGCCCGCGCCGAGCGGCCGCTGCCGCTGTGGGACGACAGCGGGGATCTATTCGGCCCGCTGGCCGACGAGCTGGGCAAGACCGTGACTGAACTGAACCATACACGGCAGGCGGCGCTGGACGCCCGCGACCGCTTTGCGCGCAGCCTGGCCGACATCGCCCACCAGCTGAAAACACCGCTGGCCGCCCTTTCGCTGGCAGGCCAGGCGGCGGGCGGCGCGGTGCGCCGCCAGATCGAGCCGCAGGTCGAACGCCTGACGCGCCTGGAGGAAGCGCTGCTGTTGCTGGCGCGCCTGGATGCCGACGCCCTGCCGCTGCGGCCCGCTGAGACCGACGCCTTTACCCTTTTGATGCTGGCGGCCGACCAGGTGCAGCCGCTGGCCGCCGAAGCCGGGGTGACGCTGGATATCCGGGAAGCGCCGCCCATGGCGCTGCGCGCCGATCCCGACTGGACGGTGGAGGCGCTGCTGAACCTGCTGAAAAACTGCGTCGAACACGCCCCCGCAGGCAGCGCCGTGCACGGTGTCTGCACGCGCAACGCTCTGTATACCGAGATTGTCCTGCGCGATGAGGGGGCAGGCTTTGCGGCGGCGGACCTGCCGCATCTGTTCGAGCGTTTTTACCGTGGCCAGGGCGCACGCCCGGGCAGCACCGGCATTGGCCTTGCCATCGCGCGCGAACTGTTGGCACGCCAGAATGCCGTGCTGAATGCAGGCAACGCCCCGCAGGGCGGCGGGCAGTTCACGGTGCGGTTCTACCTGGGCTGAGGATGTCACCGGAATGTCACTTTGCCCTGCTATTCTGTGGGGGTAAAGGAGGGGCATCCCATGAAACTTGTAGAGTGTAAAAACCTGCAAAAGACCTACGGCAGCGGCGAGACCGCCGTGCGCGCCCTGGGCGGCGTCGACCTGTGCATCGAGCGCGGCGAATTCACCGCCATTGTCGGGGCGTCGGGGTCGGGAAAATCAACGCTGCTGCACATTCTGGCCAGCGTGGACAGACCAACGGCAGGCAGCGCGCAGGTCGACGGCGTCGACGTCGGCAGCCTGACGCCCGCGAAGGCGGCGCTGTTCCGGCGGCGCAAGGTCGGGCTGGTCTACCAGTTTTTCAACCTGATCCCAACGTTGACGGTGGAGAAAAACATCGCCCTGCCGCTGCTGCTGGACAAACGCAGGCCCGACGCCGCATGGTTCGGCACGCTGGTCAGCACACTGGGCTTGCAGGACAAACTGCAGGCGCTGCCGGGCCAGCTTTCCGGCGGGCAGCAGCAGCGGGTGGCCATTGCCCGCGCGCTGTGCTACCGGCCCGCCCTGCTGCTGGCCGACGAACCCACCGGCAACCTGGACCGCCGGAACGCCGCCGAGATCTGGGATCTTTTGCAGCTTTGCCATCGCAATTTTCAGCAGACGATCCTGCTGGTGACGCATGACGAGCATCTGGCCGCGCAGGCCGGGCGGGTCGTGACGCTGAGCGACGGGCGCGTTGTGCGCGACAGCGCGCAGGACACACAGCGGGGGTGAGCGATGATGTGGAAGGAACTTACCCGCGCGCACCTCGCCCACGACCGCGCCACCCGCTGCACGGTGACGGCCGCGGCGCTGGCGGCCGCTTTTTTCCTTGCACTGCTGGGGTGCCTGTTTTACAACCTCTGGGTCTATGAGATCGCGCGTATCACCACGCAGGAGGGAGGCTGGCAGGCACGCGTGACGCTGGCGCAGACCGGCAACGGCGCAGCCGAAGCCATTGCTGCGCTGGAACAGTTCGCCCATATCGAGAGCGTACAGGTCAACGAGGCGTTGAGCGATCCCGGACAGACGGTGCTGGACCTGACATTTGACGATGTGCGCGGCGTATACCGGCAGCTGCCGCTGATTGCGCAGCGGCTGGGGCTGGACGCCGGGGCGCTCGCCGCCCACGAGACGCTGCTTTCCCGCTATCTCGTGACCGACCCGCAGGACCCGACGCCGCCGCTGCTGCTGCCGTTTTTTCTGGCCGTGTTCGGTGCGGTGGCGGCCGCGCTGGTGCTTCTGATCCGCAACGCGTTTGCGATCACGATGCAGTCGCGGCTGCATCAGTTCGGCATTTTGTCCAGCGTGGGGGCCACGCCGCGCCAGCTGCGCTCCGTTTTGCTGCAGGAAGCCGCTGCGCTGTGCGCCCTGCCGTTGCTGGCGGGCACGGCATTGGGCCTTGCGGCGTGTTGGGGTGTGATCCTGGCGGTCAACCGCGCGGCGGCCGGTGTCGCCGGGCGGCAGGACGCCGTTTTTACACTGCATCCGCTTGTGGTGGCAAGCACGCTGCTTGCCTCGTTTCTGACCGTGCTGCTCTCCGCCTGGCTGCCAGCCCGCAAGCTCGCGCGCCTGACGCCGCTGCAGGCGCTGCGCGGCGGCGAAGCGCCCCGGCGCTGGAAGCGCTGCCGTGCCCCGCTGCTTTCGCTGTGCTTCGGCGTGCGCGGGGAACTGGCGGCGGGCGCGCTGCGGGCGCAGAGGCGTTCGCTTCGCATCGCCAATGTCTCGCTGCTGCTGTCGTTTCTGGGCTTTACGGCCATGCTGTGTTTCTTCACGCTGTCCGGCATCAGCACGCGCTTGACCTATTTCGAACGTTACCAGGACGCCTGGGACGTGATGGCGACGGTACAGAACGCATCGCTGGCCGGGTTTTCCTGCACCGAAAAACTGCAGGCGCTGCCCGGTGCGGAAAGCTGCGTCGTGTATGAAAAACACGCGGCCCGCTGTCTGCTGCCCGCTGCGCAGCAGAGCGAGGCGCTGCAGGCGCTGGGCGGGCTGACGGCTGTGGCGGGCGATGAAACAACGCTGCAAGGCGATGTCTTTGCGGTCGAAGCGCCGGTCGTTGTGCTGGACGACAAAAGTTTCCTTGCCTACTGCAAGCAGGTGGGCATCTCGCCTTCGCTGGATGGGGCCATTTTGCTCGACCGCGTCTGGGACAGCCTGCACAGCCATTTCCGCGCCCGGCAATATGTGCCGTTTGTGCAGCCGGACATCGCCGCGCTGGAACTGCAAAGCCTTGACGGCGCGCAGCGCGTGCAGCTGCCGCTGCTGGGCGGCACAGACACGCCGCCCAATCTGCGGGAAGAATACGACCAGTATACGCTGGTGCAGTTCTGGCCGCAAAGCCTGTGGGAGACAGTGGGCGCCCCGCTGGCTGCGGATGCCGGGGCAGCGGAAGTGAGCGTCCGCCTGCTGGGGCGCGACGGCATCACACCGGCTGAATGCGAAGCGTTGCAGGCGCAGGCCGAAACGGTGCTGCATCAGGCCGGATATGAGGCCGCGCTTGAAAACCGTATCGCTGAGCGGCAGGCGAACGACCGCATGATTGCCGGTATGCAGGCCATCCTCGGCGCGTTCTGCCTGCTGCTGGCTGCCATCGGCCTGGCGAACGTATTTCTCAACACGCTGGGGTTTGTCGGACAGCGGCGGCGGGAATTCGCGCGCTATCTCTCGCTCGGCATGACGCCAAAAGAGCTGCGCAGCCTTTTCTGGATCGAAGCGGCGGTCATCGCCGGGCGGCCGCTGGCCGTCACGCTGCCGTTAACAGCGCTGGTTGTCGCGTTCATGCTGCAGGCCAGCCGCCTTGACCCGGCCCTGTTTTGGGCCGAAGCGCCTGTTCTGCCCATCGTGCTGTTCGCCGCGCTGATCGTGGGCGTGGTGGTGCTGGCCTATGCGCTGGGGGCGCGCCGGGTACTTTCCGGCGACTTAAGCGAGATTTTGAAAGACGACAGCCTGCGGTGACACCATAAACGGCAGGCCCCGCCCTTCTGTATACGCAGAAGGGCGGGGCCTGCTTTCTTTTTTTCTTGGCCTTGGCACACGTCACTGCCGCAGGCGTTTATCGCATTGGGCGGCGAGCCAGGTGCCGAGGGTCTGGAACACCTGCACCATGATGACGAGCAGCGCGGTGGCGACGACCATGATGAGGTATTTGTAGCGGTAGTAGCCGTAGTTGATGGCGATCTGCCCGAGGCCGCCGCCGCCGATGATGCCCGCCATGGCCGAATAGCCGAGGATGGTGGTGAGGGCGATGGTGACATTGGCGATGAGGCTGGGCAGGCTTTCCGGGATCATGACCTTGAGGATGATCTGCAGCGGCGTTGCACCCATGCTCTGGGCGGCTTCAACGACGCCGCCGTCCACCTCGCGCAGGCTGGTCTCGACCAGGCGGGAGACGAACGGGAAGGACGCCATGAACAGCGGAATGATGGAGGCAACGGTGCCGATGGAGGTGCCCAGCACAAGGCGGGACAGCGGCAACACCATGATCATGAGGATCAAAAACGGCACGCTGCGCAGCAGGTTGATGACAAGGTTGAGCAGCGTCATCAGCCAGGAAGGCAGCGGGCGAACGCCGTCCTTCTCCCCCGCCACAAGCAGCACGCCCACCGGCAGGCCAACGGCCAGCGCCAGCAGCGTGGAAAACACGGTGGCGTAAAAGCTCTCCCAGGTCGCAAACGGCAGGTTGGGAAGGTTGTCGAGCAGGACCTGCCATTCATCCGATGCAAAGAACGCGCTCATGCTTCCACCTCCTCATAGGTAAGACCGGGATAGCTGCGGATATAGGCGATGGCCTTTTCGGCCTCGGCCGGGGTATCGGGCAGCGCCAGCAGCATGCTGCCCATCGTCTGGCCGTTGACGATGCGGGTATCGGCCGCCAGGATCGAGACGAGCGCGCCGCATTCGATGGCAAGGCTGGCGACGAGCGGTTTGTCGGTGGTCTGGGTGCCGTTGAAGGCCACGCGCACGACGCGGCGGCCGGTGGGCAGTTCGGCCTGCGGGGCCCCGGCCGGGAAGACCAGGCGGCGGGCCGCCGGGGTTTGGGGGTTGGAGAAGATCTCACTGACCGCGCCCTGCTCGACCACGCGCCCGGCGTCCAAAATCGCGACGTTGCGGCAGATCTGCTCGACCACGCTCATCTGGTGGGTGATGACGACCACCGTGATGCCGAGTTCGCGGTTGATGTTCTGGATCAGCTGCAGAATGGCGTGGGTGGTGTTGGGGTCAAGCGCGCTGGTAGCTTCGTCGCACAGCAGGACCTTGGGATCGGTGGCAAGGGCGCGGGCGATGGCCACGCGCTGCTTCTGCCCGCTGGAGAGCTGCGCCGGGTAGCTTTCCGCTTTGTCCGGCAGGCCGACGAGAGCCAGCAGCTCTTTGGCGCGGGCTTCGGCCTTTTCCTTCGGCACGCCGGCCAGCTCCATCGGGAAGCAGACGTTTTTCAGGCAGTTGCGCTGCATGAGCAGGTTGAACTGCTGGAAAATCATTGCGATCTCGCGGCGGGCCAGGCGCAGCTCTTTGGGCGCCAGGTCCTGCATGCGGCGGCCGTTGACGACGACCGAGCCGTCGTCCGGGCGTTCCAGCATATTGATGCAGCGCACAAGCGTGGATTTGCCTGCGCCCGACATGCCGATGATGCCGAAGATATCGCCGTCCGCAATGGTCAGGTTGATATCCTCGAGCGCGACGAGCGTCCCGGCTTTGGACGCAAAGCGCTTGGTCAGGTGTTGCAGTTCGATCATGGGGTCCCCTCCTCCGGGTCACAGTTTGGGCAATCAGAAGATCGCGACCACCGCGCCGTCATAGGTCTCGGTGATAAAATCCTTGACGGCCTGGCTCTTGAGCGCGGCCAGCAGGGCTTTGGTGGCGGGGGTATCCTCGCTGCCTTCCTTGACGACGAGCACATTGGCGTAGGTCTGGGCGGCCTCGCTGGCGGCGTCCTCAGCGGCCAGTGCGTCCGAAGCGGAGGAGAAGCCGGCCTCGCTGGCATAGTTGCCGTTGATGACCGCCATATCGAGGGAGGCGAGCTGGCGCGGCAGCTGGGCGGCTTCCATCTCGACGATCTCCAGGTTCTTGGGGTTTTCCTCGATGTCGTTCTTGGTGGCTTCGAGGCCCGCGCCCTCGCGCAGCGTGATCAACCCCTGGGCGGCCAGCAGCTGCAGCGCACGGGCTTCGTTGGTGGGGTCGTTGGGCACGCCGATCTGCGCGCCGTCGGCCAGGGCGTCCAGGCTCGCGGCCTTGCCCGGGTACAGGCCGAGCGGTTCGTAGTGGATCGCGCCGACGCTGACGAGGTGGGTGCCGTTCTCGGCGTTGAAGTTTTCAAGATAGGGGCCGTGCTGGAAATAGTTGGCGTCCACCTCGCCGTTTTCGGTGGCCTGGTTGGGCTGGATATAGTCGGTGAATTCCATCACATCGAGCGTGATATCCGCCTGGGCGAGAATGTCGGCCGCCACGGCGAGGATCTCGGCGTGGGGCACCGGCGAAGCGGCCACCGTGATCGTGGTGCCCGCCAAAGCGGCGTAGTCAACGCTGGCGTCGAAGCCGTCGCCGGTGGGGGCGGCGCTTTCGGTGGAGGCCGCGGCGTCGGAGCTGGCGGCGGGTTCGGAGGCGGCTTCGCTGCCGGAAGCGGCGGGCGCAGAGCCGCAGGCGGCCAGGCTGAGGGTGAGGGCGGCAGCCAGCAGGCTGCTGATGAGTTTCTTTTTCATGACGGGTTCTCCTTTATCCATATTTTTTCAGAATGTATCGGGCGCGGCAGGCACAGCGGCGGTCACATTCGCACGCCGGGCTGGCGGCATTTGGGGCTTGTTTTCATATGCTTTTCCTCCCTGGGCAAAGAAAAAGCGGCAGAGCGCCTCCGGCGCCCTGCCGCGTACTGTTTGCCCTTTGCGTTATGCAGCGAACTGCAGGCACAGGGAAACATGCGCAGGTTGCCGAAGCCAACTGCACATGCACATCATCATGCCATCACGGCGTTCAAAACAGGTCATGACAGCATCCCCTTTCGGCATAAAATTCGCTTGCAATGGTGACAGTATACCCCGTTTTTGCGCGGGTGTCAAGGTGTTTGCCGCAAAAAAGAAACAAAAGCCGCGCGCCGACAAGGCTTGCCCCGCCCCCGAAAACTTGGTATGATAAGAACAGCCACTAAAGAAAAAAGGAAGAAACCCCATGAGATTTTCGACCAAAGACCGCTATGCGCTGCGCCTGATGGTGGAGCTGGCCGGGCACGCACCGGAGGAGTTCGTATCGCTGAAAGCCGTGAGCGATAGCCAGGGCATCAGCGTAAAATATCTTGAGCAGATCGTGCCGCCGCTGGCCCGGGCCGGGCTGCTGGCCAGCGGCCGCGGCAGCCAGGGCGGCTACCGCCTGACCCGTCCGGCGGCGGCCGTCACGGCGGGCGACGTGCTGCGCGCCGTGGAGGGGGACCTGGCGCCGGTGCCCTGCCTGGAGGAAGACGCCGGGGACTGCCCGCGCCGCAGCGGCTGCCGCACCCTCGCCTTTTGGGAGGGGCTGGGAGCGGTGCTCGAACAGTATGCGGACGGCGTGACGCTGGCACAGCTGTGCGGCGCGCCCGGCGGCGGCAAAGAGGACGCATAAAAACAGAGGGCGCGTTGCAGACGTTTATTCTGCAGCGCGCCCTTTTGGCTTATTCGGTTGGGGTTTCCGTGTTTTCAGCGGGTTCGGCCGGTTCGGACTGCTGTTCGGCGGAAGAGTCCGGCCCCGTCTGTTCGGATTCCGTGCCGGTCGATTCCGGGGCAGGGGCCTCGGTCGGGGCAGGGGCCTCGGTCGGGGCAGGGGCCTCGGTCGGTGCAGGCGGCTCGGTCGGCGCGGGCGTCGCCACTTCGGTGAGCTGCGCGCCGCAGCGGTCGCACTGGCCGCTGGCGTTGGGCTCGGTATGGCCGAGCGCTTCCACATAATTGTCGGTATAGTCGAGCCCGGGGTCCTCGTTGCAGTGATAGATCGTATAGCCCTGCTCGGTGCAGGTCGGCTGGATGACCTCACTCCAATAGGTGTATTCAATTTCCTCCGGCGTCGGCTCGGGGGTGGGTTCCTGCGTCGGCTCCGGCGCTTCGCTGCTGGGCGCAGCCGTCGGCGCGGAAGGCTGGCTGGTGATGACGGTGGCGGCCGTGGTGGCGCTGACGTCCTTATCGCTGAGATGCTCGGGGATATCGGTCAGCGCCGGGCGGTCGTCCTCCGTGATATAGCTGTGGGTGCGGATATAGTCGAACAGGACGCCGATGGCCTCCTCGGTCAGGTGGATGCCGTCGCTCTGGATCACATAGCCGTCCTTGGCGTAGCCGGTCTCGGGGTCCCTGAGGACCTCGGCGCTGTTCAAGAACTTCCAGTCATGGGCCACGCACATCTGCACGATGGCCTTGTTGAACTGGTCGATCTGGGTCTGGGTCAGGTGTTCCCCGGCGTGCTGCCGCCCGATGGGCGGGATCGCGTTGATGATGATATCGACGCTGGGGTAAGCCTGCTGCACCGCCTCGATGCCCGCCTGATACTCCGAAATGAAGCGCTCGGTGGTCAGCGAGGGGGTCAGATCGTTGGTGCCGAAGGTGATGATGACGCGGCGCGGCTGCATGAGGGCGACCGCTTCCGGCATTGTCTTGTAGCCGGAATAGCCATCAAACTTGACGCAGGCGTAATCGGCCAGGGCGCTGGCCGCCATGCCGACCGAGGCGGCGGAGTTATCCAGCGTGCAGAAGCCGAACATGCGCATGCGCGCGGTGTTGGAATCGCCCAAAAACAGCGTTTCGTCGATGTAAGACTGCCCGGCGTCCTCGCTTTCCATGAGGATCGTCGAGGTATACTGCGAGGCGTCGATCGTGTTTTCGTCCTTGTTGTAGTCCGGGTTTTCAACCAGCGGCTCCGAGGCGGCCGGTTCGGTCTGCCCTTCGGCCATGCCGTGCACCGCCGCCAGGGCGGCGATGGAGGTCAGCAGCACGAGCGCAAAACAGATCATGAGCACAAAATACATGCGGCCCCGGGGGCTCAGCCCGGCCCAGAAGCCGGTCTTTTTCCGTTTCCTGCGTTTTGCCATGGTTTTTCCTTCCCTGCCGCGGCCCGGTGCGGGCGCGGCGCTCTATCTCCCGGCGCAAAGCTGCGCGGCGTCTGTTTCCATTAACCTATACATTCTACACCATTTTCCGCGTTTACGCCAGTGTTTTCCGCATTTTTACATTTTTTGCACAAAAAAGCCGCTCGCCGGGCATACCGGCGGGCGGTGTCCGCTTTACAGGGCCAGTTCGGCGCACAGCGGGTAATGGTCGGAGAGATAGACGCCGTTTTCTTCATCGGTCCAGGCACGGCAGGCAAGGACGCGCAGCTCGGGGCTTGTGAACAGGTAGTCGATCTTCTGCTGCGGCTCGTAGCCAAGGCCGTAGCCGTGGAAGGTCAGCGGGACCGCAGCGGCGGCGTCCCGCAGCGCGCAGCCGTCCTTTTGCAGCGCCGCCAGCTCCGGCGCGCCGGGCTCGGCGTTGAAATCCCCCATGAGCACGGCGGGCAGCGCCAGCCGCCTGCGGTCGGCCTGCATGCGCTCCAGAATGCGGTGCAGCCCTTTGGCGCGGGCGGACGCGCTGAGGTGGTCAAGGTGCGTGTTGTAGACGCGCAGCGCGCGGCCTTCGGCGCGCAGGTAGAGGATGGCGTCCGCACAGGTGCGCGGGCATTCGCTCTGGTCCTGATAGCGCGAGCCCGGCACATCGGGGTGCGGCGAAAGCCAGAACGTGCGCCAGTCGAGCAGTTCGGCCGTCTCGTTGCGCACGGCCAGCGTCATGGCCTCGCCCTGATAATCCGCCCCGCGGCCGCAGCCGACGACGGTGTAGCCGGGCAGGGCTTCGCGCAGCCAGCGCTGCACATGGGGCAAAACCTCCTGAAAACCGATGACGTCGGGCTTTTCAGCCGCCAGACGGCGCAGGATGAGCGGCTGGCGGAAACAGAAGTTGTTGGGGCCGTCCTGGCCGTAATCGCAGCGAATGTTAAAGGTAACGATCTTCATGGTGATCCTTCTCCCCTGCTTTTTTCGGTTTCCTTACGCTTCAGTGCTGGGTGCGGCGCACCGGCGCGGAAGGCAGCAGATGCGCGCGGTCAAGCGCCGGGCGCAGCGCCAGATACAGCACAACCGCGCACACGGCCGACAGCAGCGAATTGACCAGCGTGACGCCGGTGGCAACCTTGGCGACGACCGAAGCGAGGTCGACCGCCTGGCCGAACAGGTAGCGGTTGCGGAAATAACCGATCAGCGGGTCGGTGAGGACGTTGACGAGCAGGCCGCTGAGCGCGCTGGCCGACACGCGCACAAGATAACCGCCGCGCGCGCGGGCCTGCGGGGCAGGCTTTTCCTCCAGGTGGCACAGGCGGTGCGCCACGGCGCCGCAGGTGAGGCCGATGATCATTTTGAGCAAAAACGTTGTGAGCGCATAGCCCGGGTCCCCAGCGACAAGGTCGGCCAGCGAGAGGCCGATGGCCCCGGCCAGCCCGCCGGACACGCCGTCCAGCAGCATGGCCGTGAGCGCCGTGAACGTGTTGCCCAGGTGAAAGGATGACCCGGTGCCCAGAACATTGGGGATGCGGAAAAATTCATAGGCGACAAAGCTGAGCGCGGCCATCACGCCGACCATGGCGATCTTCTGCACCGTAAAACGGGTGCGGGCCAGCGAAACGCCCAGCAGCGCGGCAGCCGCCAGGCAGAAAACGACAAAACAGATCATTTCAGTGGACATAGCCAGTTCCCTTCCCTCTCTATCCGCCCGCCGCGCCGCCGCTTGACAGGCGCGGCGTTTTGGGGTATGCTCCCATTATAGTCACATCTGGCCTTGTGTGAATATTCAGTTTACAACTATTTTATGGGGCCAGTTTGTCAAGCGGGAGGGAACGGCGATGATCGAACTGGAAGCGGGCGGCGGCGTGCCGCTGTACGAACAACTGTACCGCCAGCTGGCGGAGGAGATCCGCAGCGGGCAGCGCGCCGCCGGAACGCCGCTGCCCGGGCGCCGCACAATGGCCGGGGAGCTGGGTGTGAGCGTGAACACGGTGGACACGGCTTACCAGATGCTGGCGGCCGAAGGGCTGGCCCGGGCGCGGCCGCGCAGCGGGTTTTATGTACAGGAGACCGGCGGCATGCTGCGCCCGGCCGCCGCGCCCGCGCCTGCCCCGGCCCCCGCACCCGCGCCGCAGGCGCGGTACGACCTTTCCACCGGCAGCATCGACACCGAGCTGTTCCCGGCGCGCAGCTGGGGGCGCATCCAGAAAGAGCTTTTGTACCAGGCGCCGGAGCTTTTGCAGCGCGGCGAAAGCCAGGGCGACCGCGCCCTGCGCGTACAGATCGCCGCGCACCTGGCCGCCTACCGCGGCGTGGCGTGCACGCCGGAGCAGATCGTGGTCGGCGCGGGCATCGAGTATCTGCTCGGCTGCCTGGCGCACCTGCTGGCCGGGTCGGTGGCGGCCATCGAAAACCCCGGCTACGCGCGCAGCCGCGTCGTGCTGGAAAACAGCGGCCTGCCCTGCCGCCTGGTGGACATTGACGGCCAGGGCCTGCCGGTGACCGGGCTGGAAGCCAGCGGGGCCAACGTGTGCTACATCACGCCGAGCCACCACTTCCCCACCGGCGTGACGATGCCCGCGCCGCGCCGCGCGCAGCTGCTGCAGTGGGCGGCCGCCGCGCCGGGGCGGTATATTCTGGAGGACGACTATGATTCCGAGTTTCGCTTTACGACCCGCCCGCTGCCCAGCCTGCAGGGCATGGCGGGGCCGCAGGGGCCGGTCGTGTATCTGACGACTTTTTCCAAGAGCCTTGCGCCGGGCATCCGCATCGCCTGCATGGTGCTGCCGCAGGACCTGCTGGCACGCTACCGGCGGGAGTTTGCGCTGTACTCCAACACCGTGAGCCGTTTTGAGCAGCAGACGCTGTGCCGTTTTATAGAGACCGGCATGTTTGCGCGGCACATCAACCGCATGCGGCTGGCGTACAAGCGGCGCATGGAGAGCTTTGCCGCCGCGCTGCGCCGCGAACTGGGGCCGCGGCTGCAGCTGGGCGGCGCACATTCCGGCCTGCACTTTCTGCTGACGCTGCCCGGCGCGGGCGGCGAGGCGGCGATGGTGCGCGCGGCGGCCGCCGAGAGCGTGCAGCTGCGCGGGCTTTCCGGCTATTATATGGCCCACGCCGAAGCCTGCCCGCCCGACACGGTCGTGGCCGGGTATGCGGCGCTGCGCAGCGGGGATATCCCCGCCGTGGCGCAGGCGCTGGGGCGGGCGTGGGGCGGGGCGGTTTAGGTTTCCCGCGTTCACCCGCCCGCCGTCTCGGGCGTAGCGGGCGCGCCGCCCGCAAGCAGTTCGAGCAAGGTATCCCGCCCGTCCGCCGTCAGCTGCCAGCCGCCGGCGGCCGGTTCGGTCCCGGCCGCCACATAATCGGCCGTAAAGCCCGCCGCGCCGGACAGCCAGGTCAGCGTTTCCTCCAGCCGGGCAAGGTCCTGCGCCGTCAGGTCGGTCAGCAGCCGGGCCGAAGCCGCGCGCACGGCGTCTGGCAGCGCGGCCAGGTTCGGCTGGCCCTGGCGGAAATAGGCCGCCCACACCGCGGCGCGCGCCTGGGCCAGCGCGGGCGGCGGCAGCCCGGCGCGGGCCGCCGCCTGCAAAAACTCCGGCGCGGCGGCCGCGTCCAGTTCGGCCAGCGAGTCCTGCCCATAGCCGAGCTCCGCACGCACCGCCTCCTCGAGCACGGCGGCGGTGTCAAACCGGATGGCCGGGCCGTCGCCCCAGAGGTCCGCAAAGCCCGCGGCCGTGGCGGCAAGGTAGGCGTCCGGCGCAATGCCGAGCGTATCCCCCAAAAGCTTTGCCGCGCGCGCCGGGCCCGCGGTCAGGTAACAGGCGGCAAGCGTCGTGGTCCCGGCCGGGGCCTGCAGCTGCATTTCGCCCGGCAGCGCGCAGAACAGCGCCTGCTGCGCCGGGCCGTCCAGCCGCAGCAGCAGGAAGGCCGGTTCTTCGCCCTGGACGGCCAGCAGCAGGCGGTGGGTGCTGCGCGCGCCCGCCGGTTCGGCCAGCGTGGTCCCGGCTGCGGCCGCCTCGGCCGCCTGGCGTTCGCCGCGCCGGGCGGCAAAGTAAACAACCCCGCCCATCATGGGCAGTACGACCAAAAGCGTTAAAAGCAGGCTCTGGAAAAAAAGTCCGCGCCTTTTGTGCATAAAGCTCACCTCATTGCTGCAAACTACGGGTATAGCTTGGGCAAAGCAGCCCGGCCTTATGCAGCAAAGGAGGAAATGGCAAATGTACCATGAACCGTATGGCCCCCGCGGCGCGGAGAGCGAGCGGGAAGATTTTTGGACCGACATCCCGGAAGGCGGCGATATGCTGCCCGGCGTGCTGCCGTATGTACCCGGCACGCCCGGCCTGACGACGGACGGGACCCAGCCGTACTGCCCGCAGTGCCCGAACGCCGACGACCCCGCCCTGGCCCCGGGCAGCGACGCCGCCGACGCCTGGCCCGGCGAAGACCCCGAACAGACTTAAACAGCGTAAAGGACCGCCTTCCTGCCAAGAGGAAAGCGGTCCTTTGCAGCGTGTCGAGAAACTCGACACGCTGCAAAGGGGGAAACAGCCGCGCACGGCAATTGCCTAACGCGGCTATTTCCCCCTTTGGAATCCCCTTCGACAAAATTTTGTGGCAAATCGCGCACTCGTCACTACGTTCCTCGCACACAATTTGCCACAAAATTTCCCTGTAGGTGTCGCTGTCGTCGGCGCATGTCCGACGACAGCGACGTTTTTTAACTTTTTTCGACAGTGTGCCCTGCCGCACCGCCGCCGCGCGCCGCACATACACTGGGGCAGGAGGTGGTTTTGTTATGCCAACTGGTAGTTTGCTGGCAGCGGCCGTGCTGGCCGGGGGCGCTGCGCCGCTGCCCGGCGTGCGGGTGACGGTGCTGGACGAGAGCGGCGTGACCGCCGCCGCGCTTTTGACCGGCAGCGAAGGCCGGGCCGAAGCGCCCGCGCTGCCCGCGCCCGACCGGAACCTGAGCCTGGACCCGGCCAACACGCAGCGGCCGTATGCCGTGTACACGCTGCTGGCCGAAAAAGAGGGCTGGCAGCCGCGGCGGCTGGAGGGCGTGCAGGTGTTTGACGGGCAGCAGACGGTGGCGCGGCTGGAATTTCTGCCCGCCGAAAGCCCCGTGCAGACAGCGGCCATCACGGCCGCGCAGACCGTGGTGATCCCGCCGCACCCGCTGTGGGCCGGGGGCGGCGGCAGCGGCCCGGCCCCGGCCGCCCCCCGCGCCGGGGCCCGCGTGCTGGACGAAGTGGTCATCCCGCAGCGCATCACGGTGCACCTGGGCCGCCCGGCCGAGAGCGCCCGCAATGTGACGGTGAGCTTTCAGGAATATATTGCCAACGTAGCTTCGTCTGAGGTTTATCCGACCTGGCCGGAGCAGGCGCTCCGGGCGAACATCCTGGCGCAGATCAGCCTGGCGCTCAACCGCATCTGGACCGAATGGTACCCCAGCCGCGGGTACACTTTCAACATCACGGGCTCCCCGGCTGTCGACCAGGCGTTTACCGAAGGCCGCACCGTCTACGCCGTGATGGAGCGGCTGACGGCCGAGCTGTTTGCGACCTATGTGCGGCGCGCGGGCACGGCCGAGCCGTATTTTACCGAATATTGCGACGGCAAGCTCGTGACCTGCGCGGGCATGCGCCAGTGGGGCACCGTCGACCGCGCCAACGAGGGGCTGAGCGCGCTGCAGATCCTGCGCTACTACTACGGCAGCCGCGTGGAGCTGGTGACAAGCCAAAACATTGCCGCCATCCCCGAAAGCTACCCCGGCAGCCCGCTGCGCCGCGGCGACAGCGGCCGGGCCGTGCGGGTGCTGCAGCGCCAGCTGGACCGCATCGCCAAAGATTACCCGGCATTTGGCAAGCCCGCCGTGACCGGCACGTTCGACACCGCCACCGAGACCAGCGTGCGGGCGTTCCAGCGCTATTTTTCGCTGACAGCCGACGGTATTGTCGGCCGCGCAACGTGGTATAAGGTCAGCTACATCTATGTCAGCGTCAAGGAGCTGGCCCAGCTGACCAGCGAGGGCGAGGAGCTCAGCGGCCAGACTGGCGAAGGCGCGTGGCCCGGCGTGGTCCTGCGCGAGGGCAGCGAGGGCGCGGAGGTCGAAGTGCTGCAGTTCTGGCTGTCCGGCCTGGCGCAGTTTGAGGCGGCCCAGCCCGACGTGACGGTGGACGGGCGCTTTGGCGCGGCCACGCGGCGCGCGGTGGAGGTGTTCCAGCAGCGCATGGGGCTGACGGTGGACGGCGTTGCCGGCCGCGCCACCTGGGAGGCGCTGTACGCCGCCTGGCTGGATATCCAGAGCGACATGGGCGGCACGGCCTACCCGGGCACGGCGCTGCGCCAGGGCAGCCGCGGCAACAGCGTGCGGCTCATCCAGTTCTGGCTGCGGCTGGCGGCCGACAACTACGCCGCGCTGGCCCCCGTGGCGGTGGACGGCAGCTTTGGCGCGGCTACGCGGCGCGCGGTGACGGCGTTCCAGCAGCGGTTCGGCCTGACGGCGGACGGCGTGGTCGGCCGCGCGAGCTGGGCCAAGCTCAACGAGGTCGGCCTGGCTGTCGCCAACGGGATTGTCGAGCCGGACGAAGCGCCCGGGGCATTCCCGGGCACGCTGCGCCGTGGCGACCGTGGCACCGGCGTGCGGGCGCTGCAGTATTACCTGCGGCTGCTGGCGGCCTATTATGCCGGGCTGACGGGGCTGACGGTGGACGGCGTGTACGGCGCGGCCACGGTGGAAGCCGTGCGCGCGTGGCAGACCGAGGCCGGGCTGAGCGTGGACGGCGTGGCCGGGCCGCAGACCTGGCAGAGCGTGTACGAAAACGCCATGCGCATGGCTGCCAGCGGCCCGGTGGCGCGGCTGATCGCGCTGCCCGCCCCGGCTGCGGCGCTGCAGCCCGGCGACACGGGCGCGCAGGCGGCGGCGCTGGTGCGGCTGCTTGATTTCCTGGCCGCCTGGCTGCCGGACATCCCCCCGGCGGGCGGCGGCGATGCGCTGGGCCCGGCGGCCGAAGTTTCGCTGCGCGCGGCGCAGGGGGTGCTGGGCCTGCCCGTGACCGGCACGGCCGACGCCGCTGCCTGGGGCGCGCTGACGGCGGCGGCCGCGGCGCTGTTCACGGTGACGCCCGCCACCGCCGCGCCGCGGCCGCAGGGGGTGTGGCCCGGCTACACGCTGGCCGCGGGCAGCGCCGGGCAGGCCGTGCGCCAGCTGCAGCGCTGGCTGAACCGGCTGGGCTGCCTGGACGGCGGCCTGGGGTTTGTGCCGCAAACCGGTTTTTTGGACAGCGCGACGGCGGCGGCGCTGGCCGCCTACCAGCGGCGCGCCGGGCTGCAGCCGCCGGGCGTGGTGGACGATGCGACCTGGCAGAGCCTGGCCGCCGCGGCCGCGGGCTGCGGGGCCGAAGCATAGGAGGTGCGCAATGGCAAAGCTGTTTGTTTACGACGCTTACGCGAACAAATTCTTTATTTACCCGGATTTGAAGGAGAGCGACCCGATGCCCTATGCCGCAAACGGCACGCTGACACTGCGGGAATTCCGCGGTTCGAGCAAGGCCGATGTGCTGTGGACGACGACCGCCGCCATGGAGGCGTGGAACCTGACGCGGCGGCGCTACGGCGCAGGCATCCCGGTGGGGTATGCGTTCAAGCGCATCTGGGAGGGCGGCCACGGCACGACCAGCCAGCACTATGCGGGCGTGGCGTTCGACGTGGGCCAGCGCTCCGGCGCGGCGGCGCGGCGGCGCATCCACGCGGCGGCCGAGGCCACCGGGGCCTGGGGGTATGTGGAGCCGCTTTCCATGACGCCGACCTGGGTACACTTTGACCGGCGCTACGGCAAACCCGCCTGCCCGAACACGACCGCCGGGTACCCGACCTGCCGCCGGGGCAACCGCAGCACCTATGTGCTGATCCTGCAGGACGCGCTCAACGCGCTGGGCTACCCGGCCGGTGGGCTGGACGGCATTTTCGGCGCACGCACCGAGACGGCGCTCAAGGGCGCGCAGCGCGCGTTCGGCCTGACGGCGGACGGCATCTGCGGCTGCGCAAGCTGGCGCAAGATCGCCGCGGCGGCGGTGGGCATCGGCCGCACGCAAACGGTGGTTGATTCCTGAAAACGCCGTGCTATAATGAAAACAGAGGTTTGCGAAGGCGGCGGGCCCCTGCGCCGCCGCGCGCAAAACACAGGAAAACTGCGCGCCGGGGGCGCCGCGCGGTCCCACCCGGAAAATGCCAAGAAAATATCAAAAAAATCATCAAAAAAGCAAAAGGGAGGTTTTGACCCATGCCGTCCATCCTGGAATTTCTGCGCACGCGCCGCACCTGCCGCCGCTTCTTGCCCAAAGCCGTGCCGGACGCCGTGCTGCGCGAAGCGCTGGAAGCCGCGCGCATCGCCAGCTGCGGGTCCAACCGGCAGACGCTGAAATACGCGCTGGTGCAGAGCCCGGCGGTGGTGGCTGAGCTGAACCGGCTTGTGCACTGGGCCGCCTACCTGCCGCCCGAGCAGGGCGCGCCCGGCCCCGGCGAGACGCCCACGGCGTTCATCGCCGTGTTCCAGGATGAGGACCTGCCCGGTGTCAACGATACCGACGCGGGCCTGGCGCTGGGCAGCCTGACCGCCGCGGCGTGGGCCCACGGCGTGGCCAGCTGCATCATGGGCAACATTGACCGCGCGCCGATCAAGACGCTGCTGGGCCTGGCCGGGCGCAGCCGCCTGCGCCTGCACAGCGTGGTGGCACTGGGCTACCCCGCGCAGGCAAGCCGCATCGTCCCGATGGAAAACGGCAGCGTGCGGTATTATCTGGACGAAAACCGGGATCTCTGCGTGCCCAAGCGCGCGATGGCGGATGTGCTGGTCGCGGACCTGTAAGGCGAAACGCCGCTTTTTCCGCCTTTTGCCCTGCCGTACAACCGCAAACGGAAAGCAGCCGGTTCCCCGGGCTTAGACTGTCGAAAAAGTTAAAAAACGTCGCCGTCGGCGGACATGCGCCGACGACGGCGACACCTACAGGGAAATTTTACGGCAAATTGTGTGCGAGGAGCGCCTAGCGACGAGTGCGCGATTTGCCGTAAAATTTTGTCGAAGGGGATTCCAAAGGGCTGCGGAGCCGAGCACCGCCTGCGGCGGATACAGCGAGGCGGAGCAGGGGCAGCGGTCGCAGAGCGCAAGCGCCATTTATGGCGCGCCGCGCGA
>DWXD01000028.1 GCA_019119365.1 Candidatus Gemmiger stercoripullorum | reverse complement strand
CGCCGCACTGAGGACATTTCACCAGCGTAGGGGCTTCCAGCTTCCAGACATTGGAGCGGCGCTTGTCACGACGGGCTTTGGACTGTTTTCTCTTGGGTACTGCCATTTTATAGCACCTCCTTGGTGAAATTCAACTAAGCAGTTGTTTTAATATGCTAAGCCTCGCATCTGTGGGCGCGGCGGCTTCTGCCGTTTGGCAGGAACAGCCGTCCGCCTTTCTTTTCCCGCAGATGGGGCATAGGCCAGGGCAATCGGGGCTGCACAGCAGCACCCGCGGGACCTCGAAGATCAACTCCTGATACACAAGCTCCCGCAAATCAAGGCAGCCTTTTTCGTCCAGCGGCAGCTCAAAATCCGGATCGTCCAGATCGCGCAGGCGGACAAGATATTCGCGGGTGAAGTCGTATGCCTGCTGCACCGGGGCCAGGCAGCGGGCGCATTCGCCCTCCACCTGCGCCTTGACCTGCAACGCCATCTCTGCGCCTTCCTGGGTGGGGGTGGCGGTGAAAAAACATTCGGCGGGGACCGCCACGCGGTAACCGTCAAAATCCGCCTGTGCCAGATCCGCAAAAAAATGCGTTGTATAAGGCGTTTTTGCGCTCTGGAGGAAGTTTTTCAGATCAAATTGCATACTTCACCTCAAAAGGTTGCCTAATTAGTATACACAAGTTACGGGGGCTTGTCAACAAAAAGTTTTGAAAAAACGCAACAAATTGTTTTTTGCTGCTTTCCACCGCCGCTTTTTGCCATTTTCTTTGATTGTAGGCCCTGTACGGCGCTTTGTCAAGGCGCCGCACGCATGGACGAACGCCCCTGGCTGTGCTATGATAAAGGCAGACAAATCCAAAACGCGAGTGGCGTCAAACATATAAGTGAGGTCTTTCTCATGAAATCTTCCGAGAAAAAGCTCCCCCCCGCTGCAGAACCGCAGGCCATCCGGGTGCGCGGCGCGCGTGTGCACAACTTGAAAAATATCGACGTCGATATCCCGCTGCACCGCATCGTCGGCATCGCCGGGGTGTCCGGGTCGGGCAAATCGTCGCTGTCTCTCGGCGTATTGTATGCCGAAGGGTCCCGCCGCTATCTGGAGGCGCTTTCCACCTACACGCGGCGGCGCATGACCCAGGCGACCCGCGCGGATGTGGACGAGGTGCTGTATGTTCCGGCCGCGCTGGCCCTGCACCAGCGCCCCGGTGTGCCGGGTATCCGCAGCACGTTTGGCACCGGCACCGAGCTGCTGAACAGTTTGCGGCTGATGTTCTCCCGCCTGGCGTCCCACCGCTGCCCGAACGGGCATTATCACGCGCCGGACCTGGCCGTTGCGGCCGGGCAGGAGCTGGTCTGCCCGGTGTGCGGCGCACGCTTCATCGCCCCCAGCGCTGAGGAGCTCGCCTTTAACAGCCAGGGCGCCTGCCGCACCTGCGGCGGCACCGGCATCGTGCGCACGGTGGACCGCGCCACGCTGGTGCCGGATGAATCGCTGAGCATTGACCAAGGCGCGGTCGCCCCCTGGAACTCGCTGATGTGGTCGCTGATGACCGATGTCTGCCGCGAGATGGGCGTGCGCACCGACGTGCCGTTTTGCGAGCTGACCGACGCGGAAAAAGATATTGTCTATAACGGCCCGGCCGTCAAAAAGCATATCTTTTACAAACCCAAGAACTCAAACCAGGGCGGCGAGCTGGACTTCACCTATTTTAACGCCGTGTACACGGTTGAAAATGCCCTTGCCAAAGTCAAGGACGAAAAGGGCATGAAACGTGTGGAAAAGTTTTTGAAGGAGGATGTATGCCCGGACTGCGGCGGGACCCGCCTCTCAGAGACCGCCCGCGCGCCGAAGCTGCGCGGCATCGGGCTGGATGAAGCCTGCCGCATGACGCTGGACGAGCTGTCCGCCTGGGTGGCGGGCGTGCCCGCCTCGCTGCCGGATGTAATGCGCCCGATGGCGCAAAGCATCTGCGAATCGTTTACCGACGCAGCCCGGCGGCTGATCGATCTGGGGCTTGGCTATCTTTCTCTGGACCGCGCCGCCGCCACGCTCTCGACCGGTGAGCGCCAGCGCATGCAGCTGGCGCGGGCGGTGCGCAACCGCACGACCGGCGTGCTGTATGTGCTCGATGAACCTTCGATCGGCCTGCACCCGGCCAACATCGTGGGGCTGACCGCCGTCATGCACGATCTTGTGGCGGACGGCAATTCCGTCCTTCTCGTAGACCACGACACACAGGTGCTCTCGGAGGCCGACTGGATCGTGGAGATGGGCCCCGGGGCCGGCGCGGACGGCGGGCGCATTCTGGCGCAGGGCACCGTACCCGCGCTGGCGGCCAACGGTCGTTCGCTGATCGGGCCTTTTCTTGGCCCCGGCGCGCAAAAAGAGCGGCTGCGCCCGGCGGTGGCGCGCGAACAGATGTTCGCGCTGGGGACGATCCGGCTGGCGACAGCCGCACTCCACACCGTCAAACCGCTGGAAGTGCGCATCCCCAAAGGACGCTTGACTGTCGTGACCGGCGTTTCCGGCTCCGGCAAGACCACGCTGATTTTGGAAAGCCTGATCCCCGCGCTGGAGGCCGCCACCCGCGGCGCCAAACTGCCCGAACATGTGCGGGCGGTCGACGCGCCGGGCATCGGGCGTGTCAAGCTGATCGACGCAACGCCCATCGGCATCAATGTGCGCTCTACTGTCGCCACCTATGCCAATGTGCACGACGAACTGCGCAAGGTGTTTGCCCGCACGCCGGACGCCCGGCAGGCGGGCTGCAAGGCCGGGGATTTTTCCTACAACACCGGCCGCCTGCGCTGCCCTGTCTGCGACGGCACCGGCGTCATCAGCCTGGACGTCCAGTTTTTGCCGGATGTGGAGATCCCCTGCCCCGAATGCCGCGGGTCGCGCTACGACAAGCAGGCCGGCCGCATCTGTTACCGTAGCAGGGACGGGCGGCGCTGCACGCTGCCGCAGCTGATGGCAATGGACGTACATACGGCGTTGGCCGCCTGCCGCGACTGGAAGGTCGTAACGCAGCGGCTGCAGGTGCTGCAGAGCCTGGGGCTCGGTTATCTGACCCTGGGCGAAGCCACGCCGAGCTTATCCGGCGGCGAGGCGCAGCGGCTGAAGCTGGCAAGCGAGATGGGCCGCGGACAGGCCGACACCGTCTTTATATTCGACGAGCCGACGATCGGCCTGCACCCGCTCGACGTGCGCACGCTGCTCGGCGTTTTCCAGACGCTGATTGCAAACGGCGCGACCGTCATTGTGATCGAACACGATCTTGATGTCATCCGCAGCGCGGATTACATCATTGACATGGGCCCGGGCGGCGGCGCAGCCGGCGGCCGGGTCGTCGCCGCCGGGACGCCCGCCGAGATCGCTGCCGCCCCGGACAGCGTGACCGGGAAGTTCCTTTTCTGAATTTTAGATCTGGTGTTCTTTGATCCAGTCATGGATCGTGTGCGAAAGCGCTGTCAGGCTGCCCGCCGCAAACGGGACCTGCAGCCCGGCGCTTTCGACCAGCTCCGTATACGGGGCCGTACCGGCCAGGCGGGTCAGGCGCAGATAGCGCTGCCAGGCGTCGGCATGGTCGCGCAGGCTGGCGGTAAAGAACTGCAGCGCCACAACGGTAGCCAGGCAGTAGTCGATATAATAAAACGGACATTCATAGATATGCAGCTGGCGCTGCCACCCGGCGCCGCGGCTGTAAAACGGCAGGTCGCCAAAATCGTTCCAGGGGCGGTATTTCTTTTCAAGGTCCAGCCAGACCCGGTTGCGCTGTTCCGGCGTCAGGTCCGGCTGCTGGTAGGCGATGTGCTGGAATTCATCGACCATGCAGCCATAGGGCAGGAACACAAAGTTGTCCTCCGCATGGAACAGTTCATACTTGTCCGTATCCGGGCCAAAGAACAGGTGGTGCCAGGGCGCGGTGAGGAATTCCATCGACATCGAGTGGATCTCGGCGCTTTCCATGCCCGGGCACTGCAGTTCTTCCGGCAGGTCGGTGCGGGCGGCCAGATAAGATTCAAACGCATGGCCGCACTCGTGCGTCAGCACGTCCACATCCCCCGCCGTACCGTTCCAGTTGGCAAAGATGAACGGCGCTTTGTGGTCGGGGATGATCTCCTCATACCCGCCGCTCATCTTGCCCGGGCGGCTCATGACGTCGAACATTTCATTGTCCATCATAAAGTCGATGAATTCGCCAGTCTCCGGGCTCAGCTCGTGGTACATGCGGCGTGCGCCGGCCATCAGTTCGTCATAGCTGCCGTGCGGCGTCGGGCTGCCGTCCGCAAAGGCGAGCGCGCTGTCCCAGAACATCGGGTGCGCAATGCCGGTGCGTTCGGCGCGCATCGCCATCATGTCCTTGAGCATCGGCACGACCTGTGCGGCGACCTCCGCGCGGAAAGCGGCGACCTCCTTGGGGCCGTAGCCGATGCGGTTCATGCGGATATAGCTCAGCTCGCTGTAATCGCGGTAGCCAAGGATGCGGGCCTGCTCGTTGCGGTTTTTGACGAGCTTGTCATAAAGGGTATCAAACTCCTCGCGGTGGGCGTCAAAATAGGACGCCTCGGCCTCATACGCCGCACGGCGCACCGCGCGGTCAAGGCTCTGCTTGTACAGCGACAGCTGCGGGATGGTCAACTGCTTTCCGTCCAGCTCAACGAGCGCGCCGCCGTAAAGCTTCTGATAGGCGCTGGTGAGCGCGTTTTCTTCCCTTTGCAGCGGGATCACCCGCTCATCCATCGAGAGCACACGGTTTTTAAGCGTCGGCAGCACCCGCGCGCCGAAAGCCTCTTCCAGCGCTTTCGCGTGCGGGTTTTCCAGCAGCGCTTTGGCGATTTTTGCCTCGGCGCTCGCGACGGCGGGGCCGTTTTCATCAAACCAGTCCTGCTCAGCCGACCAGGCGGCGTCGCGCGTGTCCTGTGTATAGTGGATGTTCGCAAGGACCTGCGCGGTGCGGTAGTGCGCGAGGCAGGCGTTTTCTTCGCGGTAAAGCGCCAGAAGCTCTTCGGCCGTGGCGGCAGCCCGGATCTTCCGGGTCAGCGCTTCGCAGTCTGCCAGCACGCTGGCCAGATCGGGGCGCTTGTAGGGCATTTCGGCAAATTTCATCTTTGTTTTCATCCTTCCCGTTTGGTTTTCTTCCAGCATACCACATTTTGCCGCCGCTGAAAAGACACGCCCCACCCGGTTCTCTGTTCAAAAAAAGCAAACTGTGGTACAATGTTGCTGCGCTTCTTAAATGAAACCGATCCAAACCAACCTGCATGCAAAGGAGGCCCTGCCATGCTGAAACTTCATCCCCCCCGGCGGGACCGCCTGCTGTTCTGGGCCGGCGGGCTTTTGGGCGCCGCCGCTTTTCTGCTCGTGTTCGGGCTCTCGCCGCTGGATGTGGCCAACGACGCCTTCTGCCGCGGCGGCTTTATCGAAAAAGATATCCAACAGCACTATGCGGGCTGGCTGTTCTACCGCCAAAGCGCGCTGCGCTTCCCGCTGTGCATTGCCGAAAGCATCAACTGGCCGGATGGGCTCAGCGTCGCTTACACCGATTCCATCCCGCTGCTGGCGGCTTTTTTCCGCCTGCTCTCCCCGCTTCTCCCCGAAACGTTCCAGTATTTCGGCTGGTTCACGCTTGTCTGCTTTTTCCTTCAGGGGGCGTTCGGCGCGCGGCTGCTGGGGCTGTTTGCCAAAGGCTGCGCCCTGCCGCTTTTGGGCGACCTGCTGTTCGTGTTCAGCCCGGTTTTGTGGGAGCGTGCGCTGCGCCACACCTCGCTGGCGGCGCAGTTCTTTGTGCTGGGGGCGCTGTATTACTATGTCCGGGGCTGCCGGGAAGGCCGGTACGCCTTCCCCGGCCTCTTTGTCCTGAACCTGCTGACCATCACGGTCCACCCGTATTTTGTGCCGATGACCTATGCGGTCACACTGGCGCTGGTCCTACAGCAGGCTGTGCGCACCCGCCGCCCGGCCGGGCCGTTCGTTTTCCTTGGGGCCGATCTGGCCGCGACGGCGGCGGCCGGGTGGGCGATCGGGCTGTTCCATGGGACCGCCAGCGGCGGCAGCGACGCGCTGTACGGCTACTTTTCGATGAACCTCAACAGCCTGTGGAACCCGGCCGGGGTCGGCGGTATGGACTGGAGCCTGTTTTTGCCCGTGCAGAACCAGGTGGGCGGCAACTACGACGCTTTCGCCTATCTCGGGCTCGGCGCGCTGGCCGCGCTCGCAGCCAGCCTGATCACGCTGGCTTGGCGGCGGGCGCTGCACCCGCTGCGGCTTTTGCGCCGCCACTGGCCGCTGGCCGCTGTCTGTGCGGCGCTGACCGTGTTTGCGGTCAGCCACACGATCACGGCCAACGGCGCCACGCTGGCGGTTTTGCCGCTGCCCGCGGCGCTGATCCGGCTTTGCTCGGTGTTTCGTTCGGGCGGGCGGATGTTCTGGCCCGTGTACTATCTCTTGCTGATGGCCGCGTTTGCCGGGCTGTGCCGTCTTGGGCGGCGGCAGGCTGTGCGGCTGGCGCTCGTCGGCGGGATGGCGGCCCTGCAGCTGCTCGACCTTTCCCCGGGGCTCTGGCAACGCCGCACCGCGTTTGCCGCCGCACAGCGGCAGGAAGCTTTCCCCACCGCATTGACCAGCGATTTCTGGCAGGAAGCGGCCGGGCGCTATACACACCTGGCCGCAATGGACGGCATCCAGGCCGACGCGCTGCACCTGGCGCTGTATGCAGCCGACAACGGCATGACGACCAACGACCCGTTCGCCGCGCGCTATGACGCCGCAGCGCTCGCCGCGCAGCAAAAAACGCTGACGCAGGAACTGGCCGAAGGCACGCTGCGGAGCGATACGCTGTATCTCTTTGCCGTAGAAGGAAACTTTTTGCAGGCCGTCGAGCCGGTCAGCGGCAGCGGGGCCTGGTGCGGGCGCATCGACGGGGCCGAAGGCAGCTGGTATGTGATCGCCCCCGGGATGGCTGCATATGAACCGGACGGCAGCTGCATCCCCTACGGGCCGGATTATCCGCTGCGCCTGGCCGATTATACCGACGCGTTGTGGAACCGCGGCGTGCTGGACAGCGACCGCCGCGTCGTCTGCCTGGCCGATTCCCCGTTTGCACGCGCCAAACTGGAGGGAGCCGGATACCTGTGCGCCGACGGGGCCGACTATGCGATCCTAGATGTGGACGACAGCGACCCCGGCTGGCTGATGATCACGCTGGACATTCCCGACGCCACCGTCCTTTGGGGAAAAGAACTGGAGACAAAGCCATGCAAGAACTGAACGTGAAAAGCCTTCTGCCCGTCCGGCTGGACAAATACCTGATGCAGCGGTTCCCGGTGCTCGGCCCCGGGCGGCTCAACAAAGCCCTGCGCGAAAACAAGATCAAGTTAAACGGCAAAAAGCAGCCGCTTTCGACCCGCGTGCAAAACGGCGACACCATCCGCCTGTTTTTGACCGATGAGCAGCTCGGGCTTGCCGCGCCCGCAGGCCCCGCCTTTTTGGCCGCCCGCGCCCCGGCCGACATCATCTATGAAAACGACGACCTCCTGATTGTAAACAAACCGGCCGGCATCCCGGTGGAGGGCGAAGCGGCCGACACACTGCACGCCCGCGTGCTGCGCCGCCTGTATGAAGAAGGCCGCCTGCCGGGCGGCGGTTTTCCGCACCTGTGCCACCGGCTGGACACCGGCACAAGTGGCCTTTTGCTGCTGGCGAAAAACGCAGAGGCCGAAACATTTTTGCTGGACGCCATCAAAAAACGGCTCATCCGCAAAAGCTATCTCTGCGTCACATTCGGCCGCCCGCAGCCGCCGGCCGCCACGCTGACCGGCTACCTGCGCAAAGACGCCGAAAAGGGCGTTGTGCAGGTCCTTTCCGCCCCGCAGCCCGGCGCCAAAGAGATCATCACCGCCTACAAAACGCTCGCCGTGAGCGGGCGGCTGGCGCTGCTGCAGGTCGAGCTCGTGACCGGCCGCACCCACCAGATCCGCGCGCATCTCGCCAGCATCGGCTGCCCGATTTTGGGCGACAGCAAATACGGCCACAACGCCGCCAACCGGGAGCTGAAGCTCAAATATCAGGCCCTGTGCGCCTGGGAGCTCGCCTTCCCCAAAACGATCGCGGACGAACGCTTTGCCGGTCTTGCCGGTAAGGTCTTTCACGCGCCGCGCCCCTGGTACTATGCGCAGGTCCTGGACGGAACGCTGCGGTAATGTGAACACAGATAAACAGGCGGCCCATCGGTTGGATGGGCCGCCTGTTTTAATTTTTTATGTCCCGTCACCGGCGCGGAAAGCGGCGGATAAAGGGCGGCTGCAGGTTTGTGTCTGTCAGCAGACCGTACTTATGCGGGCGGCGGTAGGTGTTGCCCTGCATCTCGGTCTCCCGGTAGCGGCGCAGCATGGAAAGGTCCAACGTCGCGATGTACACGCCCTCTTCCCCGCCCGCCTGCAAAAGGCATGTATCGCGTGAATCTTCAAGCTCCGGCAAATAGGCGACCCCGTCGAACACGCTCGAACCGCCGTTGCAGTCGGGCACCGTATCGGGGTAATTGCAGGTCGCGATCGCCACCATATTCTCATAGGCGCGCGCCCGCAGCTGGGAAAGGCGGTTGATCTCCATCGGGCAGGCGTTGGGCACCAGGATCAGCTCCGCCCCCTGCAGCATAAGGATGCGGGCACTTTCGGGGAACTCGCGGTCATAGCAGATCATTGCACCCACCTTAACGGGGCCGCACGCGGTATCGAGTTCGGCCACACAGAACGCCTCCCCGGGCGTTAAGTGGCGCTCGACATCAAAATCGCAGGTATGGACCTTCGCATAGGTCAGGCGGACTTTGCCGCGGCGGTCGATCAGCACCAGCGTGTTACGCGGCCCGCCCGGCCAGCGTTCCAGCAGCGTGACGCCGATGGCCATGTCCAGCTCCCGCGCCAAGCTGCGGAACACCTGCACAAACGCCCCGTCGGCCGGGATGGCCTCCTGCATCCAGACTTCGGCCGGGCTGTCGTACAGGCGGTAGCCGTTGCTCCACATTTCGGGGAACAGCGCAATATCCGCCCCGCGGCTTTTCGCCTGGCGGCAGGCCGTTCGGCCTTTGTCCAGATTTTCCTGCAGGGAATCGCCCGGGGCGATCTGCAAAAGGGCAATCTTCAGCTTGTTATTCATCCGGCATTTCCTCCTGCAGCTGTTCATAAAGGCTCTCATATGTATAAAGCGTGTTGAGCACCTGAACGAGCTCTTTTTTGCTCAAACGCGGCGGCAGCCCCAGACGCCGCAGGAAGGCGCGGCGTTTTTCCGCGCTGTGCGCCCCGCCGGACAGCCCCCATTCGTAGAGGTCTGTGTAGGTGATGGGCCGCTGCGGCGCATCGGTTTGCGCCTGCGCCCGCGCCCCGGCCAGCGCAGTGTCCAGCGCCTGCAGGATCAGTTCGTCCGGCACGCCTTCCACCCCCAGCAGGCCCTCTTTCCCCGGCTGGACCTTGCGCCGCTCTTTGCCCGGCAGCGCCGGGATAAACGCCTGGTACACATATTGCGCGCCGACAAGGCCGGTGACAAAATGGCGTATTTTGAACCCGGCTGCGTCGGAATCGGTAAGGATCACCAGCCCGCAGGCGCGCGCCGTGCGCTTGAGCAGGTCCTGCATGGCGCGGTCTTTGAACACGGCAAAGCCGTCTGTCGTCAGGATAATCCCTTCCACAAGGTTGGCGAGCCGGGCGGCATCGTACTTTCCCTCCACAAGCAGCGCCTGCTGCAGCCGCCGCTTCATGCGCTTTTCCCGGCCGTCTGCAGGCCCAGCTCACAGACGGCTTTCTGCAGCAGCAGGTCGGCCGGAAGGCGGCTGCCTTTCAAGTCCAGGTCCAGGGCCTGCAGCACCTGCAGGCTGCGCTCGATGCGGCGGCGATCATACCGCGCCGCCGCCTGCTCCGCATTGCCGAGACGGTAGTTCCATTTGCCGCTGTAGCCGAAATCTTTGGCAAGGTCCGCCAGCGGGCGGCGGCTCTTTTTGGCCAGGAAAGCGCGGTACACATCCAGATAATTGGCAATCAGCGCGCCGGTGATGAGGATCGGGTCGTTCTGCAGCGCCAGCAGCGTGTTGAGCTTTTCGAGCGCTTGACGCGTGCGGCCTGCCGCCACGAGCTTGACCATATCGAAGGTATCGGCTTCCAGCGTGACGGTCCCCAGCTGTTCGATCATCTGCGGTGTGATCGTTGCATAGTCTGCGAGCGCCGCGAGTTTATCGATCTCGCTACGCAGCAAAAACTGGTCTTCGCCGCAGCGGTCGAGCAGCATGGCCTCGGCCCCGGGGGCAAACCTGGCGCCGCATTCCTCCGCCCATTCGCGGGCCATCGTTTGCAGCGCCGCACGGTTTGGTTTGGCGATCTGCGCGCAGTAGCCCAGCTTTTCGCAGGCCGCGATCAGCTTTTGCTCCCGCTTACCCGGGCGCAGTTTTCCATACTTTTCTTCCATGACGCTGGTCAGGATAAAGACAGCGTTCTCCGTGTCGGCCAGCGTATCACAGAATTCCTGCAGGTCTTTGTCGGAATAGGCGGACGGGCGCACCAGCGGCATCAGCACAAGGCGCTTGCCGCCGAAAAACGAAATGGTCCCGGCTGCCAGCACAATCTCCTCCACACTCGGCGTCGGGCCTTCGAGCACCGTCGTCTCGGGGTCCTGTGCAGCCAGAGCCTTCTCCGCCTTGGCCGCCGCCGCGCGCACGAGCGCTTCGTCCCCGGCGTAAAAATAATACACCGCGCACCCGGCTTTGAGCCGCTTTTTCAGTTCGTTTTCACTGTAAAGCAATTTGCCTTGCCTCCTCAAAAATCACGCTGCGCCCGGGCCGCAGTACGGCCACCGGCTCCTCGCCGCTGTACAGGGTCCCCTGCACCTGCCAGTCCGCCATGCGGGCGGGCGATGCATTGGTCAGTATCGCCGCGGGCTGCACACAGTCCGGCAGGCTTGCGCCTGCACAGAAAAGGTCCACCGCAACCGGCGCGGGCGTTTGGGCGCGCCCGGCGGTAAAGGCGATGTGGTAGCCGCCCGCGTCCAGCACAGCCAGGTTGCCGCCGCTGTCATGCCAAGCATCTACCGCCCAGCCGCCCGGCAGCGTCCGGCTGGCCGCCCCGCTTGGCAGCCCCTCCAGCACCCAACAGGCAAGCCCGGGCGGGAAGTCGATTTGCGTCGGGTCCTGGCGCAGGTCGACCAGCCCCAGCAGCTCCGGCGCGCCGTTTTCGGACAGGTAGCGCTCAACCGCATTCCAGTTGGCGGCCCCGCCGCGGAAAAAGACCAGCGCCCGGCCGTTTTGGCTCACGACCGCACAGGCGTTGCCGGAGGTCCCTGTCAATGCCACGCGGATGACATCCCGCTGCATCTGAACGCCCAGACCCACCCCCACGGCCAGGCAGAGCGCGGCGGCGGGCAGGTACCACAGCATGCGCCTGCGCCGCCAGAACAGCACCCCCAGCGCCATAAGCACCGCCAGGACCAGGAGCGTATAGCGCCGGGGCAGATAGATGTGGGCGGCGGGGAGCGCCGCACACCAGCCGATGAGTGCGTACATCCATTTGAGCCAGACCGCCAGCAGCAGGCTGGCCATGCGCATGCAGGGCAGCAGGAACGGCGCGGCGCTGAACAGCAGCACCAGCAGCCCCAGCACAAGCGCCGCCGTAAGCATCCAGACGACAAGCAGGTTGCCGAGCACCGAGACGCCGCTGGCCGCAAGGCCATGGGCCAGTAGCGAGGGCAGCGTCGCACAGGTCGCGAGCGCCGCGGTCTCAACCGTTTCCAGCACACCCAGCGCCCGGGCCGCCAGCTTTTCATACCAGGCAAGGCGGCGCTGTTCGCCGTTTTCGTCATAGGGGTCCGGCAGCCAGTGCCGCCGCTGCCACCCGCCCAGCGCCGCGCCCAGCTGCACGCCCAGCACCCCGCAGAACGAGAGCTGGCAGCCGATATCGCAGGGCGCATACCCGTTGGACAAACCGATGCACAGCGCGGCGATGCCGAGCGAAGTGAGCAGATCCGGCGGCTGGCACAGCGCATACCCCAGCAGCGTGACAAGATAAATGACCCCTGCGCGCACGACCGAGACCGGGAAGCCGGTCAACGCCATGTAAAACAGCAGCACCAGCGCCTGGAACAGCAGATACGGGCGGTTGAACCGCAACGACGCGGCCAGCGGCCCCAGCAGGAACAGGCCGCACAAAAGCGAGAAATGCAAACCGGAGATCGAGAGCAGATGCGACACACCGGCCAGGCGGAAGGTTTCCTCCGCCGTTTCGGTCAGCTGGGACTTATCCCCCAGCAGCATGGCGGCTTCAAGCCCGCCCAGCTCCCGCGGCAGGTAGAGGCGCAGCCGGCGGGACAGCGCCATGCGCAGCGCATACAGCCGGAAACGCGGCGCACGGCTGGCGGCCTGCGCCTTGTACTCCCCTTCATACTCGGCCGCCAGGAAGGTACCGTCGGCATAGCGGCCCAGGCGGTAGGCGTCCGGCGGCAGCTCCGCAAGCGTGAAACGGGCCGTAAAGCGCTCGCCAGCCTCCGCCCCGGGAAAGCTCGTACAATAAACGCGCAGGTCGGCCGGTTTTCCGTCGATCTGCGTCAGGCGCAGCGTGCCGCGCAGCATCCCCTCCTGAAAGGACGCTTCGGCGTCCGTTTCCACAACGGCCAGAGCGCTTACCTCGCGCCCGGCCAGCGCCCGTTGCGGCGCGGCGATGAGCAGCTCATACCCTGCGAACCATGCCCCGCCCAAAACAAGCCCCAGCACCACCGGCAGGCAGGCCGGAAGGCTGCGGCGGCGGACAAACCATACCGCTGTGCCAAGGAGCAAAAAAGCCGCCGCCAGCGGCAAAACTGACAGCGGCAGATACGCCCCAGCCAGTTCAGCCAGCGCAAATGCGAGACCAAAACCAGCCAGCTTCCGTTTCATGTTTAGTGGATGAACAGCGGCAGCGGCGCCAGGAAGGTGATGTCGGTGCGCTTGGCAGCGTCGCCTTCGGCCAGGGCCGCGCAGCAGCCGACCACGGTGCCCGTGCTCTGCGCCGCCAGCGTTTCCAGCGCGTGCAGGCTGCCGCCGGTGGAGATGACGTCGTCAACGATCAGGATGCGCTTGCCGTTCATATACTCGATGTCCTTGCGGTCCATCACCAGCACCTGTTTGCCCGCAGTCGTGATGGATTCGTCCTCGATCGTGACAGGGTCCTGCATATACAGCTTGGCGCCCTTGCGCGCCGGAAGCCACTGCTTGCCGCTCTGGCGGGACATTTCATAGGCCAGCGGGATGCCCTTGGCCTCCGCCGTCAGGATAACGTCAAATTCGGGGCATTTTTTCAGCAGATCCCGCGCGCAGGCGATGGTCAGCTCAACATCGCTGAACATGATAAAGGCCGCGATGTCCATATGATCGTTCACTTTGCAGATCGGCAGCTCGCGGGTCAGCCCCGCGACATGCAGGGTATAGGTCTTTGCCATGGTATTCTCCCTCTTTTTATACAGTTGCAGGCGTTTGCTTTTCGCCTCAGCCCGGGGGCCAGGCCAGGCTGCGCCCGGCCAGCACATGGAAGTGCAGGTGCGGCACGCTCTGGCCGCCGTCCTGCCCAACATTGGTAACGACACGGTAGCCGTTTTCGTCTACGCCGAGGTCCTTGCACAGCTTGGCGATGACCGCAAACACATGGCCAAGCAGCGCCGCGTCCGTCTCGCCCAGTGCGGCCGCCGAAGCGATATGCCGCTTGGGGATAACAAGGAAATGGACCGGGGCCTGCGGGTCGATGTCATAAAAAGCCAGCAGGGTATCATCCTCATACAGCTTGTTCGAGGGGATCTCCCCCGCGGCGATCTTGCAGAACAGACAATCCGACATGGGAACGCCTCCTTTATCTGGACTCAAATATATTATAGCAGGCTCAGCCGTTTTTTTCCAGCTCGGATTTGACGATCTGCACCGCGCCCTGCAGCGCCGCGTCGACCTTGGCGGCATCCTTGATGCCCGCCATCGCAAAATCCGGCTTGCCGCCGCCGTTGCCGCCGGCAATGGCCGCGATCTGCTTGACAAGCGCGCCCGCCTTGAGGCCCCTGGCCAGCGCTTCCTTGCCGACGCCGACAGCCAGCGTGATCTTTTCGCCGTTTGTGCCGATCAGCGCGCCAACCGCATTGGGGGCTTTGTCGCGGATCGTGTCCATCATGCTGCGCAGCGCGTCAGGCGCAACGCCGTCCAGGCGCATCGTGACAACGCGCACGCCGTCCACTTCGGCGGCCTTTGCCAGCATGCCGTCGACCTGGCCGGCCGCGAGCTTCGCTTCGGCCGCTTCCAGCTGCTTGCCGGTCTCCTTGAGCTCGGCCGCCATCGCTTCGGCGCGGGCGGGCACATCCTTGAGGTTGTTGGCTTTGAGGGCCGCCGCGGTGCGGGTCAGTTCTTCGATCCGCTCGTCAAGCAGCGCCAGCACACCGAAGGCGGTGGTGGCCTCCACGCGGCGGATACCGGCGGCCACGCTGCTCTCGGACAGAATCTTGAAGCAGCCGATCTGCGCTGTATTTTTGACATGGGTGCCGCCGCAGAACTCAACGCTCCAGCCGCCCGCGTCGACGACACGGACCACATCGCCGTACTTTTCGCCGAACAGCGCCATCGCGCCCATCTTCTTGGCTTCCTCGATCGGCAGGTTGTTGACCGCGACCGGGATGGATTCGTAGATCTTCTCGTTGACACGGCGCTCCACTTCGGCCAGCTCCTGCGGCGTGACCGCGCTGAAGTGGGTAAAGTCGAAGCGGGTGATGTGATCGTCCTGATAGCTGCCCGCCTGGTGGACATGGTCGCCCAGCACCTCGCGCAGAGCTTTCTGCATCAGGTGGGTCGCCGTATGGTTGCGGCAGATCGCCATGCGGCGCGCGCCGTCCACACTGGCCGTGACCGTATCACCGGCACGCAGCGTGCCTTCCAGCAGCGTGCAGGTGTGCACAAAGTAGCCTTTGGGCGTCTTTTTGACGGCCTCGACCCGGAGCTTGGCGTCCTTTGCCGTCAGGCTGCCGGTGTCGGTCACCTGGCCGCCCATCTCGGCATAGAACGGCGTATGATCGAGCACGACCAGCACGCCCTCGCGGCCCTCGCTGTCGTCGGCGGCAATGGCGTCGAGGATCTCCTCCCCGTCCGAGATCGCCACAACGGACGCTTCCTCCGAAAGCGTCTCATAGCCGTCAAACTCTGTCGGCGCAGCGTCCAGCTCGCCGAACAGATCGGCCGACCAGCCGGAGATATCCTTGGCCAGACGCTCGGCACGGGCGCGCTCGCGCTGTTTGGTCATCTCGGCATGGAACGCCTCTTCGTCCACTTCGACCCCGGCCTCGGCGGCGATCTCTTTGGTCAAATCGAGCGGGAAGCCGAAGGTATCGTTGAGCTTGAACACCTCGGCGCCGGAAAGGATCTTCTTTTCCGCGCCCTTGAGGTCCTCGATCATGCCGTTGAGGATGTTGAGACCCGCGTCGATCGTGCGGGAGAAACGCTCTTCTTCGGTACCGACGACCTTCTTGATGTAGGCTTCGTGCTCGCGCAGTTCAGGGTAGCCCGCCTCGCTGGAGGCGATGACCGTATCGACCAGTTCGGACAGGAACGGGCGGCCGATGCCGAGCATGCGGCCATGGCGGGCCGCACGGCGCAGCAGGCGGCGCAGCACATAGCCGCGGCCCTCGTTGGAAGGCAGAATGCCATCCGACACCATGAAGACGGTGGAACGGATGTGGTCGGTGATGACGCGGATCGAGATATCATCCTTCTCGTTCGCGCCGTAGGTCTTGCCCGAGATGCGCTCGACATGGTGCAGCACGGCGGCGACGGTGTCGACCTCGAACAGGTTGCCGACATCCTGCATCACGCAGGCCAGACGCTCCAGACCCATGCCGGTGTCGATATTCGGCCGGGGCAGGCGCTCGTAATGCCCGTTGCCGTCAGAGTCATACTGGCTGAACACCAGGTTCCAGATCTCCATATAGCGGTCGCAGTCGCAGCCGACCTTGCAGTCCGGCTTGCCGCAGCCATGTTCGGGGCCGCGGTCGTAGTAAATTTCCGAGCAGGGACCGCAGGGGCCGGAACCGTGTTCCCAGAAGTTGTCTTCCTTGCCGAAGCGGACCATGTGATCGGCCGGGATGCCGACTTTCTTGGTCCAGATATCATAGGCTTCATCATCGTCAAGGTAGACGGAGATAAACAGCTTTTCGGCCGGGATCTCAAGGTCTTTGGTCAGGAATTCCCACGCCCAGGGGATGACCTCCTCCTTGAAATAATCCTGGAAGCTGAAGTTGCCCAGCATTTCAAAGAAGGTGCCGTGGCGGGCCGTGATGCCCACGCGCTCGATATCCGGCGTGCGGATGCACTTCTGGCAGGTGGTCACACGGTGGCGGGGCGGTTCTTCCTGGCCAAGGAACCACTTTTTCATCGGCGCCATGCCGCTGTTGATCAGCAGCAGGCTGGGGTCGTCCTTGGGCACAAGCGGGAAGCTGCCCAGGCGCAGGTGGTCTTTGGTTTCAAAAAAGTGCAGGTATTTTTCGCGCAGTTCATTCAGTCCGGTCCATTGCATGTTTCCTGTTCCTCTCATTTCCGTTCTGTGTGTACAAAGCGAGCGTCCCGGCGCCAAAACAAAACAGCCCCCGCCCCATCAAGGGACGAAAGCTGTGACTTCCGTGGTACCACCCAAGTTGCGGGGCACGGCCCCGCCGCTTTTGTGCGTTAACGCCGCCATACGCCCGGTTCTGCCGGGAGCTCGGGGGTGGCGCTTTGCCGTGGCTGCGGCAGGGACCTTTCAGCCGTGGGTCCCCTCTCTTGTGGCCGCGCTGCGGGCATTGGCCCCGTCATCGCTTTCTTTGTATCCTTTGATAGTATACGCCTGCCCGGCCGCCTTGTCAACCGGTTTCCGGCGTTGCGATGGCGGTTTCAGGCGTAAAATTTTCGCTGAACGCGCACAGCGCGTCGGCGACGCGGGCAAAGATAGCGGCGCTGGAAATTTCCGGTTCGAGAATCGCGTCCTGCAGCACCGTAACGGTAAACTGCGGGCTGTCCTGCGGCCAGAACCCGCCGAACCAGTAGTTGAGCAGCTCCTGCCCTTCCGCCGTGAACTGCCCGGTCTGGGCTGTGCCGGTCTTGCCGCCTGCGCCCCCTGCCTGCGGCCGGGCCTGGCGGCCGATGCCGTCCTGCACAACGCTGCTGAGCATGCTGCGCAGCACCCGCGCCAGGTCTGCGCTGCAGACCCGCGTACTGTCCGGCGTCTCATACGCCTCCAGCAGCTTTCCGTCCGTCTCGTCCACAATGCCTTCGACCAGCTGCGGCGGCCGGTAAACGCCCCCGCCCGCAACTGTGTTCATCATGGCTGTGATCTGCAGCGGCGTCACCGTCAGCGCCCCCTGCCCGAACGAAAGCATGGCCAGCTGACCGTTTTGTTCCCCGGCCAGCGCCTGCGCCGCGGGCAGTTCCCCGGCTGCGCTTTTCATGCCGGGGGCAAGGGCGGCCGGTGTGCCAAACCCCAGGTCCGCGGCGGCGTCCAGGATGCGCTGCCCGCCCAGAATGCGCCCCAGCTCGATAAAATAGCAGTTGCAGCTTTGTTCCAGCGCCCCGCGCAGGTTGACAAGGCCGTGGGCGCGGCCCTCCGCACAGCGGAATTCCCGGTCCCCCACCGTCACGCTCCCCACGCAGTCATGCGTGAACCAGTCGAGCCCCGCGCGGTAAGCTGCCAGCGCCAGCACCACCTTGAAGACTGACCCGGCGCTGTAAGCCGCCAGCGGCCGGTCGATCAGCGAAGTATCATTGGCGGCGATGCTGCTGGCCGGGTCGCGCGGGTCAAAGCCCGGGCGGCTGACGCTGGCCAGTATCTTGCCGGTCGCGGTCTCCATCACAACGATACAGCCGCGCGGCAGGTCCTGGTCTGCGATTGCCTCGCAGGCGCGCTGCAGGTCGGCATCCAGCGTGAGTCGCACCCCGCGCGCCGTACCGGGGTCCCGCGTCTGCAGGGCCGGTTCGGTTCCGGTCAGCAGCGAGCCCTGCGCCGTCGTCATGCAGGCGACCGCCAGGCGGTCCCCGGAGGCGGACAAAACATCCTCGTAAGCCAGTTCCAAACCGGACACCCCGACGCCGTCTGCGTTGAGATAGCCCAGCAGATGCTCGGCAAAGGGCAGCGGCAGCGTGCGCTGCGCCCCTTTGTAGGTATAGATGCCGTCCGCCGTCAGGTCGCGGTCCACTTCGATCAGAAACGGCGTCACACTGTTGCGGCGCTCATACAGCTCGGCCTGCTCGGCAAACGGAACATACGGGAACAGCGTCGCATAGCTGGCGTCCCCGGGGATGCACAGCGCGTACCAGCGCGGGACCGTACCGGTCAGCGGCCGGCCGCTGCGGTCGTAAAAGTCCCCGCGCCGCTGCGGCAGCTCGGTCAGGCTGGCGCTCTGGCCGCCCGCGCTGGCCGCATAGGCCGTGTCGGTACCGATCCAGTAGACACGGCACAGAACGACCGCCGCCAGCACCGCACAGGCGCAGCACAAAGCCGCCAGCCGCCGCAGGCTCATGGCGCGCATCCCCTTTCCGGTTTTGATCTTCCCGGAAAGTATGGGCGGGTAAGCGGCGGCTTATACGGCGCTCAGCTCTTTCTGCGGCGCCAGAGCCAGGTGAGCAGAAGCACCACAAAGATGCCAGGAAGAAACCCCAGCGCATCCACCGCCACATCCCCGACCAGCATGGCGCGGCCCGGCACAAAGTACTGGTGCAGTTCATCTGCCGCCGCCCAGCCCGCGCACAGCAGCGCTGCCAGCGCCCCCTGCCGCCAGGCGCGCCACTGCGGCCGCCACAGCCGTACCGTGACCGCCATACTGGCGCCAAGTACAAAATAGATATAGACATGCGCCCATTTGCGCACATTGGCATAGGCGTTGGCGCTGAACCAGGCCGGGATCAGCAATCCGGCCGTCCCGCTCTGCTGCATCTGCTGCGCCACCTGCTCGCTCAAAGCGCCGGACTGCTCGCCCGGCTGGGCGGAGAGGAAAAAGATCAGTGCCATGATGCCGAGCGTCACCGCCAGCGCGCCCCATTTTTTCATTGCCATACGTTCCCTTCCTCGTGTTTTCCCTGCATATTTCTTTCCAGCATACCAGTTCCGCACCCGTTTGGCAAGAAAAAAGCCCTGAGGCGGGCAAGCCGTCTCAGGGCAAACTGTTTTATCTGCCGGTTTTGTTTGCGGCCGGGGGCATCAATACATGCCGCCCATGTCGCCGCCCGCGGGGGCAGCCGGGGCCGGGGGCTCGGGCAGGTCAGCCACGAGGCTCTCGGTGGTCAGGACCATGGAAGCCACGCTGGCCGCGTTCTCCAGCGCAGAGCGCGTGACCTTGGTCGGGTCAACGATGCCCGCTTCGATCATGTCATCGACATAGGTCTCCTTCTGGGCATCATAGCCATAGTTGGCTTTGCCGGCCTGCAGCACTTCGTTGATGATAACACTGCCTTCAAGGCCCGCATTGGCCGCGATCTGGCGCAGCGGCGCTTCCAGCGCCTTGCGGACGATCTGCGCGCCGGTGCGCTCGTCGCCTTCCAGCTCGGACACGAGCTTGTCGACAGCCGGGATCGCGTTCAGCGTCGCCGTGCCGCCGCCCGCAACGATGCCTTCCTCCACAGCGGCCTTGGTCGCGTTGAGGGCGTCTTCAATGCGCAGCTTCTTGTCCTTCATCTCAACTTCGGTGGAAGCGCCGACCTTGATGACAGCCACGCCGCCGGCCAGCTTGGCCAGGCGCTCCTGCAGCTTTTCACGGTCGAAGTCAGAAGTAGCGGTGGAAATCTGGCTGCGGATCTGGGCGACACGGTCGGCAATGGCCTGCTTGTCGCCGTTGCCGCCGACAATGGTGGTCAGTTCCTTGGTCACCTTAACCTGGCGGGCGCTGCCCAGCAGGTCCATGGTGGCGTCCTTCAGCTCATAGCCGAGGTCGCTGCTGATGACGGTGCCGCCGGTCAGGATGGCGATATCGGTCAGCATCTCCTTGCGGCGGTCGCCGAAGCCGGGCGCCTTGACGGCGACGACATTGAGGCCGCCGCGCAGACGGTTGATGATGAGGTTGGACAGCGCGTCGCCCTCGACATCCTCGGCGATGATCAGCAGCTTGCGGCCGGACTGGATGATCTGCTCAAGCAGCGGGACCATATCCTGGAAAGCGCTGATCTTCTTGTCGGTGATCAGGACGCTGCAGTCCTCGTAAACGGTCTCCATCTTCTCGGTATCGGTGACCATATACGGGGTGACGTAGCCGCGGTCGAACTGCATGCCTTCGACGACCTCGGTGTAGGTCTCGGCGGTGGTCTTGTTCTCCTCAATGGTGATAACGCCGTCGGCGGAGACCTTCTCCATCGCATCGGCGATCAGCTGGCCGATCTCGGCGTCGCCGGCAGAGACAGTGCCGACACGGGCGATGTCCTTGGTGCCGTTGACCTTCTGGCTGTGCGCCTTGACGGCCTCGACCGCAACGTTGACGGCCTTCTGGATGCCGCGCTTGATGTCCATCGGGTTGGCGCCGGCGGTCACGTTCTTCATGCCTTCGTTGACCATGGCCTGGGCCAGGACGGTGGCGGTGGTGGTGCCGTCGCCTGCGGCGTCGTTGGTCTTGGTCGCAACTTCGCGCACGAGCTGCGCGCCCATATTTTCAAAAGCGTCCTTGAGCTCGATCTCCTTGGCGATGGTCACGCCGTCGTTGGTGATGAGCGGGCTGCCGAACTTCTTGCCCAGAACGACGTTGCGGCCCTTGGGGCCCAGCGTGATCTTGACGGTGTTCGCCAGCTGGTCAATACCGGCGCAGAGCGCCTCGCGGGCTTCCACGCCCTGCTTGATCTGTTTAGCCATAATACGATCTCTCCTTATCTGAATGCTGTGTGAATCTCAATACTATGCAAAAACGCTCACTCGACGATGGCCAGGATATCGCTCTGGCGGACGATCGTGCATTCCTCGCCGTCGACCTTGACTTCCGTACCGGCGTACTTGCTGGTCAGGACCTTGTCGCCGACCTTGACGATCATCTCCACTTCCTTGCCGTCCACATTGCCGCCGGGGCCGACAGCCAGAACTTCCGCAACCTGCGGCTTTTCCTTGGCGGTGCCGGTCAGGATCAGGCCGCCCTTGGTGGTTTCTTCTTCCTCGACCAGTTTGATGACAACACGGTCAGCCAGAGGTTTGATTCTCATAGTGAATATCCTCCCTATCGTTAAATGATTTTTGAAAACTTTGTGGTTTAGCACTCGCTTCTCTTGAGTGCTAAACATATTTTAGCACGCCCGTTTTAAAAATCAAGCCCTCTGTGCCCAAAAAGTGTAATATTTCTGTGAACGCCGCTCATTTTATCGTATGTACGCGTTTTTATTTTTTGTCGCATTTTTGTGCACCGGGCTAAAGCAAGGTGCGCCCCCGCCGTCTGCGCCGCCGGTTCGTGTTAGCAGTCCCCTGCTTTGCCAAAAAAAGCGGCCGCACCGGGCAGTTTGCCCTGGTACGGCCGCCAACATTACGGCAGAGCCGGTGTTTCGGTCTTATAGCGCTGGCGGGCCGCACCGTATTCGATGTGCGGTTTGCCGCCGCGGACCGTGTCCCTATCGATCGTCACGCGGACGATGGTGGGGTCCGAAGGGATGTCGTACATGATCGGGATGAGCAGTTCCTCCACAACGCTGCGCAAACCGCGCGCGCCGCTCTTGCGCTCGATGGTGCGCTGGGCGACCTCGTGCAGCGCGTCGTCGGTGAAGACGAGCTCTGCGTTGTCCAGGCTGAACAGTTCCTTGTACTGGCGCACAATGCTGTTCTTCGGCTCGGTCAGCACGCGGATGAGCGCGGCTTCGTCGAGCGGGTCCAGCACCGTCACGACCGGCAGACGGCCGATCAGCTCCGGGATCAGGCCGAACTTGACAAGATCATCCGGTTCGACCTGGCGCAGCAGCTTCTGGCGGGTCTCATCCTTGTCGAGGCTGGCGCGCAGCTGGCTGCCGAAGCCCAGGGTGGAAGTGTCGGTGCGCTTCTGGATATACTTTTCCAGCCCGTCGAACGCACCGCCGCAGATGAAGAGGATGTTCTTGGTGTTGATCTGAATGAACTCCTGCTGCGGGTGCTTGCGGCCGCCCTGCGGCGGCACGTTGCTGACCGTTCCTTCCAGGATCTTGAGCAGCGCCTGCTGTACGCCCTCACCGCCGACATCGCGTGTGATCGAAGGGTTCTCGCTTTTGCGGGTGATCTTGTCGATTTCGTCGATATAGATGATGCCGACTTCCGCTTTGGGGATGTCATAATCCGCTGCCTGGATCAGCTTGAGCAGGATGTTCTCAACATCCTCGCCGACATAGCCGGCCTCGGTCAGCGTGGTGGCGTCGGCGATGGCAAACGGCACGCCCAGCATTTTGGCCAGCGTCTGGGCCAGCAGCGTCTTGCCGGTGCCGGAAGGGCCGAGCATCAGCACGTTGGACTTCTGCAGCTCGACCTCGCTCTCGCGGCCGGACAAAATGCGCTTGTAGTGGTTGTACACCGAAACCGCCAGCACCTTCTTGGCTTCGTCCTGGCCGATTACATACTGGTCCAGCCCCGCCTTGATCTCGGCCGGGGTGAGGATGTGGATGTCCTCGAGAGGGTCGATGGCATGGCGCGGCCGCGCCGTAGCGCGGCGCTGGGCCGTAGCGCGCGGCGGGGGCGGCGTTTCTCCGTCCTTGTACAGGGCGTTATAGCACATCTCGATGCAGTCCTTGCAGATATTGACCCCCGGACCGACGATCAGCTGATCGACCTGTTTTTGCGAACGTCCGCAGAAATTGCAGATCAGTTCGCGTTCCTTTCCGTCCTTACCTGGCATGGTGTTCCCCCGTGGTCAGTGTTTTGTGATGATCTCGTCGATGAGACCATACGCCTTGGCCTGTTCGGCCGTCATATAGTTGTCGCGCTCGGTGTCCCGCTCGATCGTTTCCAGCGGCTGGCCGGTGTATTCGCTGAGCAGGCGGCTGAGCTTGGAGCGCACATAGACCAGATGATCCGAGTGGATCTTGATATCGGTCGTCTGGCCGGACAGGCCGCCCCCGCCGATCAGCGGCTGGTGGATCAGGATCTCCGAGTTAGGCAGCGCATAACGCTTGCCCTTGGCGCCGCTGGCCAGCAAAAACGCGCCCATCGAAGCCGCCATGCCGACACAGATGGTCGAGACATCGCACTTGATGTACTGCATCGTGTCATGGATGGCCATACCGTCGGTGATGGAACCGCCCGGGCTGTTGATATAAAAGCTGATATCCTTTTCCGGGTCCTGGCCTTCCAGGTACAAAAGCTGCGCCACGACCACGCTGGCCGAAGCGGCGTTGACTTCCTCGCTCAAAACGATGATGCGGTCATTGAGCAGGCGCGAAAAGATATCGTAGCTGCGCTCGCCGCGTGCGGTCTGTTCAACAACGTAAGGTACCAAACTCATGCAAGTTCCCTCCCGAATGATACTATGGGTTAGCTGCGCCGGGCGGCAAAACGGCCGCTTCGATAAACCGACCGATACGGCGGCAGCTGCACCGTATCGGTCGCGTTACCGGGGCCTGTCGGGATATGCCCCGTCTGTTTTTATTCCGCGTCCGCCTTGGCGTCCGCTTCCTGCGCCACCGTCTCGGTGGTGACATTGGCCTTCTCCTTGATAAAGTCGATGGCCTTGTTGACCGCCAGGTCCGCCTTGACGGCTTCCTCGTTGACGACCGAACGAACCTTGTCGGCTTCCATCTGGTAGGCATCGGCGATGCGCTTGACTTCGGTCTCGAACTCTTCATCGCTGGCGGTGATGCCTTCCTTGGCGACGATGGCTTCCATCGCCAGGCGCATCTTGACCTGCTTTTCCGCCTGCTCCGCAAACTGGGCCTTGAACTGATCCATGTTCATGCCCATGTACTGCAGGTACTGTTCGAGCTTGAGGCCCTGCTGGGCGATGCGGTACTGGAAGTCCTGCACGAGCTCTTCGACGCGCTCGTCATACATGGCCTGCGGGATCTCGGCGGTCATGCCGTTCACGACCTGTTCGATCAGGTCGTTTTCGACCTGCTGGTCGGCCTGCTTCGCGTTGTTGTCCTCCATGCCCTTGCGGATGGAATTCTTCAGCTCTTCGAGGGTGTCGTACTCGCTGACATCCATGGCAAAGTCATCATCCAGAGCGGGCAGCTCCTTGTACTTGACTTCATGCAGCTTGACCTTGAAGGTGGCGTCCTTGCCGGCCAGCTCGCTGGCGTGGTATTCCTCGGGGAATTTAACGTTGACGTCGAACTCGTCGCCCGCCTTATGGCCGACGATCTGCTCCTCAAAGCCGGGGATAAAGGAGCCGCTGCCCAGCGTCAGAGAGTAGTGCTCCGCCTTGCCGCCCTCGAACGCGGTGCCGTCGACAAAGCCCTCAAAGTCGACGTCGGCAATGTCGCCGTTCTCGGCCGCGCCGTCACGGGTCAGCATACGGGCGTTGCGGTCCTGCATGCGCTTGAGCTCGGCTTCGACCTGGGCGTCGTCCACAGTCTTGACCTTTTTGGTCACGTTTAAACCGGCATAATCGCCGAGCGTGACTTCGGGCTTGACAGCGACCTTGACCTTGAGCACAGCGCCTTCGGCTTCGGACATCGAGACGACTTCGGGCTCCGGACGGCCGACGATTTCGATCTTGGCTTCCTTGACGGCGGCCTCATAGTTCTCGGGGAACAGGTCGTTGATGGCGTCGTAGTGGAAGATGTCGGCGCCGTACATCTTTTCGATCATATGGCGCGGCGCTTTGCCTTTGCGGAAACCGGGGATGGCATACTTTTTGCCTTCGCGCTTGAAAGCGGCCGCGACCGCATTTTTGAAGGTATCAGCGTCGATCGAAAACTGGATTTCGACCATGCTCTTTTCGAGCTTTTCACAAGAGATCAGGTTCATTTGAAGTCCTCCAAACAAAGAAATACAAGATATTATAGCATGTACGGCGCAAGAATACCAGTGTCTTTACAGAAATTTTTGCCAAAAGACGCTGATTTGCCGCCTACATCTCCAATTTGTACGGGCAGAACGCCAGTCCGTCGGCCGAGATGAGCTTGTACTGAACGCCGCCGCGCTCGCCCTGCACCGCGTAGCGGATCGCCTTGCCGTGCAGATGGCCGTAATAACAGCGCCGGACGCCGTAGGCTCTGAGCAGGCCGGTCAGCTCCGCGGCATCCGTATTGCCGAACACGGGCGGATAATGCAGAAACGCGATGATCTGCGCCGCATCTTTTCCGGCCTCCAGCGACATTTTCAGCCGCCCGGCTTCCCGCGCCATGATTTTGGCGCTCTGGGCGGCCGCATCGTCAAATGGCCAGCCGCGTGTGCCGCACAGCGCCGTATCCCCCACGCGGCAGCAGTTGTTATGCAGGATGTGCAGGCTGTCGAAGCCTTCGGCGGCAAGGTAGCTCTCCATCTTGCGGGCCGTCGTCCACCAGTAGTCGTGGTTGCCTTTCAGCATCCATTTCCGGCCGGGCAGCGACTGCAAAAAAGCGAAGTCGGCGCGGGTATCCTCAAGCTTCATGGCCCAGGAGGTGTCCCCCGCCAGCACGACCGTGTCCTCCGGCGCGATCAGGGCGCGCCAGTTGCGCTCCAGCTTTGGCAGGTAGCCTTCCCAGCCGGGGAACACGTCCATCGGTTTGTCGGCGCCCAGAGACAGGTGCAGGTCTCCGATCACAAATATCGCCATGGCCGCCCCTTGCTCAGCGCAGCGCCGCCGCGCGGATGGCGGCAGGGTCCAGGCTTTCCCGGAAGCGCACAGGCAGCTGCTGCAGGCAGCGCAGGCTTTCCGGCGCCGGGCTGCCAGTGGCTGCGGTCAGCGCTTCCATTGCGGCAAAATCGCTGTCCGGCACACCTGCGCCGAGAGCGGCGAGCACATCCCGCGGGAACTTGAACGGGCTGGCGGTGGAGAGGACCGCCACCGGCGCCGTGCCGCGCTGTTCTTCCGCCACGCAGAAGGCCACCGCCGTATGCGGGTCGCACAGGTAGCGGTCTTCCTCCCAGCGGCGGCGGATCATGGCGGCCGCCTGCGCGTCGTCTGCCCAGCCGCAGCCAAAGCTTTCCTGCAGGCGGGCCAGCGTTTCGGCGTCAACGGTATAGCAGCCTTTTTCGGCCAGCTCCGCCATCCAGCCGGCCACCCGGGCGGCGTCCCCGGTCAGGTGGTAGAGCAGGCGTTCGAGGTTGCTCGAGATCAAGATATCCATTGACGGCGAGGCCGTCTTGTAAAACTCGCGGCGTTTGTCGTAGGTCCCGGTGCGGATGAAATCGGCCAGGACGTTGTTTTTGTTGGACGCGCAGATCAGTTTACCCACCGGCAGGCCCATGCGCTTGGCATAATAGCCCGCGAGGATGTCGCCGAAATTGCCGGTCGGCACGCAGAAATCGACCGGCTGGCCCCAGGCGGCCGCGCCGGACTCCACAAGGCGGAAATAGGCGTAGAAATAGTAGACGATCTGCGGCGCGAGACGCCCCCAGTTGATGGAATTGGCGCTTGAGAGGCAGATGCCGCGCCCGGCCAGTTCGGCGGCGGCTTCCGCGTCGCCAAACACGCGCTTGACGCCGCTCTGGGCGTCGTCAAAGTTGCCGTTGACCGCATAGACCGCAACGTTATCCCCCGCCTGCGTCACCATCTGCAGGCGCTGGATCTCGCTGGTGCCGTCGTTCGGGTAAAACACGGCGATCTCGATGCCGTCCAACCCGGCATACCCGGCCAGCGCCGCCTTGCCGGTATCGCCGGAAGTCGCCACCAGGATGCGCGTCTTTTCGGTGCGGCCCAGGTTGCGCTTTGCCTGCACAAGCAGTTTCGGCATCAGCTGCAGGGCATAGTCTTTGAATGCGCAGGTCGGGCCATGCCACAGCTCCAGCGCGTGCAGCCCGGGCGCCACCGGGACCACCCGCCCGGCCTTGCCCGAAAAGGGCGCGGTATAGGTGCTTTGCGCCGCATCTTGCAGGAATGCCGGGTCATAATCGGTCAGATACAGCGCCAGGACCTCTGCGGCCAGCTGCGGGTAGTCGAGCCCGCGCCAGGCTTCGAGGTCGGCCCGGGGGAATTCCTGCGGGACATACAGCCCCCCGTCCGGCGCGAGACCGCGCACGATGGCCTCGGAGGCAGAGACGGCCGCGTTATGGCCGCGTGTGCTTTGATACTGCATAGCGTTCCCCTTTCCCTGGGGCGGACGGTCCGGCCGCCCGGCCCCCTCTATGTTTCACATTGAAATGCGTCCCGGATACAGTGTACCTGCCAACCGCCCGCCGACGGCTGGACTTCGACCACGTCAAAGCGGACCGGCGCATCGGCATACGGGCTGCGCTGCAGGTAAAACTGCGCCGCAGCGATCAGATGCCGCTGCTTGCGCACGCCGACCGATTCGGCCGGGCGCGCCTTGGCCGCCGAGGTGCGGGTCTTGACTTCGGCAAAAACGATGCCGCCGTCCTTGTATAAGATCAGATCCAGCTCCCCAAAGCGGGTGCGGTAGTTGTGGTTGAGCAGCAGATAGCCGCGCTGGGCGTAATACTTGGCGGCGATGGCCTCCCCTTTGCGCCCAAGCGCTTTTTTCTGTTCGTCGCCCGTCATGGTCAATACCCCTGCTTTTTCAAAAAGCTGCGGCGGTAAAACGGCTGGATGCCATATTGGGCGATCAGCTCATAGTGCCGCGCTGTGGGGTAGCCCTTGTGGCGGGCCAGCTCGTATTGCGGGAACTGGCGGTCCAGTTCCTTCATGTAGCGGTCGCGGCTGACCTTGGCCAAAATCGACGCCGCCGCAATGGACGCGCTTTGCGCATCGCCTTTGACCACCGCCTGCGCCGGCACGGGCAGATCCGGCGGGCAGCGGTTGCCGTCGACGAGCGCCCAGGCAGGTTTCGGGTCCAGCGCGGCCACGGCGCGCGCCATACCGGCCATCGTCGCCCACAGGATGTTCTTTTCGTCGATCTCCTGCGGGCTGACAAACTCGACATGGTACGCCAGCGCCCGCTGTATGATCTGCCCGAACAGTTCTTCCCGCTTTTTCTCTGAAAGCATTTTGGAATCGGTCACGCCGGGGATCGGGTCCTGCGGGTCAAGGATCACGGCCGCGCAGCAGACCGGACCGCACAGCGGGCCGCGCCCGGCTTCGTCCACGCCGCACACAACGCCATGCAAAGCGCGTGCGGCGGCGTCAAACGCATACAGCGGCGTGCTGTCAATCGTCCTGCGCGGCATCTTCGGCCTCCTGTTCTGCGGCGGGGCGCGGCGGGCGCTCGAGCGAAATGCGCCCCCACTTGCTGGCGCGGAATTCGCCCACCACCGTCTTGGCGGCGCGCTCCGAGTCGACCTCGCCGCCCGAGATGAGCATGCCGCGCTTTGCCCCAATCGCAAGCAGCAGGTCATACGGCGGCAGATCCAGCGCCTCGGCGGGCAGCTTGTAGCGCTCAAGCAGACGCTGCGGGTAGATGCCGCGCACGCTGGAGAGCAGCCCGCAGGCCAGCTCCTCAATGTCCAGGATATCGTCGCGGATCGAGCCGATGAAAGCCAGGTTCGCGGCGGTCTCCAGCGTGTCGAACTTTTTCCACAAAACGCCGGGCATATCCATCAGGTCGTAGTTGCCGACCGTGATCCACTGTTTGCCGCGGGTCACGCCGGGTTTGTTGGCGGCTTTGGCGCGCGCTTCGCCCGCAAACGAGTTGATGAACGTCGACTTGCCGACATTGGGGATGCCGACGACCATCACATGGATGCGCGCGCCGACCATACCGTGTGCGCGGCGGCGTTCGGTCAGGGCGGCAAGCTCTTTTTCGATCGGCCCTTTGATGGCGTTGGCTCTGCCCTTCTGGCGCGAATCCATCGGCAGGCAGCCGGCCCCGGCGCTGCGGAAGTAAGCCAGCCACTGCTGCGTGATCTCGGGGTCCGCCAAATCGGCCTTGTTCAGCACATACAGGTGCGGTTTGCCGGCCGTGATGCGCTCGATCTCCGGGTTCAGGCTGGAAAGCGGGATGCGCGCGTCAAGGATCTGCAGCACGCAGTCGATATGGCGGATCTCCTGCTCCATCAGGCGCAGGGTCTTGGCCATGTGGCCCGGGAACCAGTGGATCTGGCGCTGGTTGATGATCGTTTCGCTCATGTTGCCTCCTGTCTGGCTTTTATTGCCGCAGCAGGCGGCCCAGCACGTCGCGCTCATCCACAAAGCCGACGCGGTCGTCGCGGCTGTCGGTGGAATGGTTGCGGTTATCCCCCATCACAAAAAGGCAGCCTTCCGGCACCGTGACCGGGAACGTCACGCTCTCCTGCAAATAGGTCGGTTCCGCCGTATAGGGTTCCTCCAGCGCTTCGCCGTTGAGGTAGACGATCCCGTTTTGAAAATCAATGTCGATCGTATCGCCTTCGATGCCGATCACCCGCTTGACCAGCGGGTCGCCGTAAGCCGTATACGCATCAATCACGACGATGTCCCCGCGCTGCGGCGTATACGGGTAACTCGTGATCATCAGCCTCTGGCCGTCCTGCAGCGTCGGCAGCATGGATTCGCCGTCCACGCGGATCATGCGCACGCCAAAGGTGAAGATCAGCGCGACCGCCACCACAGCCAGCACGATCGCCTCGAGCCATTCCAGGTTGTCCTTGTTGCGCCGGAACTTTTTGTTGAAGCGGTCGCGGCATGCCACCGTCTCCATCCGTTATCCCTGCCTTTCTATACGCAAAAAGGGAGAACGCCAACCGTCCTCCCCCTTCGCGGCCAAATGGCCGGATGTTGCGAATTTTCTCAGATGCGCGCTTTGACCTTGGCGGCCTTGCCGGTGCGGCCACGCAGATAGAACAGCTTGGCACGGCGGACCTTACCGCGGCGAACCACTTCCACCTTTTCCACAAACGGGCTGTTGATGGGGAACACACGCTCCACACCGACGCCATAGGAAGTGCGGCGAACGGTGAAGGTCTCGGCGATGCCGCCGTGCTTCTTCGCGATCACAGTGCCCTCAAAAGCCTGGATACGCTCCTTGTCGCCTTCCTTGATGCGGACAGACACGCGGACAGTGTCGCCGATCTCGAACTGAGGGCGGTTCTCTTTGATCATGCCCTCGGTGATCTTCTTCATTGCGTCCATTGATCAATTCCTCCATTTTTTCGACGTTCATGCCTCAAAAAACAGCGGGCAGAGGACCGCCTGTATAATGCTTTTGCCATTACCCGCCGGTGGCCCGGCGTACTAACGCTCGAATATCATACCATACAAAGTGCCGCTTTGCAAGCACTTTTTTCCGCTTTTGCAAAAAATTCGTACTGAATTGTGCCGAAGCGGCAGACTTTGACGCCGTTCCCGCTTTGTCACGGCATTCTCAGCCGCTCCACTACGGTGTGTTTCTCCGCAGCCCGGCCGGTGAGGACCGGGATGCCCGCCCCCAGAAGCGCAAACAGCGGAACGATCAGCAGGAAGGGCGTTAAGTCCAGCCGGTAGGTAAAGAACCAGAACAGCCCCTCCACCGCCCGGAAGGCCACCGGCCCAAGCAGCAGCGTCAGCAGCAGCGCCAGCCCTGCCGCCCCGAGAGCGTACAGCAGGCCCTCCCACACCAGCATGGCGCGCATCTGCCTGCCGGTCATACCAACGGCCTGGAGTACCGCCAGTTCCCTCTGGCGGGCAATGATGCCGGTGAGGATGGCGTTAAAAAAGTTCAGCACGCCGACCAGCCCCACGATGAAGCTGAGCGCCCCGCCCAACAGCAGGAACATGGACCGCATACTTTCAAACTCCCCGGCATAGGTGGCTTTGCTCTCATAGTCGAGCTCCGGGTTTATGTTCTCGGTATAGTCCGCCAGGAACGCCTCCATGTCCGCGTTCGCCGCCTCGGTGGTGTCAAAGGCGTAGTACATCACATCCGACGTGCCGGAGTCCTGGACAAAGGTCCGGTCATTCAAAATGAATTCGTCGCTGCCATAGTAGCGGTAGCTGAGGGCGGAGGGCACCGTCACCAGGGCGGCCACGGTGTAGTCCACGTCCCGGTACTGCACCGGCCGCTCCACCCAGTTGGCCCCGTCCGGGATGTCCTCGTACGCAGCCCAGACCTCGCCGGTGTCGGGGTTGTAGTATTCGGATTGTTCCACATACCGCACCGTCACGGTATCCCCCAGCCGGGCCCAGTGGGAGTTCATGTCGGCGTTGCCGTATTCATCCTCGGCGCACACCGCGGCGATGGCCCGGCTGCCCGGCTCGTAGAGGGCGGACAGGTCGCCCTCCAGCACGGTCAGGTGGTCCAGGGCGAAAGCGCTCATGCCGGAAAGCTGCACCGAGTCGGCCAGCAGGCCCGCCTCGTTTTTATCGGTCAGGCGGATCAGATTGTCCATCGCTTCCGGGGTGTAGAAGCGCTGCTTGTTCGCCCGGAACCAGTCCTCGGCGACATATTCCAGCGCCGGGGCGGTCATGCCGTACACCACGCCGCTTTCCGTCACGCCGCCCCGGGCGTTGATGGCCTCGATGGCAGACCGGGGCAAAGCCTGCTCCGCACTGAACAGGGTGCTGGTCTGGAACTTGCCTGCGTTGGCCACGATAAAGTCGCTGGCCGTGAAGTTGGACACATACTTGTCCATATCAAAGCCACTGGCAAAGTTCACCGTCACGGTCAGCAGCACCACCGCCAGGGACAGCGAAAGCACCGTCACCACGGTCTTGCCCTTGCTGCGGCCCAGGTTGGCCCAGGCCATGGTAAAGGGGCTGACCCGCCGGGCCTTCCGGCCTTTGGCCCGGGTTTTTCCGCCGCCCTCGGCGTAGCGCACGGCCTCCACCGGGGAGACTTTGGCCGCCATCCTGCCCGGTTTGCGGCAGGAAACGAGTACTGTGAACAGGGCAAACAGCGCCGCAATGAGGAAAATCCAGGGGCTGGCGGAGGTGACCGCCTCCACCCCGTTGAGCCGGCTCACAACGACCGGCGTCAGCCGCCCGCCGATCAGCCAGCCGAGGGCAAGGCCCGCGGGGATACCGGCGGCGGAAAGGGCCAGCGCCTGCAAACGGATGATGCGCCGCAGCTGCCGGGGCGTGGTGCCGATGGTTTTGAGCAGCCCGTAAAAGCGAATGTCCCCGGCCACGGAGATTTGAAATACATTATAGATGATGAGGTAGCCGGTGAAGATGATGAGCAGAGCCATGGCGGCGATGGCGGCGACCACCGTCGGGTCGGCAATGTCGGAGATCCTGGCGCCGGTGTAGCCCCAGTTGACGCCGATGTCGATGTAGTTTTCCCCGGCGGTTTCGCTTTGGTAGCCGTGGTTGGCCAGGATCTGATTCAAGTCCTGTTCAATGTGCCGGTCCCCGCTTTTCAGCATTACGTCCAGGTTCCAGACGCCGGTCATGGTATCCTCGGGGTCGTTGGGGTCTACGCCCACCTCGGCGAGGACGGCGTCCACCCGGCTCTCGGGAACCAGGATGTGGTTGGCTACGATGGCTTCGTCGTACTCCCACCAGCCGCAGAGGGTGAAGCTCTGGGTGGTCTCGTGCCCGTCCACATCGAAGGTAAGGGTAAATTTCGCGCCGATCTCCGGCTCGATGCCCAGCAGCTCCAGCACGCGGGTGTCGGTGGCGGCCTGGTCGGTGCCTTCCTCCGGCAGGGCGCCTTCGATGGGGTCGCAGTACATCCAGTGGGCTTCGTTGGCGTCGGCATAGCTCACTTCCACATGGGACTTATTGAAAGGCGCGGCCGCAGGCATGCCCAGAAAGCGCCGCTCGCCCCACTGGGCGATGAGAGGGTCGCTGCGCAGCGCCTCGGCCTGCGCCTCTGTAATGTATTTGAACCCGCCGTGGGAGAAACCGCCCGCCTGGCGGAAGTTGGACTGCTGGAAGCCCTCGTTGATGGAGAGAGCGATGGTAAACAGCGAGGTGAACAGCACCGCCGTCAGGGCGATGGCCGCAATGGCGACAAGGTTCCGGGCCCGATTGCTCAAAAGGCTCTTCCAGGCCAGATGGCGGATACATTTTCGATTGGATACTTTCATGCCACCCACCCCCCTTACCGTGTCACGATCCGGCCATCCTCAATGCGGACGATGCGGTCGGAGAGCTGGGCGATCTCCTCGTTGTGAGTGATCATCACCATGGTCTGGGCAAATTTTCGTCCCGTCACTTTCATCAGGGACAGCACGTCCTGGCTGGTGCGGCTGTCGAGGTTACCGGTGGGCTCATCGGCCAGGAGGATAGCGGGTTTCGCAGCCAGGGCCCGGGCGATAGCCACCCGCTGCTGCTGGCCGCCGGAAAGCTGGCCGGGCAGGCTGTCCAGCTTTTTCTCCAGCCCCAGGGCCGTCACCACCTGCCCCACATAGTTTTCATCCACCCTGCCGCCGTCCAGCTGGATGGGCAGGACAATATTTTCCCGCACGGTAAGCACCGGCACCAGGTTAAAGCTCTGGAACACAAAACCGATCTTGCGGCGGCGGAAGATGGTCAGGGCTTCGTCCTTCAAAGAGAAGATGTCCTTGCCGTCTACGGTGACGGCGCCGCTGGTGGGCCGGTCCAGACCGCCCAGCATATGAAGCAGGGTGGACTTGCCGGAGCCGGAGGTCCCCACGATCGCCACGAATTCCCCGTCCGCCACCGTGAGATTCACCCCGTCCAGGGCTTTCACCAGCGTGTCTCCTTTGCCGTAATACTTCTTCAGGTCTCTTGCTTCCAGAATATTCACCATGTATCCCTCCAGAAAAAAATCTGTATTGCCACTTGACAATACAGACTTTACCACAACATTCTTTCCTGTATCTTTCTCAAATCTAACAGAGTTGAAAGATTTTCCAGGTTCATATTCTGTTCAGCTCCCGCGGCAGATACAGCGAAAACGTGCTCCCGTTTCCGGGCGTGGAGGATACTTTGATGTAACCGCCCTGCAGGGTCAGGATCTGCCGGGCCAGGTAAAGCCCGAGTCCCAGTCCCTCGGCGGTGCGCGTTCCTGCGCCGCGATAAAAGCGGTTGAAGATTTCCCCCTGCTCGGCTTCCGGGATACCGGGGCCGGAATCTGCCACGTCTACCCGGCAAAAGCCGTCCAGCATTTGGGCGCAGAGCGTTACGGTTCCGCCGGCAGGCGTGTATTTTACCGCATTGTTTACCACATTGCCAAGGGCTTCGCTTGTCCAGCGGGGGTCAAAGGCCGCTGCGCCGTCAAAGGGGAGCACCCGCAGCGCGATTCCCTTCTCCTGCGCCGCCTGTTCTTCCTGCTGCGCGACATCTTCCAACAATACCCCCACCGAATGCAGGGACGGAACCGGAACCACGATTCCCGTTTCCAACCGGGAAGCCTTCACCAGCGCCTTGATGAGAAAAGACAGCTTTTCCCCCTGCGCCATGACTGCGCGGGCCTGTTCCCGCTGCTGCGGCGGCAGGTCGCTTTCCAGTAAAAGCGAAGCATACAAAAGCAAATTGGAGATGGGCGTGCGGGTCTGGTGGGAGATATCGGCAACGAGCGCCTTTACAGCGGCCTGCTCCCCCTCCAGCGTTTTTTGCGCATGCGCGGAACCGCGGAGAAAGCGGGCCAGCTTTCCCTCCAGGGCGGAGAGCTCCGTCTCGTCAAAGCGCTCCTCGGCAAAGCCCCCGGCAATGGCGCGGTCCAGCATGTCGCCAAGGCGCCGGAGGGTGCGCCGCCGCTGGAACCACTGCCACAGGCCAAAGGCTGCGCCCGCAGCCGCCAGGGCCAGCAGCGGCCAGCAGAGCCCGGTCATTGCTCCACCTCCCAGGTGTAGCCCACCCCGTACACAGTCTTGATCGGGGCGCTCCCCAATTTGGCGCGCAGGCGCCGCACGGCCACCGACAAAGCGTTTTCGTCCACGAACGCGCCGCCGTCCCACACCTTTTCCAGCAGCAGCTCTCTGGGCAGGGTACGGCCGCGGTTCTCCACCAACAGGCGCAGCAGCCGCTGTTCTGTTTTGGAAAGGTCAATGGTGGTTCCGCCTTTTGAAAACTCCAGCCGTGCAAAATCAAAAAGGAATCCGTTCAGTTCGATCCGGTCCAGGTTAACGGGTACGAAGCGGCGCAGCTGGGCGTTCACCCTTGCCCGGAGCACAGCCAGAGAGAAGGGCTTTGTGATATAATCGTCCGCACCGGCTTCCAGGCCGGTGACTTCATCCAGTTCCAGGTCGTTGGCTGTCAGCAAAATGGCGGGCGTAACGTCGCCATTCTGCCGCCGCGTCCGCAGCAGTTCCAGCCCGCTGCCGTCCGGCAGGTTTACGTCAAAGATCAGCAAGTCAAAGGCCGCGCCGCGCAAACGATCGGTCGCCTGGAGACATGTACCGCAATGTGTGACGGTACGCCCCGGCGCTTCAAGCGCCATACAGATGCCGCGCCCCAGCGCCGCATCATCTTCTAAAAGTAAAATCCGGCTCACTTCCGTGCCCTCCTTTCTTTGTTATCCGTCATCAAACGGTATGACAGCGTTTTCAGGCCCCCCGCGCCGTTTTGCGTGTCGTGGGTTCCCTGCTCACACGCCCGGCCATATTTTTCATTATATTTCATTTGCAGGAAGGACACAAGACAGAAAGCTGTTCGGGCGCACAAAAGAAAACCGCGGCCTGCGCCGGTAACACGGCGGCCCCCGGCAAGTGCGCCCCTCCTCCACCGCCGCTTGAAAACAAAAACGGGTGTTCTCACAGCGTCACAAATGCTGTAAGAACACCCGCCACAGTGCGGATAACAGGACTCGAACCTGCACGTCGGGGACACTGGACCCTAAAACCAGCGCGTCTGCCAATTCCGCCATATCCGCATTTGGGCCGGGCGCAAAGGCCCGGCGGCCTGTTCAGTGTAACAAGTTATACCGGGTTTGTCAATCTTCGCTTTCGCCCGCCGGGGCTTCGGCCTCTTCCGCGTTCGGCTGTGTTTGTGCAGCCTCATCTTCCTCCGCATCCGACAGACCGGGCAGACTTTGGGGCACAACGCCGTTCTCGTCCGTTTCCACCGGGTCGGCATAAGCCAGATAGCGGTAGGGCGTCGGCACCTGGATGCCCTGCGGGTAACAGGTGTACAGGATGCAGCTCGGCTCCTCTGCGCCCCAGCGGCATTTATCGACCTCGGTCTCGCCGATGACCTCGAACCCGGTGATCTCATAGACGAAGTCGCCGTAAATCGTATCGAGGTGGATCAGCGCGCCCTCCTCGGCGTCAAACAGCTTATTGAAGTAGGTGTCGGTATGCGCGCCCACAAAGACGGTGCCGTTTTCACCGGGCATCACGCAGCCGTTATCCGCGCTGCAGCCTGCGCCTGCGCGGAAGATCGCGTTGGTATCGCCCCAGTAGAGTTCGCAGTCGACCTCGGTGCCTTCGACCCGCACCGTACCGATGCAATCGCCGTATTCGATGCCCTCTTTGGCCTCGGCGGCAGCCTGTATGGCCTCCTCCCGGCGCTGTTCGGCCTCGGCTTCCGCCGCCAGGCGGGCCTGCTCGGCAGCCTCGGCGGCAGCCTGGGCCGCAGCCGCCTCCTCCGCTTCCCGGCGGGCCTGCTCCTCGGCAGCCTGCGCGGCCTGTTCGGCGGCCAGCCGGGCCTGCTCCGCTTTGCGGTCTGCGCGCAGCTTGAACAGCAGTGCCGCCGCACCGCAGCAGACCAAAAGCGCCGCCAGGCAGACCGCCAGGCGCTTATAGGCGCGCCGGCGGGTCTTTTTCATGTTTTGCACGCTTCGCTCTCCCCTTTTTGGCTTTGCAGGTAGGCGGCCGGACCGCTTTCGTACAAATCGCCGCCGTGGGCGTCCAGCAGCACGGTCAGCGGCATATCCTGCACAACAAGGCGGCGCACGGCTTCACAGCCGAGGTCCGGCCAGGCAATGACCTTGCAGCTCTGCACGCTGGCGGCCATCAGCGCCCCGGCGCCGCCCAGCGCCGCCAGATAGACCGCGCCGTTGCGCACGACCGCTGTTTTGACCGCCTCGCTGCGCTTGCCTTTGCCGATCATACAGGCAAGCCCGAGATCGAGCAGGCGCGGGGTGAAGGAATCCATCCGCCCGGCCGTTGTCGGCCCGGCTGCGCCGATCACACAGCCGGGGCGCTCCGGCGTGGGGCCGACATAGTAGATGGCCGCGCCCCGCAGATCAAACGGCAGCGGCTTTCCTGCATCCAGCAGTTCGGCCATGCGGGCGTGGGCGGCGTCCCGCGCCGTAAACACGACGCCGGACAAAAGCACCGTGTCCCCTGCGCGCAGCGGCGCCAGGTCCGCTTTGCAAAGCGGTGTTGTAAGGCGGTATTGCATCATTAGCCCCCCTGCCGCGCGCGGCGGTGCTGTTCCTTGACTTCCTGATGGTGGCGGTTGACCATCTGTTCGAGCTGAGCGTCGCCGATGTCCCCCGCCCCGGAACGGCCGGTTTTCCCCAGCGGGATATCCACCGGGCTGCGTTTTTTCTGCGCCGAAACGCCGACGCCTTCCAGAGAAATGTCGATACCGGGATCTTTAGCAGGCATAGCTGGTCTACTTCCTTTTCCTGTTCGTTTTTGTTGTGATCACAGCGTCACGGTGGCCCGGCGGGTCACATGGCAGCTGACGTTGACCGCCACCGGCAGGCAGGCCACATGCGTGGGCGCCTGCTCGATGGATACGCCAAGGCAGGTCGTGGCCCCGCCAAAGCCCTGCGGGCCGATGCCCATGGCATTGACGGCCTGCAGCAGTTCGCGTTCGAGCGCCGCATAATACGGGTCCGGGTTGGGGGTGTCCAGCGGCCGCAGCAGCGCGTGTTTGGCCAGCGCCGCGCATTTGTCAAAGCTGCCGCCGATGCCGACGCCAAGCACAATGGGCGGGCAGGGGTTGGACCCGGCCAGCCGCACGTTCTCCAGTACAAAATCCTTGACGCCCTGCACGCCGTCAGCCGGTTTGAGCATGGCAAGGCGGCTCATGTTCTCACTGCCCGCGCCTTTCGGCGCGACGGTGATGCGGCAGGCATCCCCCGGCACAAGCGTAACAGTCAAAAAAGCCGGGGTGTTGTCGTCTGTATTTTTGCGCTGCAGCGGGTCGCCGGTAATGCTTTTGCGCAGGTAGCCCTCGGCATAGCCGCGGCGCACGCCTTCGTCGACCGCCGCCTGCAGGTCGCCGCTTATATGCACGTCCTGCCCCAGTTCAATAAAGACGCAGGCCATGCCGGTGTCCTGGCAGATGGGCAGCTCATTTTGGGCGGCGGCGTCCAGGTTCTGCGCCAGCAGCCCCAGCGTCTCCTGCGCCAGCGGCCAGGGTTCGGCTGCACGCGCGGCATCCATGGCCGCTTTCACATCGGGCGGCAGCGTGCGGTTGGCCTGCAGGCAGAGCTGCCGGACCGCGCCGGTGACGGCGGCGGCGTCCAGTTCGCGGATCTTCATACCCGGGCCACGCCGCTTTCCCGCGCCGCTTTCGCGACCGCGCCGGCCACCGCATCCGCCACGCGCGGATCGAAGGCTTTGGGCAGGATGTTTTCTTCGCTCAGCTCCGCGTCCGGGATGAGCGCGGCCAGCGCATGCGCGGCCGCCAGCTTCATCTCGTCGTTGATATCGCGGGCGCGCACCGAAAGCGCGCCTTTGAAGATGCCCGGGAACGCCAGCACATTGTTGACCTGGTTGGGAAAATCGCTGCGGCCGGTGCCGACAACGCGCACCCCGGCCGCCTTGGCGGCGTCGGGCATGATCTCGGGGTTGGGGTTCGCCATCGCAAAAACGATCGCATCCGGGGCCATGCTGGCCGCCATCTCGGGCGTGAGCGCCCCGGCGACCGAAGTGCCGATGAACAGGTCCGCCCCGCGGATCGCCTCGGCCAAACCACCGGAGACACGGCGGGGGTTGGTCCGCTCGGCCAGGGCCGCTTTGTGGCCTTCCAGCCCGGCGCTGCGCCCCGGCACAAGAATGCCGTGTTCGTCGACCGCAATGATATCCTGTACACCGGCGGTCTGCAGCATACGAATGATGGCCGTACCGGCTGCGCCGGGGCCGTTCTGCACAACGCGGATGCTGCGGATGTCCTTGCCCACCACCTTCAGCGCGTTGAGCACGCCGGCCAGCACGATGATGGCTGTGCCGTGCTGGTCGTCGTGGAAAACCGGGATGTCCAGGTCGCGCTCCAGCTCTTCCTCGATGGCAAAGCATTCGGGGCTGCGGATGTCCTCCAGGTTGATGCCGCCGAAGGTCGGTGCGATGGCCTTGACGGCCGTCACGACCTCCTCCTTTGTGCTGGCGTTCAGGCAGATTGGGAAAGCATCGACGCCGCCAAATTCCTTAAACAGCGCGCATTTGCCTTCCATGACCGGCAGCCCGGCCTCGGGGCCGATGTTGCCCAGGCCCAGCACCGCGGTGCCGTTGGTCACGACCGCCACCGTGCGCCCTTTGAGCGTGTATTTGTAGACATCTTCCGGGTTTTTGGCGATATGGCGGCAGGGCTCCGCCACGCCGGGGGTGTAGGCGGTGGAGAGCGCGTCCCTGTCCCTGACCGGGACAAGGCTCTGCACCGTCAGCTTTCCGCGGTTCTTTTCGTGCATGGCCAAAGCGGCGGCGTTATAATCCATAAAGGCACATCCTTTCGTTTGCTCGCTTTATTCCGGCGAGAGGTTTTCATCGGTCTCCAGGCGCAGCTTGGCGGCGCCGTAGTTTGATTCCATGCGGATCACACAGAAATGGTCGGGCCATTTCTTCTTGACCGCTTCGCGCAGCGCAGCCGCCAGGCGCGCGGCGCGCCGGTCTTTGCCGGAGAGGTAGTCCGGCGGGACCGCGCAGTCGAACACGACGTTCGTATGGCTGGGCCCCGGAACGATGCGCAGATCATGCACGGCGGCTTCCGGTTCAAGGCGGGCCGTTTCTTCTTCCAGAAAAGCGCGCAGCTCGTTGACGTGGGCGTCGTCTGTCACGACCGGGTCATAGTGGATGGTGGCGATCAGCCCTTCCTCCCGCATGAGGTCTTTCTCGATCGTGTCGATCGTATCGTGGCTTTGCAGCACGTCCGCCCCGGCCGGCATCTCGACATGGAAGCTGACCAGCCGGTTGCCCGGGCCATAGTCGTGCAGCATCATATCATGGATGCCCAGCACGCCCGGGTAGGAAAGCACCTTGCGTTCAATACGCTCAATCAGCGCCGGGTCGGGCGCTGCGCCAAGGATCGGGTCCAGCGTATCCCGCACAAGGCCGATGCCGCTGTAAAGGATAAACAGGGCCACCGCCACACCGGCCAGCCCGTCCAGCCTGTCTATGCCGCTGAGTTTGGCTGCGATGGAGGCCGCCAGCACGGCCGCCGTCGAGATCACGTCGTTGCGGGCGTCGGCCGCAGTGGCGCGCAGCGTCTCGGAGTCGATCAAAACGCCGATCCTGTGGTTGAACAGGCTCATCCACAGCTTGACGGCGATGGACGCGACCAGCACCCCGGCCGACAGCCAGCCGAAGCTGACCGGCGTCGGCTGCAGCACCTTGAGCGCGCTTTCTTTAAGCAGCTCAACGCCGATGACCAGGATCATGACCGAGACTGCCAGACCTGCCAGATATTCGTACCGCGCATGGCCGAAAGGATGTTTTTCATCCGCCGGGCGCGCGCCGAGCCGGAACCCGGCCAGGCTGACGATGTTGGAACTGGCGTCGGATAAATTGTTCATGGCGTCTGCCGTGATGGCCACGCTGCCAAACAGTGTGCCGACAAGGAACTTGCCCGCAAACAGCAGCACATTGCAGACGATCCCCGTTATACAGGCAAGATCGGCGTAGGCGCTGCGCACGCTGGCGCTGCCTGTATTTGCGCTGTCTTTGACAAACAGGCGGATCAGCCACTGGGTCACGCAGAACCCCCTCCTTCTCAAAAAGCAGCGGACCATGGTTCGTGGTCCGCTGCCGGAAATATTACTGCAAAAATACCACTCAATCGCGCACGATGCAGGCGTCCCGCTCCGGGCCGACCGAAATGTACTTGATGCGGCAGCCGACGGCGCGCTCCAGATACTCCACATACGCGCGGGTCTGGGCCGGGAGATCCTCATACTTGCGCACGCCGCTGATGTCGCAGTGCCAGCCCTCCATCTGCTTGATAACAGGCTGGGCGTCGTCCAGCGTCTTGCCGGTCGGGAAGCGGTCGGTCACGGTGCCGTCCGCCAGGCGGTAAGCCTCCACGACCGGCACAGTTTCCATATAGTCGAGCACGTCGAGCAGCGTCAGCGCCAGCTCATCGCAGCCCTGGCACTGTACGCCGTAGCGGCTGGCGACGACGTCAAACGGGCCAACGCGGCGCGGGCGGCCGGTCGCGGCGCCGTATTCATGGCCATGTTCGCGCAGCACGTCCTTCTCCGGTTCGGTCATGGCCAATTCGGCGGTAAACGGGCCTTCGCCCACGCAGGAGGAATACGCCTTCATGATGCCGATGGAAAGGTCCAGCTTGCGGCCGGGGATACCGGCGCCGATCGGCGCATAGGCGCTGATCGTGTTGGAGCTGGAAGTATAGGGGTAGATGCCATAGTCGATATCACGCAGCGCGCCGAGCTGGGCCTCGAACATGATCTTCTTGCCCGCGTCGTCGGCTTTGGCGAGGTAATCGCCCACATCGCAGATATAGTCCTTGAACAGCGCGGAAAAATGCTCGCACCAGGCCCACATTTCCTCAACGCTGACCGGCTTCTGGTCATAAATATTCACCATCGTCAGGTTTTTGGACTCGACGATCGTCTCCAGGCGCTTGCGCACACCGGCGTCCATATGGACAAGGTCGCCCATGCGCAGCGTCTTCTTCATGAACTTGTCGCCGTAGGTATAGGCGATGCCGCGCTTGGTGGAGCCAAACTGCGCGCCGGTCTTGGAAAGGCGCGCTTCCTCCAGACCATCCTGCTCAACATGGAACGGCATGGTGATGGTGGCGCGGTCGGAAATTTTCAGGTTGTCGGGGCTGATCTCAACGCCCTTTTCGCGCAGCGCGGCGATCTCGGTTTCCAGATGTTCCGGGTCGATGACCATTCCGCCGCCCATGACGCAGACGACCTCCGGGCGCAGAATACCGGAAGGGATCAGGTTCAGGATAAACTTGCCGCGCTCGTTCTTGACCGTGTGGCCGGCGTTGTCGCCGCCCTGGTAGCGCGCGACGATGTCGTAGTCCTGGCTCAGCAGGTCGACCATGCGGCCCTTGCCTTCGTCGCCCCAGTTGATACCGGTGATTGCAGTAAGCATTTTACAAACCTCACTTTGGTTTATTGTACAGCCTTTTCCGCCCGGCCGCCGCCGTTTTCCGGCTGGCGGCCGATTTGTTGAAGCCGGGATACGCCGCCGTGTATGATTATACCAGACGCCGCGTAAAAATGCAATGCAAAGCGCGCGGCTGCGAACGGTTTTTCCCGCCCCGCCGGGGCGGCTCACTTCTTTTTCAGCAGCGGGTGGCGGCTGCCGTCCGGCTCAATGACCGTCGTGTGTGCGAGCTGGTCCTGCAGCGAAGCGCGGACATCGGCAAGGTACTGCTGCCGCAGCGTGTGTTGTTCCGCTTTTTCCGCCGGGGTGAGTCCCTCCGTTTTTGCCTTGCGGGCCAGTTCGTTGATGCGCGCGATCTGTTCTTTTTTCATGGATGCCCGGGTTCCTTTCCTTGGGTGTATCTGTTTGCCGTTTACCTCCCCAGTATAGCACCTTTTTGCGCATTTTGAAATGTCGGCTGTACATTTTATGAAAATGATGTATAATAAGCAGGTATTCCAATGAATAAAGGATAGGAGCGACCCATGAAACATATCAATGCACTTCGCATCACCGCCGGTCTGCTGGCCGGGACCCTGGCCCTTGGTCTGGCCGGCTGCGGCGCCACCGCGGAAAGCGGCGCCACCGCCGAAACGGCTGAACAACCGCAGGCTACCGCCTCCGGCGAATCTGCCGCGCAGGAAGACCCTTACGCTTACCTGAGCGATTTCGACTACAGCTCGATCTTTGACGAGAACGGCTATGTGGCCGGCGTGAAGGCCACCGACTATGTCACCATTCCGCAGGGCTTTGCCCCCACCCTCTCGGACGCCGCCAACACCGTCGCCGAAGAGGACATCCAGAGCTATATCAACGAAAACATCCTGGTCTCTTATGCCGAGACGACACAGGTGACCGACCGCGCGGCGGCAGACGGCGACACGGTGAATATCGACTTCGCCGGTTCCATCGACGGCGTTGCCTTTGACGGCGGCACGGCGGAAAGCTACAGCATCACGCTGGGCAGCGGGCGCTTTATCGACAACTTTGAGGAACAGATCGTCGGCCATATGCCCGGCGAGAGTTTCGATGTGGTCGTCACCTTCCCGGAGGACTATCAGTCTGCCGAGCTGGCCGGGAAGGAAGCCGTTTTTGCCACAACGCTCAACTATGTGGAGCAGACCACGCTGCCCGAACTGACCGACGCCTGGGTGCAGGAGCATCTCAACCAGGCGCTGGGGCTGACCAGCGTGGCCGGTGTGAACGATTATGTCCGCGGTCTGCTGCTGTACGACCAGCAGGCCAACGAGATCTACAACGAGCTGACCAGCCAGCTGGCCGTAGCCGACGAAGCGCCTGCCGAGCTTGTGAAATACTTTGAAGATTACTACCTGCTCACGCCGTATCTGTACAGCCAGATGAACGGCGTCACGCTGGACGAGTTCATCACAAGCGGCGGTTTTGCCGACACGGCCGCTTACCTGGAAAGCATTGCGGGGTACATTGACGGCGCGGTGCAGCAGGCGCTGATCATGCAGGCGCTGGCCGAGACCTACGGCATCGTCTGCGATACCGACACCATGAACGCCGAGATCATGGACCAATACGGCACCGACGACCCGACCACCTACACCGAACAGTACGGCGAAACCTACCTGAAAATGAGCATCCTCAACTCGCTGGTCATGGAGCACCTGATCGAGATGGCCAACGCCTGAACCGCACAACCGCGATACCCGCGCCTTGTGCGAAAGCGCCCCGCAGCTTTTCCTGCTGCAGGGCGCTTTTTCTGTTTGTGCGCGCCGTAATTCCGCCCGCATTGCGCGCTTGCTTTTCTTTGTTGGCGCAGGGTTCAAAGCGCAAAATATGTGCGCTGCGCCTTTTCTTGCCAACATTCCGGCCCGCCCCCGAAAACGGCCGCTCCACTATGGACATTCCCGGGCAATGTTGCTATACTACCCTCGAAAAAAGCGGCCGCCGCGGCGGCCGGGGAGGTCGTTCTGCTTTGTCCCAACCGGTAACGCGCATCGACATGACCCAGGGGTCCATCCTTTCCACAACCATTCGCTTTGCCCTGCCCATCTGTGCGGGCAATGTGCTGCAGCAGCTGTACAGCACGGTGGATACCCTTGTCATCGGCAACTTTTGTGATTCCACCGCGCTGGCTGCCGTGGCGACCAGCTCACAGCCGCTGGAAATTTTGCTCTGCGTCTTTCTTGGGATCGGCTCCGGTGTCTCCATCCTGGTTTCGCAGGCAGCCGGGCAAAGCGATACCGCCCGCCAGCAAACACTGGCCCGCACAGCGGTCTGGTTTCTTTATACCACGGCCATTCCTTTGACCGTGATCGGCCTGCTGGCCGGTCCGCTGCTGCTGCGCCTGATGCAGGTGCCGGAAGATGCCTGGCCCGGCGCTGTGCTGTATCTGCGGATCACAACGCTGGGGTGCCTTGGCAACATGGGGTACAACCTCAATGCCGGGCTGCTGCGCGGGCTTGGCAACAGCCAGGCCACGCTGTGGATGCTGGTTATCAGCTGTTTTGTGAACATCGTCGGCGACCTCGTTCTCGTCGGCGTATTCGGCCTGGGCGTCGGCGGCGCAGCCGCCGCCACCGCCGCCGCCATGATGCTGGCTTGGGCTTTCAGCATCGTTTATCTTTTGCGGCATGCGCCGGAGTTGGCGTTCCCGGTCCTGCCCAAAGGCTATGACCGCGCCACATTGCGGGAGATCCTGCACGTCGGCCTGCCGTTGGGGCTCAACAACGCCCTGTACTCGTTCGGCCATCTGATGCTGCAAACGCTATACAACACGCAGGGTTCGGTATTCGTCGCCGGGTGTTCGGTTGCCAGCAAGATCAGTTCGCTGGCCAATGTGGCGATCACATCGTTTTCCAGCGCCGCCTCCGTCTTTTCGGGGCAGAATTTCGGTGCCGGCCTCACCGACCGCCTGCGGCGGGGCGCGCTGCGCATCCCGCTGGCCTGCGGCGCTTTCACGCTGGCGGCCGGGCTTTTGTTGACGCTGTTCCGCCTCCTTCCGGTGCTCACCCTGTTTACGCGCGACGAGGCCGTCCTGGCCGTCGCCGCGCGCTATGTGGTCGTGGTTCTGCCGTTTACCTGGTGTTATGCGGTCTTCAACGGCATCATAAATTATGTCAACGGTCTGGGCGAGATCCGTTACCCGACCGTCGTCAACCTGCTGATCCTGTGGGCTGTGCGTATCCCCTCCGCCTGGCTGCTGGCCGCTGTCGGGCTTGGCGATTACTGCATGGCGGGCATGTCGCTGAGCTTTGTAGCCGGAATGGCCGCCATGCTCCCCTTCTACCGCACCCACCGCTGGGCCGAGCTGTGCAGCCGGTGCAGCGCCAATGCAAAAACAGGCTGATTTTATGCACGGTCTGCCACATTAGGGGCGCATCATCTGGCGGCAGCGCTCAGCCCTCCGGCCCGCAAAACCCGGACCGCATTGCACGCCGCCTCGGCGCCGACCTCATTATAAGCCTGCTGGTAATAATGAAAAGCATCCTTCATCAAACCGCGCGCCTTCATACCGGCGAACGCGCCGGATACAAGGTGAACATGCGCCAGCTTGCGGCAAAGTTCCTGCTGCGCCTGCCGGATCGGGGCATAATCAATGTTCGGATCGCTGCCATTGTAGCAGCCGATCTGGATCAGGAGGCAGTCCTCTACCCCTGCGCGCTGCAAAGCGGAAAACATCTGTTCAAAGCGCTTTTCATACACTATGCGCGGCGTCCCTGCGTCTCCATCCGATTCCCCCTGGCACCAGAGGACCAGGCAGCGGCGGACCGTCCAGCCCCTCCCGGCCAGATAGCCGCGCGCAGCCCGCAGGCGTTCGATCGCATCGTTCAGATAGCGGCTGCCGGGCAGCCACTCCTCTATGCGGCTGCCGCCCTTGGATGCCGAAACGCCCACGACCGGCACACCGGTCTGCGCAAACCATGTATTGACAAAGGCCGTTGCCAGGGAACCGGTTTTCATCCGCAAATCATCGATGCCGCCCGGGCGGTCTTCCTGCAAGCCAAACGGTTCGCGCAACACATGCAGGTTCTCCGGGTCGGATACGGCACGGTATTCATACCCGGCCCCCCGGGTCAGGCGCGGCGCCGGCTGCGGGTGTGCCGCGTCGACAATGCCGCGCCCGGCCATATTGGACTGCCCCATAAATATGATCAGATCCACCATGTTTTCCATGTATCATATCGTCCATTCATACGTTAAAATAGGTCGCTTTTTAACCCCGGGCTGCCGGGAATTTTTCAGCCGCCTCATTCAACTATAGTCAAATCCATTGTTTTTTGCAAGCATCCATTGAGCTCAAATTTTTAGCGCCCGTTGCGGCCGCTTATCTGTTTTTCTTCCGGCACCACGCCATTACGGCAAACGGCAGGCAAACCGCGCCAACCAGAAGCGGGCCCCACAGCAACGGCCCGGGCGACCAGAGCCGTAAACCGAACCAATGATACAGGTTCTGCCGGAAAATGTCTTCCGCCCCGCCCACAAAGGGAAGCAGCCGCAGATGTTGCTGCACCGGCCAAGGCAGATACTGGTTGAGGATCTGCGGCCCCCAGGTTATCAGCAAGGCGGCGACCAGTGCTGCCGTGCTCCCGGGCAAAAGCGCGGACATCAGCAAGGCAGCCCCGGCAAAGCCCAGCACAGAGCAGAACAGGTATGCCAGTTCATAACATTCCGCCTGGAGCATATTCATCGGCGCCGTAGCCAACATTTTGATCAGCTGGATGGGCAGGTTCCAGCCTTCAAACCCAAGCCAGACAGCTTGAACCGCTACCATAACCGCGGCAAACATCCCGAAGATTTCCACCGCAAACGCCAGCCCCGACAAAAGCTTTGCCCCGGCCAGCCCCGTTGTCCCATGCAGGGATGTCACCTGCAGCGTATCCATGCCCCGCCGTTTTTCCCCGGCAAATATAGGTGTCAAAGCCAGGGCCAGAACCACAGGTAAAACCATCTGGCCAAAGCCCCCGATACCGTTGCCCAAAATGACAGACCACCCTGCAGCCCAGCCGTATGCCATGGGCTTATCCACCTGGCTGTCCATATCCAGAAAGAATTGCCGATCCGCCGGGTCCGAAAACTGGTTTTCCAGGTAATATTCCAGTTTTTCCTCCCGACGCTCATACAGACCGGTCAAGCGAGCAGGGTCCACATAGTAGATGGTAAGTGTGGGATAGGGCTGGGTCTGATCCTCTGCCTCCGGCCACAGAAACGACACCAATGTTCCCTGCAGAAAGCTGAAATCCGCCAAAGCACCGTCAAACTCCGGGTTCTCCGCCAGGATTTGCTGATAGGTACGCACCATATCCTGTGCTGTCTCATCGGTGAGCGTTTGCCATTGGGCGGCATATTGCCGGCTCTTGCGGATGTTCGTATATCCGTCGATCTTGTGGCTTCCGTCCGCCCGCATCGTGCCAAAACTCACGCACTGCATGGTCCACACCTGCAGCCCCAGCGTCAGCAGCATCATACCGCACACTGCCAGCCGTGTCAGCCCGGAGCGCCACAGCTTCTTATGTTCCTGCCAGAACAGGCTCATGGATTGTCGCCTCCTTCCTCCTCTGGAAAGTACAACAGATACAGATCTTCCAATGTGGGGATACAGGGTCTTGCCGCCGGGGCAGGCTTTGCATCCGCCAGAATTCGCAGCGTCACGCTGTCCCCCTCATAGCGCAGATTGGCCACCGTCACCCGCGCCTGCCAGGCCTCGGCCTCCCGGGATGGTACGGTCAGCTCCCAAACACGGCCTTTTGCCTGCTGCAGCAGTTCTGAAACGGTGCCCTGGGTTTGAAACCGCCCGTCTTTCATCAGGAATACTTTGTGCGCGATTGCCTCCAGGTCAGAAACGATGTGGGTGGAAAGAAGCACTATTTTTTGCTGTGCATACCCTTCCAGAATGTTGCGAAAGTGGACCAGTTCTTTGGGGTCCAAACCTGCGGTCGGCTCGTCCAGCATCAAAATATCCGGGTCATTGAGCAATGCCTGGGCGATGCCCAACCGGCGGCGCATCCCGCCGGAAAAAGTCCGAAGCTTTTTGTTGGCGGCCCCCTGCAGCCGAACCATAGACAGCAACTCCTGAATCTTCGGCACGGCCTGGGAGCGGGTCATCCCTTTCAACACCGCCATATACAGAAGGAAATCACGGGCACTGTACTGCGGATACCCCGCAAAATCCTGCGGCAGATAGCCAAGTTTGTCCCGGTACGCCGCCCCCAGCGCGTCAATGGGGATTCCATCCAGACGTACCTGCCCGGCAGTAGGTTTCAAAACGCCGCAGATCATCCGCAAAAGAGTTGTTTTCCCCGCCCCATTGGCCCCCAGCAGGCCATAAATGCCGGGTTCCAACACAGCGGTGATGCCTGCCACCGCCGTGTTTCCTCCAAAATCCTTGCACAGATTATCAAGCAGCAACTCCACCGATGATGCCCTCCTTTCGTTGTTGGAACAGAGAAATCAGTTCTCTGACAAAAAATCCGCCGAATACCAGGAATGCAAGCATCCAACCGCCCAACGCAGACGTCTCATACAGTTGTGGCGCCGCAAGATGAACAACCAGAAGCCCCGCCGCCGTGGCAGAGCATACCACGATACAAACCACTCCGTTGCTCCGCGGACAGCGCCGAAGTACTGTCAACGAAGTCAGCGCGCAAAACAAAAACGGAACCAGCAGATAAAAAAACAGCGGCAGCAAGGCTTTTCCTGTCTGTGACTTTCCCAGCACCAGCGCCGCCGTCAAAAACACAAGGTCCGCAGCGGCGGCCAGGATCAGCTTGGCAAGCGCCAGCTCTGCACGGGATACACAGGTGGATGCTTCCAGTTCATCCATGTCAAAGCGCTGGCCGGCAAACAGGACCGGCAGACACACCCCCACCAAAAGCGGCCCCAGCAGCGGCAGCCAGGACACAAGGTCCTTTTGTCCGGCCGCCGCCAGAAAAAACAGCAAAGACGCCGCCCGCTGGGCCGCCCACATGGGCGCCCCGGTAAAGCGCCACACCTGTGAGAGGAAGGTCCAGAATCCGGTACGGCGCCGTACCGGATTTTTTTGTAAGAGTGCGGCACACTTTTGTTTGGTCTCTGCCATGCGAGACGGTTGCGGTCCCTGGCACAGCAGGCGATGCAGTGCAGAAGAATTCACAGTTTTCCCTCCCTTAAAGCTTTCAGCGCGATCCGTACACGGCTCTGCACGGTGCGCAGCGGCTGCCCCGTCACAGCAGCGATTTCGCGGTATTTCAGTCCCTCCCCATAGCGGAGCCATACGGCTTCCCGCTGCTCCAGGGGCAGGCTTGCCAACAGCCGCTCTGCCATATCACGGTTTTCGACAGCTTCAAAAGGCGCCGATGTGTCTGCCATGTCCTCCGGCATCGGTTCTATTTTTCTTTGTCTGGCGGCATCCACACACAGACAATAAGCGATGCGATACAGATAGGCGCGGAACTGCCCTTGTTCCCGGTAGCTTCCTATGGTGCGGAATAGGTGCAAAAAGACTTCCTGGGTCAGGCCCTCCGCCGTCTGTGTACAAGGGGTATGGCGGGCGCAATATCGTAGAATTGCCGTATAATATCGCTCAATCAAGGTATCCGCCGCCGTGCGGTCTCCGGCCTGAATGCGCCGTATCAACTGCGCGTCCCGCATACGCATCCCCCCTGTCCTTGTAAAATGTGCTTTACTTATGATAACGAGCGTGCCCCACAAAATGATTAGGGTGCATCCAAAAAAATCCTCCACACCGCCTAACTTTACTGTATCACTGGCCAAACAGAAAAAGAGCCTTGCGGCAGAGTACTCCTTCTGACGCAAGGCTCTTTTGTCATTGTATCGCGGCAAACAAAAAAACAAACTCGAACCTGTGCCCAAAGAGCACAACGTTCGAGTTTGTCTAATTTGGTGACCCGTACGGGAATCGAACCCATGTTAACGGCGTGAGAGGCCGCTGTCTTAACCGCTTGACCAACGGGCCATATAAAAGAGAAGCCGGCATCTACCTATTTTCACAGGTCGTTTCCAACCAACTATCTTCGGCACAAGTGAGCTTAACTTCTGTGTTCGGAATGGGAACAGGTGGAACCTCACCGTCATCGACACCGGCCATACAAATGACCTTGT
>DWXD01000027.1 GCA_019119365.1 Candidatus Gemmiger stercoripullorum | reverse complement strand
CGTTGTTTATGATTTAATTCTGGCCAATTTGGCCAGAATTTTTGATAAGGTAGAATAAGTTTCGCAAAAATAAAAAGACATGGTTTGCAGATCTCTGGTAGAATGAAGTTGCGACACAAACATTCGAAAGGAGATAGCAAACCATGCCTGAAAAGATTGTACAGCTAAACGAGGAAGTTATCAAGGGGCAGCTCAAAGAACTCGTACGAGGCAGTGTAGAGGAGACGCTCAACGAACTACTGGAGGCAGAGGCCAACAAGCTGACCCAAGCTGCCCGGTATGAGCGCAATGAGCATCGCCAAGGCTACCGCAGCGGCCACTACAACCGTAATCTCACCACCACTTCCGGAGACGTCACACTCAAGGTACCCAAGCTCAAGGGCATCTCTTTTGAAACCGCCATCATTGAGCGGTATCGCCGCCGCGAAAGCAGCGTGGAAGAAGCACTCATCGAGATGTATCTGGCAGGCGTATCCGTCCGGCGCGTGGAGGATATTACCGAGGCCCTGTGGGGCAGCAAGGTGTCGCCATCCACCATCAGTGAACTGAACAAGAAAGCGTATGTCCATATTGAGGATTGGCGGAACCGCCCTTTGCAAGGAGGACGGTATCCGTATGTCTATGTGGATGGAATCTATCTGCGCCGTAACTGGGGTGGAGAGTTTGAAAATGTAGCCATTCTGGTAGCCATTGCGGTCAACGAGGATGGCTACCGCGAAGTTCTTGGCGCAGCTGAGGGGATGAAAGAAGACAAGGCCAGTTGAGTTAATTTCTTTCAGTGGCTCCGTGGCCGTGGTCTGGATGGGGTTAAATTGGTGGTTGGTGACAAGTGCCTTGGTATGCTGGAAGCCGTAGGCGAAGTGTTTCCCGAGGCCAAATACCAACGGTGTACAGTCCACTTTTACCGGAATGTGTTTGCTGTTACACCGCGTTCCAAAGCAAAGCTAGTGGCCAAGATGCTCAAAGCGATCCACGCCCAAGAGAGCAAGAAAGCTGCCCGCGAGAAAGCCAAAGCCGTGGTAGAGGAACTACGCTCCATGAAGCTGAAAGAAGCAGCCAAGAAGGTGGAGGACGGCATTGAAGAAACGCTGACCTACTGCGATTTTCCCAGCGAACACTGGACCCGTATCCGCACCAACAATGTCATTGAACGGCTGAACCGGGAGATCCGCCGCCGCACCCGTGTGGTTGGCAGTTTCCCAGACGGTAATTCCGCTCTCATGCTGGTCTGCGCCCGATTGCGCCATGTGGCAGGTACCCAGTGGGGCAACAAGAAGTACATGAACATGAAGCATCTGGAGGCTGCCCTTGAGGATGCCTCCATTGCCGGCTGACTTCACTCACACCAGAGTCTGCAAACCATTTTGCGAAAAATCCTTGACACTACCCACAAAAATGTTCTATGATACAGGTAGTTCATCGATGGATTATTCCAATCGAATGACCAGCCTGTGTGGGATATGCTTCCCCGGCGATGTAGTGCCATGACTTTTGGCAGGGATGTGGAGGAACCCTGACCGAAACGAGCATAAATATGTGCTTTGAGTAAATGCTCACGCGCCATAAAATAACAAACGGAAATTAGTAAGTGAATATTACGATCACAAAAGGAACTAGGAGGCATTTGTATGTGGATCTTATGTGGAGGTTTGAGCGTGGCTTTTTGTATTATCGGCTGGATTATGATGCCTAAGAAAAAGATCGTATCTCAGTGGGCTTCCGTTTGTTCACTTGCATTCGTATCTTTAACTCTCCTCATGGAATATCGGATGGTGTTACAATGGGTTATTAAAGAAGATTGGAGTGCCATGATGGATGTTGTGCCGCATATGTTTTCGTTCTGTACTGGATATGTAATTATTCTTTTGTTGGCAAATGCTGTGCTTATGGGTGTGATATACACGAAAACGAAGGATTTATAAATAAATTCCCCATTTATCGGGGAGTTTGCCGCCCGCTTAAACAACTAAATACATCCACCAAGAGCAGCTATTTTCCACCACGAAAACGGCTGCTCTTTTCTTTTGCCCATGAGCAGAAAGGAGCGACCAGCCATGACGAAACCGAGAGAGAAAACCCGCGAGGAATTGAGCGCCGAGATTGGGGAAAGCAAGAAGAAAATCCGGCAGTTTGAGAACCGGGAGATGATACCCATAGCTATTTACCACTACAACATCGGCATTGTGAGCCGGGAAAAAGGCAAGTAAGCCGTTGCCGCAGCCGCCTACCGAAGCGGCAAGAAAACCACAAACGAGTGGGACGGAATGACCCATGACTACACCCGCAAGCACGGCGTTGTCCATACGGAAATCCTGCTGCCGCCCCATGCCCCGCCCTCTTTCTCTAACCGCGCTGCCCTAAGCGCGAAGCGGTTATTATACCATTTTTGCGCAACGGCTCGCCATTCCGGCCAACGCCACCCCGGCAACCGCCTCTTAATGCGCAATTCTACCATTCCGCTGCGCTTCATGGTATAATAAGAACAACCTCCGCAGAAAATAAACCACCGCTTTTTCCGAGCCGCCCGCAGGGCGGCGATCCACCACATCTAAACTCTAAACTCTAAACTCTGAACTCTAAATCCCAAACTCTAAACGCCAACCAAAAAGGAGGTCCCCCATGTCCCAGACGCTGTTTGTCAACGGTACCATCCTGACGATGGACGAGACCCGCGGGCTGTACGCCGAGGCGCTGCTGGTGGAGGATGGCCGTATCGCGGCCGTCGGCGCGCGCAGCGACGTCGAGGCCGCCGCCCACGCGCCCGAGATCGTCGACCTGCACGGCGCGGCGCTGCTGCCCGCCTTCATCGACCCGCACAGCCACCTGTCCAGCGTGGCGATGGGCCTGCAGCAGGCCGCCGTGGAGGGCGCGCGCGACTATGCGGACCTCATCGAGCGCATCCAACGCTATATCCGGGAAAACAACGTTCCCGCCGGGCAGTGGGTCACGGCGCACGGCTATGACCACAACGCCCTGGCCGAGCACCGCCCGCCCACGCGCGAGGTGCTGGACAAAGCCGCGCCGGAAAACCCGCTGGTGCTGCAGCACGCTTCCGGCCACACGGGGGTGTTCAACACGCAGGCGCTGCAGGCGCTGGGGCTGGACGCCGCCACGCCCGACCCCGACGGCGGCCGCTTTGGCCGCGCGGCGGACGGCGCGCTGACCGGCTACGCCGAGGAGAACGCCTTTATCGAGACGATCAAGCGCATCCCCACGCCGGGCGGCGCGCAGCTGCTGGGCTGCTACCGCCGCGCCCAGCAGCTCTATGCGTCCTTCGGCATCGCCACCGTGCAGGACGGGCTCATCGTGGACCAGATGGCCCCGCTGTACGAAGCCCTTGTGCAGACCGGCACGCTGTTTCTGGACACGGTCGGCTATGCCGATTTCCGCAGCTGCGAAGCCCTGCACACCCGCCTGCCCGCCCATTGGGACGGCTACCGCGGCCGGTTCCGCATCGGCGGGTACAAGACGTTTCTGGACGGTTCGCCGCAGGCGCGCACGGCCTGGCTGCGGCAGCCCTATGTCCCGGCCGACAGCCAGGACGAAAGCTACTGCGGCTACCCCGCCCTGCCGGACGACGTCCTGTTTGCGCAGCTGGTCCGCGCGCTGCGCGAAGGCCGCCAGGTGCTGGCCCACTGCAACGGCGACGCCGCCGCGGCGCAGTATCTGGCGCAGTTCGCGCGCGCCAAAGCCGCCTGCCCCGGCGCGCCCGGCGTGCGCCCGGTCATGATCCACGCGCAGTTTTTGGGCCGCGACCAGCTGCCGCAGCTCAAAGCGCTGGGCATGATCCCGTCCTTTTTCGTCGCGCACGTCTACCACTGGGGCGACGTACACCTGCGCAACATGGGGCCCGCGCGCGCCGCGGCCATCAGCTGCGCGGCTTCGGCGCTGCGCGCGGGGCTGCGGTTCACCTTCCACCAGGACGCGCCGGTCATCCGCCCCGACATGCTCGAAACAGTCTGGTGCGCGGTCAACCGCGTGACCAGGGCGGGCGTACCGCTCGGGCCCGAGGAGCGCATCTCCACGCTGGAAGCGCTCAAGGCCGTGACCGCCCACGCCGCCTACCAGTATTTTGAGGAGGACCGCAAGGGCACGCTGGCCCCCGGCAAGCTGGCCGACCTGACCGTGCTTTCCGCCGACCCCCTCGCCACCCCGCCCGCCGCCCTGCGCGACCTGCAGGTGCTCGCCACCTATAAAGAAGGCCGCCCCGTCTTCACCGCCTGAGCCGGGCGGGCCGCCTTCGCTTTCAGCCCCCTTTTTCTCCTATGGAAAAAGGGGGCTTTGCTTTGGCGCGGGCGGGGCGGATTGAAAAGGCGGGCGGGGTATAGTATAATCGGAGGCAACAGGGCGGCGGGCGGCCGCGGCAAGGGGAGGCGCTTATGACAGGGACAGGCAAAAACATCTACACCGTGGTGGTGGCCGACGACGAGGACGTGCTGCGCGAGGCGGTGTGCCGGATGGTGCCCTGGGCCGAGCTCGGCTTTGCCCTGGTGGGCAGCGCCAGCAACGGGCTGGATGCGCTGCAGCTTGTGGAAAAGAAAGAACCGGACCTGCTTTTGACCGATATCCGCATGCCGTTCATCTCCGGCATCGAGCTGGCGCGCCAGGTGCGGGAGGTCCGCCCGGCCATGAACATCGCGTTTTTGAGCGGCTACGACGACTTTGAGTACGCCAAGCAGGCCATCCAGTACAACATCATCAGCTACATGCTCAAGCCGCTGACCATCGAGGGCCTGGCGGCCGAGCTGCGCACCGTGCACCAGAAGATCGACGCGCAGTTCGCGCTGTTCCGCCAGGCTTCGCAGCAGCCGGACCGCGCCCGCACGCCCGACCCGCAGGACCGGCGCGCGGTGTTCCTGATGCCGCTGGTGCTGGACGAATTCGCCGACCCGGACCCCGCCGCCGCGCAGTATGCGGTCGAGTGCGGCCTGCTGCAGGACGCCGCCGACAAACCGCACTACACCGTGATGGCCGCGGCGCTGCAGGAGCCGGGCGGCGCGGGCTGCACGACGCCCGCCTTTGCCGCCGCGGTGGACAAGCTGGCGGCCAAGTACCTGCGCAGCGTCAGCTTTTTCTCCGGCGGGCGGGTCGTGACCGTGCTGCTGGGCAACCGGTCCGATTTTGAGGAATACCTGCACATCCTGGCCGATGAGATCGTCCAGATGGCCGCGCGCGTGCTCGGCTGCCAGTGCCGCATCGGCGTCAGCCACATGACGCCGGAACTTTCGCGCCTGCACGGCGCCTACCGCGAAGCGATGGAGGCGCTGCGCCAGGCCGACCCCGCCGAGGGCGGCGTGCGCTTTATCAGCGACCTGGTGCCCGCGGTGCGCGGCGGCCAGGCCCTGTGCGCCCGCGCGCTGCAGGCCATCGACCAGCATTATCGGGAAGCCGACCTCTCGCTTGTGTCGCTCAGCGCCATGCTGGACGTGAGCCCCAACCACCTGAGCGCCTGCATCAAGAAATACGCCGGGGAGACCTTCATCAACATCCTGATCCGCAAGCGCATGGAGGCCGCCCGCCATATGCTGGAGACGACCGATTTGCGCATCCAGGAGGTGGCGGGCCGCTGCGGCTACACCGACCAGCACTATTTCAGCTACTGCTTTAAAAAGTACAGCGGCGAGTCCCCCAATGCGCTGCGCCGCCGCCTGCACGCCGGTGCGGAGGCGCAGCCGTGAGCCGCCCGGCGCGCGGCGCGGGGGTGCGCATCACCAGCATCCTGGTCTCGATGGTGGTGGGCGTGGTGGCGGTCATCCTGCTTTTGTGCATTGCGCTGTTTTTGGACCGCTACCGCCGCGCCATTGTGCAGAACGCCCGCACCAGCAGCGCGCAGGCGGTCTCGCAGGTGTCCAACACGGTGGAAAACTACCTGAGCGATATGTCCGAGGCGATGCACATTGTCCGGCAGACGCTGGGCCAGACCGAGGCGCGGCGCGACGCGATGCTCAACGCCTTTTTGAACTTCCGGCCCGATGTGGTCGACGTGACCAGCTACGATGCCGCCGGGCAGCTGCTGGACTGCTGGGCCCTGGGGCGGGACCCCAAGGAGCAGATCACGGCCAACCTCTCGTTTGACTACGAGCGCGCCCGCGCCGGGGCGGATGTGTTCATGACCGCGCCGCATGTGGCGACCATCTTTGACCGCTACTACCCCTGGGTCGTGACCATGACCGCCCGGCTGGACGGCGAAGGCCCGGCGCAGTGGGTCTCGCTGGATTTGAGCTTTGCGAGCCTGTCCAGCTACATCAACAATGTCGGCATCGGCACGCGCGGCTACTGCTTTCTGCTGGACGACGCCGGCAACCTTGTCTACCACCCGCAGCAGCAGCTGATCTACTCCGGCCTGAAAAGCGAGGACACCGCCGCCCTGGCCGGGCTGGACGACGGCGTATACGACAACGGCACGGTCATCACCTGCGTCAACAGCGTGGGCGGCAGCGGCTGGCGCGTGGTGAGCGTGAGCTATGTGGACGAGCTGGTGGACCGCAACATGGCCGAAATGCTGCAGCTTTCCTGCGTGCTGGGCGCGCTGGTGCTGGCCTGCGCGCTGCTGACCAGCTGGGTGCTGTCCCGCCTGCTGACACGGCCGCTGCGCGGCCTGGCCGGTGCAATGGAGAGCTTTGAGGCCGACGCCGACCACTTCACCTACCACCCGGTGGGCGGCACGCGGGAGGTGCGGGAGCTTTCGGACTCCTTCGGCCATATGGTGCTGCGCATCCAGCAGCTGATGGTCACGGTGCGCCAGGAGGAGATCAACCTGCGCAAGACCGAACTCAAGGCGCTGCAGGCCCAGATCAACCCCCATTTCCTGTACAATACGCTGGATTCCATCGCCTGGATGTGCGAACAGGGCCAGAACGCCGACGCCGTGCGCATGGTGCACGCGCTGGCGCGCCTGTTCCGCATCAGCATCAGCAAGGGGCATGAGCTGATCCCCATCGCCAAGGAGATCGAGCACGCCGAAAGCTACCTGCAGATCCAGAAATACCGCTACAAAAACCGCTTTACCTACACCTTTTCGGTCGACCCCGCCTGCCTGGACTGCCTGTGCAACAAGATCACGCTGCAGCCCATCCTGGAAAACGCGATCAACCACGGCCTGGACCTGATGGTGGACGAAGGCGAGATCGAGGTGCAGGTCTGCCCGGACGGCGGGGACATCCTGTTCCGCGTGCGGGACAACGGCGTGGGCATGACCGCCGAACAGGTGCAGGCCATCCTGCACCGGCAGCCCGGCGACCGCACCGGCATCGGCATCAAGAATGTCGACGACCGGCTCAAGATCTATTTCGGCAAACAGTACGGCCTGCGCATCGACAGCGTGCCCGACGTGGGCACCTGTGTCGAGATCCGCATGCCCCGTGTAACGCAGGAGGCCGCCCATGTGTACGAAACCCGGTAAAGCCCTGGCCTGCGCGCTGCTGGCGCTGGCGCTGGGCGGCTGCGCGGCCGCCGCCCCCACCGGGGCGCGCCACCGTGTGGCCATTGTGGCCAAGTCCACCCGCACCGAATTCTGGCTTTCGGTGTTTGCGGGCGCGCAGGCGGCCGCGGCCGAATACAACGTCGAGCTGGACATCTCCGGCCCCGAGACCGAGGAGGACTACGAGACCCAGAACCGCATGGTGGCCGAGGCCGTGGACGCCGGGGCCGAAGCACTGGTGTTTTCCGCCATCGACTACGAGAACAACGCCGCCGCCATCGACGCGGCGGCCGCCGCCGGGGTGCGCATCGTCGCCATCGACTCCAACGTGGATTCCGCCGCCGTGCAGACCTACATCGGCACCGACAACTACGCCGCCGGGCAGATGGCGGCCCAGGCCGCGCTGGACGCCGTGGACGGCGAGCTGACCGTGGGCATCGTCAACTATGACATCAGCAGCGCCAACGGGCAGGAGCGCGAGCGCGGCGCGCGCGACCTGTTTGAAGAAAGCGGCCGCGCGCAGGTGGCGGCGCGCATCAACACGCTGGCCGAAGCCGGCCGCGCCCAGGCCGACACCGGGGAGCTGCTGCGCGCCCACCCGGACATCAACGTGCTGCTGGCCTTCAACGAGCCGACCAGCGTGGGCGCGGCGGCCGCGGTGGCCGCGCAGGACCTGTCCGACGCGGTGTTCCTGGTCGGGTTTGATTCCAACCTCGCCACCGTCGAAGGGCTGCAGAACGGCAGCGTGGACGCGCTGATCGTGCAGAACCCCTACGCCATGGGCTACCTGGGGGTGGAGAGCGCCTACCGGCTGCTGAGCGGCCAGGGCGGCAGCCTGGCGCCGACGGTGGACACCGCCACCAGCATCGTCGATTTGGAAAACCTGTTCACCATGGACAGCCAGAAGGCGCTGTTCGCGTTTGAGCAGCGGGAATCTTGAGCATAATGTACAAAACCGGCCGGTCCGTCTTTGTGGAAACAGACGAACCGGCCGGTTTTTTGCCCTTGTTTCGGTGAAATTTCACCTTGTTTTTACCTGCGCTTTTCCGTATCATAAAGACAAAGGCGGGCCGCGCGCAGCCGCGGGCCCGCGCAAAGCGTTTCACACAAAAGGAGAACACAACCATGAGAAAAGCAGTTGCATTGACCGTTGCGGCCGCCATGGCGCTGAGCCTGGCCGCCTGCGGCGCCCCCGCTTCGGAGAGCACCGCCGAGTCCACCGCCCCCGCCGAGACCGGCGAGGAGGCCGCGGAAGAAGCCCCCGCTGAGGAAGCCCCGGCGGCTGAGGGCGGCGCTGTCGCCAACAAGGACAAGCCCGTGATCTGGTTCAACCGCCAGCCCTCCAACTCCACCACCGGCGAGCTGGACATGGACGCGCTGAACTTCAACGGCAACACCTACTACGTCGGCTTTGACGCCAACCAGGGCGCCGAGCTGCAGGGCCAGATGGTCGCTGACTACATCGCGGCCCACGCCGACACCATCGACCGCAACGGCGACGGCGTCATCGGCTACGTTCTGGCCATCGGCGATATCGGCCACAACGACTCCATCGCCCGTACCCGCGGCGTGCGCAGCGCGCTGGGCACCGCCGTTGACGGCGAAAACGGCGTCGTGTCCGATCCTGTCGGCACCAACGCCGACGGCTCCGCCACTGTCGTGCAGGACGGCACCATCGAGGCCGGCGGCACCACCTACACCGTGCGCGAGCTGGCCAGCCAGGAGATGAAGACCTCCGCCGGCGCCACCTGGGACGCCCCCACGGCCGGCAACGCCATCAGCACCTGGGCCGCTTCCTTCGGCGACCAGATCGACATCGTCATCTCCAACAACGACGGCATGGGCATGGCCATGTTCAACGCCTGGAGCCAGGCCGAAGGCGTGCCCACCTTCGGGTATGACGCCAACGCCGACGCCGTGGCGGCCATCGCCGACGGTTACGGCGGCACCATCAGCCAGCACGCCGACGTGCAGGCCTACCTGACCCTGCGCCTGATCCGCAACGCGCTGGACGGCGTGGACATCAACACCGGCATTGCCGAAGCGGACGACGCGGGCAACGTGCTGAGCGAGGACGTCTACTACTATGACGAGACCTCCCGCTCCTACTACGCGCTGAACGTGGCGGTCACGGCCGACAACTACGAGGAATTCCTCGACTCCACCGTGCCTTACGCGCCGGTCGCCAACCAGCTGGACGCCACCGCCCACCCCGAAAAGACCGTCTGGCTCGACATCTACAATGCGGCCGACAACTTCCTGAGCGCCACCTACCAGCCGCTGCTGCAGAACTATGACGACCTGCTGAACCTGAAGGTCGACTACATCGGCGGCGACGGCCAGACCGAGGCCAACATCACCAACCGCCTGGGCAACCCGAGCGCCTACGACGCCTTCGCCATCAACATGGTCAAGACCGACAACGCCGCTTCCTACACCGCCCTGCTCAGCCAGTGATGCGGCCGCAGCCCACAGCAAACTGAACACACCGCGCTATTGGGGAGAAGGTTCCTCCATTTGGGGAGAAAGCCCTTCTCCCCAATAGCGCCTTTTTACGGCAACGCAGGCCGCGGCCCGGCGGCTGCGCCTGCGAATTTTGCCAAAGACGGGAGTAACGAGAATGGCACAAGCGAAAGATGATATCGTCCTGTCGATCCGGGGCATGTGCAAGTCATTCGGCCGCAACCGGGTGCTTGACCACATCAACCTGGACGTCAAGCGCGGTACCGTCATGGGCCTGATGGGGGAAAACGGCGCCGGTAAGTCCACGATGATGAAATGCCTGTTCGGCACCTACCAGAAGGACGAGGGCAAGATCGTGCTCAACGGCAGGGAGATCAGCTTCTCCGGCCCCAAGGACGCCCTGGAAAACGGTATCGCCATGGTCCACCAGGAACTCAACCAGTGCCTGGAACGCAGCGTGATCGACAACCTGTTCCTGGGCCGCTACCCGGTGAACTCGATGGGCGTGGTCGACGAAGGCCAGATGAAGCGCCAGGCGGCCGATCTGTTCCGCAAGCTGGGCATGACGGTCAACCTGACCCAGCCGATGCGCAACATGTCGGTTTCGCAGCGGCAGATGTGCGAGATCGCCAAGGCGATCAGCTACGACGCCCAGGTCATCGTGCTGGACGAGCCCACCTCCTCGCTGACCGTGCAGGAGGTCGACAAACTGTTTGAGATGATGCGCATGCTCAAGGCCCAGGGCATCGCGCTGATCTACATATCCCACAAGATGGACGAGATCTTTGAGATCTGCGACGAAGTTTCGGTCCTGCGGGACGGCAACCTGGTCATGACCAAGCCCACCCGCGAGACCGATATGAACGAGCTGATCGCCGCCATGGTCGGCCGCTCGCTCGAAAGCCGCTTCCCGCCGGTGGACAACACCCCCGGCGAACCGGTGCTGTCCATCCAGCACCTTTCCACCAAGTATGCGCCCCATCTGCAGGACATCACGTTTGATGTGCGCGAGGGCGAGATCTTCGGCCTGTACGGCCTGGTGGGCGCGGGCCGCACCGAGCTGCTGGAGACCATCTTCGGCGTGCGCACCCGCGCGGCGGGCCGCGTCTACTTCAAGAACCGGCTCATGAACTTCAACGACGCCCACGAGGCCATCGAGCACGGCTTCGCCCTCATCACCGAGGAGCGCAAGGCCAACGGCCTGTTCTTAAAGGGCGATCTGACCTTCAACACCACCATCGCCAACCTGGAGCAGTACAAGACCGGCCCGGCCCTGTCCAAGCCCAAGATGGTCAAAGCCACCGCCAAGGAGATCAAGATCATGCACACCAAGTGCATGGGCCCCGACGATATGATCTCCAGTTTGTCCGGCGGCAACCAGCAGAAGGTCATCTTCGGCAAATGGCTGGAGCGCGAACCGCAGGTCTTCATGATGGACGAACCCACGCGCGGCATCGACGTCGGCGCCAAGTATGAGATCTACGAGCTCATCATCCAGATGGCCAAGCAGGGCAAGACGATCATCGTCGTCTCCTCCGAGATGCCGGAGATCCTCGGCATCACCAACCGCATCGGCGTCATGTCCAACGGGCACCTTTCCGGCATCGTCAACACCAAGGAGACCAACCAGGAAGAGCTCCTGCGCCTGAGTGCGAAATACCTGTGAGTGGGGGATTAACAAATGGCAAACAGTACGATTCTTACCGCGGAGCGTGAAGCAGAGCTCCGCAAGCCGATCGACGAATACGTCGGCAATATCCAGGCGCAGATCAACGACCTGCGCCGCGACGGTACCGACAAGGCCGTCAGCATCCAGAACAGCCTGGACAATCTCAAGCGCGACCACGTCTACACCGCGCAGGAAAAAGCCGCGCGGGAAGCGCAGCTGAAAAAGGACCTGGAAGCCGCCAAGGCCGTCGAAGCCAAAAACAAGCCCGAGGTCGACAAGCTGATCGCGGACGCCGAGAGCTACCTCAAGGCCCACTACAAGACCGAATACTACATGCCGGTGTTCGCGAGCTGCCAGCGCGAGCGCGCCGACGCGAAGGCCCGCTACCAGGCCGCCGTGGCCGGGCTGGAAAAAGAGCACCAGGCCACGCTGGCCAAGCTCAGCGACGCGCAGGAGATCAAGGACGAAAAGTATGTGCACAAAAACCGGCTTTTCGACGCCCGGATGACCCGCGACAAGGACCTGCAGGCCACCAAGGACCGCCGCCACGCGGCCTTTGACTACAAGTACCACCTCATCGACATGCTGCGCCTGTCCAAGTTCACGTTTGGCGAAAACATGGCCCAGCGGTGGGAAAACTACAAGTACACTTTCAACACGCGGGACTTCCTGCTCAAAAACGGCCTGTACATCGCGATCATCATCATCTTCATCGCGCTGTGCATCATCACGCCCATCGTCAAGGGCGGCGTGCAGCTGCTCACCGTCAACAACATCCTCAACATCCTGCAGCAGGCTTCGCCGCGCATGTTCCTGGCGCTGGGCGTCGCCGGGCTGATCCTGCTCGCCGGCACCGATTTGTCCATCGGCCGTATGGTCGGCATGGGCATGACCGCCGCCACCCTCGTCATGCACAAGGGCATCAACACCGGCTCGGTGTTCGGCGTCACGTTTGACCTCACCGGCCTGCCGGTGCTCGTGCGCGTGCTGCTGGCGCTCGTCGTCTGCGTGGTGCTGTGCACGGTGTTCACCACCATCGCCGGTTTCTTCACAGCCAAGTTCAAGATGCACCCGTTCATCTCGACCATGGCCAACATGCTGGTCATCTTCGGCCTTGTCACCTACTCCACCAAGGGCGTCTCCTTCGGCGGCATTGAGACCGAGATCCCCAGCATGATCATCCCCAAGATCGGCGGCTTCCCCACCATCATCCTGTGGGCGGTCGCGGCCGTCGTCATCGTCTGGTTCATCTGGAACAAGACCACTTTCGGCAAGAACCTGTTCGCGGTCGGCGGCAACGCCGAAGCCGCGTCGGTCTCCGGCATTTCTGTGTTCAAGGTCACGGTCGGCGCGTTCGTCCTGGCCGGCATCCTGTACGGTTTCGGCTCCTGGCTTGAATGCATCCGCATGGTGGGCTCCGGCTCGGCCGCGTACGGCCAGGGCTGGGAGATGGACGCCATCGCGGCCTGCGTTGTCGGCGGCGTGTCCTTCACCGGCGGCATCGGCAAGATCTCGGGCGTCGTGGTCGGCGTGTTCATCTTCACGGCGCTGACCTACTCCCTGACCACCCTTGGCATCGACGCCAACCTGCAGTTCGTGTTCTCCGGCATCATCATCCTGGTCGCCGTCATGCTCGACTGCCTGAAGTACGTCCAGAAGAAGTGAGCCTCTTCCCCCGCTTCTTCTCCTCCCCGCCGGGGCGCGCCCAAGCGCGCCCCAGCGCTTTTTGCATATTTTCTCAGCCCCCGCCCTGCGGCAGGCGCACGGTGAACGCGCTGCCGCGGCCGGGGGCGCTTTGGACCGTGATGCGCCCGCCGTGCAAAGCGGCGATCTTCTGCGCCATAGCCAGGCCGAGGCCGTTGCCCTCAGTCTTGTGGGAGGTATCGCTCTGATAAAACTGGTCAAAGACGCGCGCCTGGGTGGCTTCGTCCATGCCGGGGCCGTCGTCGCGTACCGTGACGGTCACGCCCTGCGCGCCGCGGTGCAGCGCCAGCGCCGCCACGGCGCTCCAGGCCGCCGCCGGCATTACCGTTCCAACCGGTTGCCGCTGCGTGCGGGGGTAAGGCTCCGCCGCTGTCCTTCAAGAAAATGCCCCGGCCGCATGATGCAGCCGGGGCATTTCGTGTGGGCAGCCTCATGTTCCCCTGCGCGCGACCGTTTTGGTCGCGACCAGGGGGACGCCGGTGGCGGCGGCGTCGGGCAGCAGCACCTGCCCCGCCTGCACCGGGGCGTCCAGCGTCAGCGTGTGGATCTGCGCCATCACGGCGAAGACCGCCTCTTTGGGGACGGCCGCCGCCGTCTTGACCGAAACGCGCGGGATCTCCCCGCCGCGCACCGGCACGGTGGAAGTCACCATGCGCACCGGGCGGCTGACTTCCTCGCGGGCATACTGTTCCCCGCGCGGGCAGGCGTTGCCCTCCACCTGCCGGGCGGCGCCCTCCGCCACCGTGACGGTCAGCTGGCAGCCCATCGGGCAGCCGATACAGGTCAGTTCCCTCTGTTCCATCTATTCCACCTCCAGGCAGACTGTGATCTCCCCGCCCGCCGGGCAGGCGGCAGGGTCGAAGCTGACCTGCTCCATCTCGCCGGGCGTCAGGATACGGCGGCGTCTGTGCACAACGCGCGTCCCACCCAGGTACACGCTGACGAACCGGTCGCGGTAGACGCCGTCAACGCGGAAGCGCACCGTCACCGGGCCGCCGGCAGCCCGCAGCGCCTGCGGCACCGTGTAGCGCACGCCCGCCCCGGCGCGCAGCGGCACGGTCGCGTCGGTGTCTCCCTGCCGGGCCTGCAGCCATGCTGCTGCCTGTTGCCCGGCCAGGGCCGCCTCCTGCGAGACATAGTCGACCAGGTCGTGCACATGCAGGACATTGCCGCAGGCAAAAATGCCCGGCGCGCTGGTTGCGAGCCGCTGGTCGACGCACGGGCCGCCCGTGGCCGGGTCAATGTCCAGCCCCGCCGCACGGCTGAGCTCGTTTTCCGGCAGCAGGCCGACCGAGAGCAGCAGCGTGTCGCAGGGGATGTATTTCTCGCTGCCGGGGACCGGGCGGCGCTGCGCGTCCACCGCCGCCAGCGTGACGCCGGTCACGCGCTGCCGCCCGTGGACCTCCACCACCGTGTGGCTGAGCAGGAGCGGGATGCCGAAATCGTCGAGGCACTGCACAATGTTGCGCTTGAGCCCGCCCGAGTAGGGCATCAGCTCGGCCACTGCCCGGACCTCGGCGCCTTCCAGCTTCATGCGGCGCGCCATGATAAGGCCGATATCGCCCGAACCCAGGATAACCACCTCGCGCCCGACGCGCAGGCCCTCAATGTTCATCAGGCGCTGCGCTGTCCCGGCTGTATAGACCCCGGCCGGGCGTGTGCCGGGGATGTTGAGCGCACCGCGCGGGCGCTCCCGGCAGCCCATAGCCAGGACGACCGCCCCGGCCTGCAGCGTGAACAGGCCGTGTTCGCGGCTGACCGCCGTGACCGCGCGGCCGGGCGTAAGGCCGATGACCATTGTGCCGCACAGGCACGGGATGCCCGCCGCCCCGGCTTTTTCGATATAGCGGGCCGCGTATTCGGGGCCTGTCAGTTCCTCGCGGAAGGTGTGCAGCCCAAAACCGTTGTGGATGCACTGGTTCAGGATGCCGCCCGGGCGGTCGTCCCGCTCCAGCACAAGGATGTCCCGCACACCGGCCTCGTGCGCGGCGCAGGCGGCGGCCAGACCGGCCGGTCCGCCGCCGATGACCACAAGATCATACGCTGTTTTCATTGCGCCCCCTCCTCCCCGGCGATCATGCGGGACCCCGGCCCGTTTTTGCAAACTTCTTCCGGCGGGACGCCGCGCGCCTGCGCCAGCAGCTCCATCGCCCGCGGCGTGCAGAAGCCGCCCTGGCAGCGGCCCATACCCTGGCGCACCCGCCGCTTGAGGCCGTCCAGCGAGCGCGCGCCCGGTGTGCGGGCGATCGCGTCGAGGATCTCGCCCTCGCTGATCTGCTCGCAGCGGCAGACGATGGCCCCATAGGCCGGTTGCCGGGCGATGAGGGCGCGGCGTTCCTCCTCCGGCAGGCTGGCGGCACGCAGGATGCCGCGGCGGCGAGGCTGCCAATCCGCGCGCGGCGGCGCCCCCAGGTACGCCGCCACCCGTTCGGCCAGCCAGCGGCCGATGGCTGGGGCGCTGGTCAGCCCGGGGCTCTCGATGCCCGCCGCGTCAAAAAAGCCGGGCGCGTCGCCGGGCGAACCGAGCACAAAATCCCCGCCGTCCTCATGGGCGCGCAGCCCGCTGAACGCGGTGATGACCGCGCGCAGCGGCAGCGCCCGCACGCCTTCGGCCGCCCGGCGCTGCAGGAAGTCGAGCTCGGCGGCCGTCGTAGCCGTGTTTTCCCGGTCGGTCTGGTCGGTGGCGGTGGGGCCCAGCAGCAAGTTGCCGTGCACGGTGGGCGTCACCAGCACGCCCTTGCCGGCCGCCCCCGGCAGCTGGAAGATGGTGCTGCGCACATGGCCGCCCGCCGTTTTGTCCAGCAGGCAGTAATCCCCTTTGCGCGGCGTGATGTGCAGCCTGCGGGCGCTGACCTGGTTGTGCAGCACATCGGCATAGACCCTGGCCGCATTGACGACGCAGCGGGCCGTCAGCGCGCCGCGGCCGGTCTCCACGCAGTAGCCGCCCTCCATGCGCGCGATGGCCGTGACCTCTGTCAGCGGCAAAAAGGTCACGCCGTTGTCGCAGGCGTTCTCGGCCAGGGCGATCGTGAGCCCGAACGGGCAGACGATGCCGCCGGTCGGCGCCCAGAGCGCCGCCACGCAGCGCTCGCTGACCATCGGCTCGCGGCGTCGGACCTCGTCGCCGGGCAAAATTTCCAGCCCCGGAACACCGTTTTGCCGCCCGCGCGCCGCCAGCGCCTCCAGGCGCGGGCGGTCCGCCTCGTCAAGGCAGAGCACCAGCGAGCCGCAGCGCGCGAATTCAAAGTCAAGCTCGCGGGCCAGCGCGCCCATCTGCCGGTTGCCCAGCAGGTTGAAGCGCGCCTTGGCAGTCCCGGGCGCGGCGTCGAACCCGGCGTGGACAATGCCGCTGTTGGCCTTGGAGGCGCCGGAGCAGACATCCTCGGCGCGCTCCAGCAGCGCAATGCGGGCGCGATAGCGGGCCAGCTCCCGCGCCACCGCGCAGCCGGCCACCCCGCCGCCGATGATGATCACGTCGTATGTAAACCCGGACATGGGCGTCCCCCTCCCTTTTCTTTTTATTGTATACCATTTTTGCCGCAAAAAACAGGCCGCGCCTTTTCTTTTACAGGTTCTTTCCCAAAAAAGCACAAGGCCCCTCCCCCCGCGGCGCCGGGCGCTGTGGGGGGAGGGGTCGTTTTGTTTTTTGATACGCGTCAGGACGCGTCGGCCCAGCCGGGGATGGCGGCGCCGGGGAGGGCGCGCACATGGTTGAGGCTGCGGGAGGAGGTCATGTCCGCCCGGCTCTGCAGCCCGCCTGCGCCCTGCTGCAGCTCCAGCGCAATGCGGTTGCGCGCAATGGGGCTACCGCTGCGGCTAACGAAGATCGGGCCGTTTTTGATGCCGCGGGCCGCTGCGTAGTCCAGCAGTTCCCGCTGCAGGCGCGGGGGCACGGCAAACACACGCGCGCGGCCGTTGACCGTTGCCCGCAGCGTGCCCGCGCGCACGGCGCGGACCGTGAGCTCGCCGAGCGCATGCTGCGGCAGCTGCATTTCGCCAAAGACGCGCATGAGCAGCCAGGCCATGCGGCGGCCCTGGCGGCGCGCCGCGTCCAGGGCGGAGAGATACTCCTCCCAGGTGGGGCAGCGCGGGGGGGCCGGTTCCACTTTTTCCGGCAGATAGCGCAGGTCCGGGCGGCCGGCGGAGACCAAAAAGCCGTTGACCGTGGTCAGGCGGGAGACGATGGTGCGCGGCGCATAGGAACGCGCGCGCATGTCCGCCTCCCAGGTGCGCAGGGTGTCGGGCCCGATGGGCTCGCCGTGCAGGTAGCGTTCCAGCTGCAAAAGGTCGCAGCGGTAGCGGTGCAGGCTGCTCTGGCTGTATCCTTCCCGGCCGCGGGCCGCCAGGAACTCCTCTGCAGAACGTCTGGTAAATGGCAAGGGGCGTATCTGGTTTTCGGGGGGCGTCATGGCGGACCTCCTTTCCGGGTTTTATACCTGCGCGGGGCAGGGCGGGGTACAGCCGGAGCAGCCGCAGGCGTCGGCAGCCTTAACGGCGGCCGCGGCGGCGCGCGACCAGCAGCACCGCCAGCCCGGCCCCGGCAACAACCAGCACGCCGACCAACAGCGCCAGCGGCGTGGCGTCGCCGGTCTGCGGGATGTGCAGGCCCGGGAACGGCGGCTTGCCCGGCGGGGTGTCGTCGTCCTTGGGGGCGGACTGCATTTCCAGCTTGGGCGCGGCCTCTACGTTATAGATGTATTCCTCGCCGTCGTACATCGGCACGCTGATGAGGAACGGGTCGATGGGGTAAAATTCGACATTGGCCTCCTTCTGCTCGACCAGATACAGGCCGGGCTCCACCCCTTCATACACGAGCTGGCCGCTGTGCGGGATGGTGCGGGTGTCCGGCTCAATGCCGTGGTTTTTGGCGTAGCGGACAAGGTCCTGCGCCAGTTTGTCCGACTCGAGGTCGTCCAGAGTGAACCCACAGGCGGCGAATGCTTCGGTAAAGACAAAGCTGTAGTCGCTGTCGTTTTCCATAATGTCGCCGACACGGTACAGGCTGAGCGTGCCTTCGCCGATGCGGGCGCCGTCGCAGGTCATGGTGACGGAAATCGAACCTTCGCGCGTAAGATCCGGCACCTCCCGGGCATAAGCGGTCGTTGCAGCCGCGCCCGTAAACAGGGCGGCTGCGGCCAGGGCCGCCAGTCTCTTCAGCAATTTCATCCGATTTCCTCCTTAGTTCTTTTTGCGGAGTTTTACAAACAGGACCACCGCTGCCGCAATGGTAAACGGCGCCAGCAGCCACGCCGCCACAGCGGCGGGGGGCACGGGCACGGCGTCGGCCGTCAGCGCCGCGGCAGCGGGTGCGCTGTCATCGGCGGCAGGCTGCGCGGCGGCTGCGCCGTCCACACGGCGGCCGCGCACCAGCAGGCGGTGCGTGTTGATGCCATACGGCGTGCAGGTGACAAGCGTGCAGTAGTCCTGCTGCGGGTCAATGGCCAGCGCTTCCATCTCATACGGCAGCACGGTCAGGATCTGGTCCACCTGGTAGGTCATGGTACGGTCCAGCACCGTGAGGGTGAAGGTATCGCCCACGATCAGATCATCCAAGTCGGTCAGCAGGCGGGCGCTGGGCAGGCCGCGGTGGCCGGACAGCACACAGTGCGTGCCCGCGCCGCCGGTGGGCAGCGAGCTGCCCTCCACATTGCCCACGCCGACCTGCAGCACGCCTTCGCTGGTGCCGTGGTAGATCGGCAGCGTAACGCCGATGCCCGGTATTTCCAGCGTGCCGATCACATCGGTGTCCGACACAACCAGCAGCTGTTCACAGGCTGTCAGCTGGGCTTCGGGGTCCTGAAAGCGGTCGGGGTTATCCAGCAGGGTGCGGTTGTAGGCTTCGGCCTGCGCCCAAAGGTCCGCAAAGCGCGCCGGGTCCAGCGTTTCCACCTGGCGGGTGTACTGCACAATGGCCCGGGACTGGTGCATTTTGTTCCACACATCGCTGACGGTGGGGTACAGCAGCAAGGCCAGGCCCGCGGCAAAAATCAGCGCCAAAACAATTGTCGAGATTTTTTTGTTTTTCATGCGGGGCATGCTCCTTGCCGCCGCGCCGCAGCGGGCGGTTCAAACGCGGTTGGCTGCGCGGGGGTTACTTGCCGGTGTCCTTGCGCTTTTTCAGCACAAACAGCGCCGCAGCGCCCACGACCAGCACGCCGCCGCCAATGTAGAACAGCGCGGTGCCCATGCCGCCGGTGGAGGGCAGTTCCTTGCCGGGGGTGTTGACAACATGCACGCCGCCGGACTGCCAAGTATCGTTGCTGACGCTCGCTTCGAGGTTCGCTTCTTTCACCGCGATCTCAACGCGCTCCGCCAGCTTGTGGTAGCCATCCGGGGCCTTGGTTTCTTCAAGGTAATAGTTGGTGTTGGCGTCAAAGCCCTTGATTTCCAGCTGACCGTTCACGGTGGTGATGTACTCAACGCCGTTCTCGCCGTCCTTGGCCAGACGGTAGACGCCGTTAGATACCTTGACGAGCGCGATCTCATTGCCGCCGGTCTTGGCGTCGTAGAGCTTGAACTGAACGCCGTCCAGGACTTTGTTTTTGTCGTCGGTCTTGACGACGTCGACTTTGAAGGTGTAGGTCTTGGTCTCGTCCGGGGGAGTTACCTTCGTGTTGTTTTCGTCGCCGTACTCAAGCTTCGTCCCGTTGGGGTTGCCCGACGGATGCACCACAGCGTTCTCATTGACCACGGCTTTGTAGGTCACAACGATACTCGTGTCTGCCGTAATGGTATCAAGATAAGACTGGTGGAAGTGGACCTCAAAGGTGCAGCCATCGTTAAGGCCGGTGGTGACAACGTGGTAGTCGCCGGAATTGGCATCATTGCCCTTGGTCAAGTTAGCAACAGTGATGCTGTCGGGGTCAAGGGTGAGGCCAGCGCTCATAGCATCGTGCAGTACATAGCTTTCCGCACCCATCTTGGCGCTGATGGTGGTCTTGAACTCGACGGTGTCGCCGATCTCGGCGGTGTTCTCCTCGCCCCAGTTGCCGGTGGAATCCTCTTTGACTTGTTTATTAATGTGGGGCGGTTCGTTCTTTTCAAACATCTCGACGCTCGGGGCCGTGGTGTCCAGAGAGCAGAGCGTGCCGAGGGTGGTGTCAACGAGGTAGTAACCGAGGTTCAGGCCCGTGAAAGTCACAGTGGAATACTGCGCGCCCGTTGCAGGGGCCGGGGCGGTCTTCGTTGCGGTCGGCGAAATTCTTGCGTCTTCCGCATGCGCCAGCGCGGCTTTGGCAAAGGCAGCGGCGTCAGCATTTTGGCCCCAGGTCACATAGCCCTGTGCGTCGATGTTCACATACTGGGTCTGCTGCTTCAGCCAAGGTTCCCAAACGGAGTTCGCCTTGTAAGCATATGCGCCGTTTCCATCAGCTTCCGTGTTATAGCTTTCAAGGACAAAAATCTGGTAAGCTTTATAGGTGTGGCCTTCCACAGCGTCATTGATGGTGATGCTGCCGCCGTTGTTGTTGGTGCCCGACACTGCAAACGCGGGCAGGCAGAGGGTCAGGGACAGCGTGAGGGCCAGCAGCAGGCCCAACAGCTTCTTGACATGTTTCATGGGCTGTTTCTTCCTTTCTCTTATTTGGATAAGGTTTTTGTTCCGGCGGTTCACTGGGGTTTGCTGCGCTGTGCTTTCCGCCGGCGGATATCATACAACAGCGCAGCCGCCAACAGGGCAGTCCCGCCGGTTGTATACAGTAAGGTTCCGCTGCCGCCAGTTTCGGGCAGCTCCGGGCGCGCGGTGTTTGTAAAGGTTACCTGGCTGTTGAAGTAGCCATCCTCCTTGCTTCCAGTCAAAGTACCCTCTGCCGTGCGCGTGGCATTATTTTTAATCGTTTTGGTATCTTTCAGTTCCACCTTGTCGTTAACGCTGGTGGTAACGGTGTAGCCCGGGCAGTTTTTCTCGGTGATCCTGTAATGCGTACCGTACTGCAGGAAGTCGATAATCACATACTCGTTCGCTTTGAGCTTGAACGACCCCTTGCCGTCGGTCAGCAAACTGCTCTCGAGCATTTTCCCGTCCGCCGAATAGCGCTGGATGGAATAGTCGCTTTCCGTAACCGGCTGCGAATCGTGCCAAATTTCGATATCAAACTCAAACTCTTTATTTTCGTCCGCCGCTGCGCCCTGGACCACTTTCGCGACCTTGAGCTGTCCGTTCTGATATTCCGGCGTGACCGAGGAGACGGACGGCAGCGTGTACTGCATGTAACAGGTGGAGCCGGACAGGCCGCGCTCGGTGTAATAGAACTTGAGGGTATGCTTGCCCGCGTCGCCCTTGGCGATGTAGTCCCACAGGTTGACATACGCACCGACCGAGCTGTGCACGCCGCCGATATCGCAGACAAGGCGGCCATCCAAAAAGACCCACATATCGTCGTCGCCGAAGAAGTAATACTCCAGCGGGCCGACATAATCCTCGGTCAGCTCAAACTCGAGCGTATACTGCATGCCGAACAGGTTGTTGTGATTCACCCCGTCGTCGCTCGAGGGATAATACTGGTTGCCATCGTATCCGTAATACCATTGCTGCGCTTTGGCATCACCATTCGCATCATGGTGGTTATACGCTCCGGTCAGCCCATCTGTACCGGCGTTTTTATCCATCGGCCAGAAGTTATTGGTCCAGATATGCGTATAGGGTGTTCCGTTTGTTACCGGATTATTGAAGTACTCAAGACCTTCAACTTTTGTCGCGTTCTCACCGGATACGGAACTCAACGTATATGTATCGCCCACGCGCTTGAAGTTGAGCGACCAGCCGTCATAAATCGTCTTTCCCTTCGCTGCTCCGTCATCAAACAGGTTGGGTGCGTTGACATCGTTGGCGTATATGATATGCCCATCGGTATCGAGGCCGGTTACCAACCCGAAGGTGCAACCATCGAGACTGCCTCTGTTATATGCATTGAGCGTGTTCGTTGCTCCCTGACTATCAGACCAAGTTTCACCGCCTAATGATGTACCCGTATTTTTATTGCCGAACGCGAGCTTGGCGCCGGAACCCGCGTAGTTGCTGCTGCTGTTGATGCCGTGCGAGCCGTTGGTTCCGTCCCAGGTCGTTTCGCCGTCGTCTGTGATGTCATAATCATAGAACGTTGCGGCGTTTTCGTATTCGCTTTTCGTCTGATTGGCTACCAGGCGGATGACTGTGTCTTCCTTAATCAGGATCGTATTCGGTTCGTTTGCCTTGTCCGGGTTGTTGGTGAAGTGGAGCTCGGTGGCCCCAACAATACCCTTGTGTACATCCCAATCGGCCTCGTACGTGCTCGATGCGTCCTTTCCCTCTTTAAGGACCCAGACCTCGTTGGCGGTGTAGTTGCCGTTATCGCGGAAAATGTTTACATACGGCAAACTGGGGGCTTCGAAATAGTCATATTCGTTCGCCGTATAGAGCTCGGTGAGCTCCATGCTGGTTCTGACCTCGCGCTTGCCGTTTCCGGCATCCACCAGATACAAACCCGTTGTCGGCGTGTTGCCGCCGTTGCTGGGCAGCTTGCCGCCCTTGTTATCGCCGCCGTTGTCGGTGTTCAAAATTTGCAGATAACCGCCGTCATCCCGGTCCGTCACCTCCAGGTTCGCATAATACTGCACCGTAAAGGTCGGGTTGGTGGTCTCCCGTGCCGCCAGCATCATGACCGGGCTGGCGCCGGTCAGGGCGGCGGTCAGCACCGGGGTTTCCTGCGTGTCGGCCTCGATGAACGCGCCGTCCAGCCGTTCGGCCGTGTCGCCGCCGCTTTGCAGCGCCACAAACTCGACGCCCTGCCGGGTCTCGGGCTTTTCCAGCGGTTCTTCTTCCTCGCCGTCTTCGGCCAGCGCCTGCACGGCGGCTTCGGCCGCGGCGTCCGCTTCGGCCTGCTTTTCGGCGGCCACCGTGCGCGCTTCGTTCATCAGCGCCTCGGTCGGGCGGACTTCGGCCGTGACCTCACAGGCCGAAACATCCAGCGGCTGGCCCTGATAGTAGAAATCAAACCGCAGGGCCGAGACCATCAGCACGCCGTCTTCCCCGGCGCTTTCCTCGATATAGGCGACCGCCTGTTTATATTCCGGCTGGTTTTCGGGCAGCGCGGCCACTTCCAGCTCCGCTTCCTGCACCGGGGCGGTTTCGGCGTCCGGTGCGGCCGCGGCGGCCTTTTGGGCGGAAAGCGCCTGCACGGCGGGCTCCGCCCCGTCTGCGGCGGGGTCCTGTTCGTCTTGTTCGTCTTGTTCGTCCTGTTCGCCTTCGGCGGGCTCGGTTTCAACCGTCTCGGTCTCGTCCGCCGGTTCGGCCACAATCTTCTGCGCGCCTTCGGGCGGCAGGGCGGCTTCTTCGGCCACGGTGGCTTCGCCGCTGACCTTGACCAGGATCGAGACGTCCTCGGTCGCGAACTTCAGCGTTTCTTCCACCGGCACGGTGTCGCCGGGTTCAACGGCTTCCTGCGCCGTTTCGGCCGTGGCGGGCCCGGCGGGGGTGTCCTGTTCCGGCTGTTCCGGCTGTTCCGGCTCGTCCTCCTGCGCGGTCTCGGCGGTGGCGGGGGCCGGGTCGGCTTCGCCGCCGTCTTCCGGCGCGGGGTCCGGGGCAGGCTCCACCGTGGGCGCGGGGGTCGCGGCCGGGTCCGGCGTTTCGCCTGCGGACGTTTCTTCCGCCAGGGCCGCCGTTTCCGGCGTGGACCATTCCTGCGCCGCCGCGGGCACCGCCAGCGTGCACAGCATGCACACCGCCAGCAGCAGCGCCACGGGGGAAGCCGCCCCCGGCCGCTTCTGCTTTTTGCCGTGCCCACTGGTCGCCCCCGGTGCGTGCAGCCATCCTCTTTTCATGTCAGATCATCCGCCTTTCGTTTAGATCGTTCCGAATTTCGCCAGCGGCCAAACGCGGAAAAGCAGGGTCCCTTCCATCTGCTGTTCAGCCACGCAGCCCACGGCGCTGCTGCGGGAATCCGCCGCCGTGCGCCGTGCGTCTGCCAAACAGAAGAAGCAGCCTTCCGGGACACGGCAGGGCAGCTCTATATCGCAGCTGTCCAGCGCCTTTTCCGTCAGGTAGGGTTCTTCCAGCAGGATGTTGTCCACATAGACATTGCCATCCTGATCTATGTCGACCCATTGGCCCGGCCCGGCAATGCAGCGCCGCACCAACAGTTCGTTGCCGATATAAAAGTAAACCAGGCTGCCCGGTTTGGGGTCTTTGCCGCGCAGCGTTACCACCAGGTCGTCTTCGGCCAGCGTGGGTTCCATCGCCCGGCCGTGGATGCGCAGCACCGGCAGCCACACGAACCCGGCCAGCACGGCCAGCACAGCCAGCGCCGCCAGCACGGCCAGCACCGCGGCGGTAAAACGCCGGTCCCGCGCGCGCCTGCGCTCATAGCGCAGCTCGGTTTTCAGCTGTGCGATGGTGGGCGGGGCCGCCTGGGGCGGGCCGCCCGGCCGCAGTTCCAGTTCATCCATGCCGCAGCGTCCCTTCCTCCTGCGCGCGGCGCACGCTCTGCAGGTATTGCCGCACTGCGCGGTCCGCCGCTTCAAACACGCCGTTGAGCTTCAGGGCAGCTTCCGCCATGGTCCCCGCTTCGGTCAGGTGGATCTGCCGGTCCGCCAGCTGGATCTCCAGGTCCTGCACCTGCTGGCGCAGCGCTTCGTTTTCCTCGCGCTGTTCCAGCAGCAATTCCAGCAGCTCCTGGCGGCCCAGGCGCCGCAGCTCCTTGTCTGTCATCCGTCATTCCCCCAGCGCAGAGCCCATGTGTTCCCCGGCCGCACCGCAGAACCGCCCCCGAACCGTTTGCAACCAAGAGAAACGAAAGCATGATTCTGTTTACATAACAGGCCAGAAAAAATTAGAGATATGGGGGAGATGCATCGGCAAACACCCCTGCCATCCCTAGATATAGAGAATGATAGCACATCAAGAACTGAAATACAACCCCAAGTGCTAATAATTGTTGAAATCAACAAAAAATAGGCATGGGAAACCTACCCGGCAAAGAAAACGGGCTTTGCCGGGCCTTTGTGCTGCCCGGTTTTCTTGCGGCGGCGGGAGGCCCGCCGGCCGGCGTCAAACGCCGGGAAACAGAATCATGCTTCCGTTTCTATTGCTCTGCCCGCGCAAAGCGGCAATTTTTGTATAAATAATGAACAATATTTGTTTCTTCGCCGCCTGTTGTGCCGCCCTCTGCCGCCACAGGGGGCGTTTTTGTTGCTTTTTCCGAAGCGGGGCAGGCGGCTTCTTATAATAAGAGGTGCATGCGTTCCATCAGCCGCCGGTGCTCTTCGCCGGACTCCATGATATAGATGCGCGTTGTCTCGATGCTGGAATGGCCGAGCAGGTCCGCCAGCTTTGCAATGTTTTTGTCGACCTCATAAAAGGTGCGCGCAAACAGATGCCGCAGGTTGTGCGGGAAAACTTTCTTCCACGCCACCCGCGCCCGGCTGCACAGCGCCTTCATGATCTTCCACACCGTCACCCGGCTCAGCGCCCGCCCCGCGCGGGACAAAAACACCGGCCCGGTGTGGATGCGGCGCTTCCGGCACCATTTTTGCAGGCGGCGGCACAGCTCCGCGGGCAGCAGGATCTCCCGGCATTTGCCCTTGCACCGGATGCTGGCGCGGCGGCACTGCACGGCCTCCGCCGTGATATACACAAGCTCCGACACGCGGATGCCGGTGGCGCAGATGGTCTCCAGCAACAGCAGCGCGCGGGTGTTGCCGCTGTCCCGCGCGGCGGCCAGCAGGCGGAAGTATTCGGCGCGGGTCAGCTCGCGGTCTGCGTCGCAGAACACCCGCCGCTGCCGCTTGAGCGGCTTCGCCTTGCCCGCCGCATTGCCAATGCTCTCCTGGTAGTCGTTCACCGCCGCCAGCATCGCGTTGACCGTGGCCGGGGTATACCCCCGCGCCGCCAGGCTGTCCCGCCATGCGGCGACGGCCTCCTTGTCGGGGGCCGCCTGCGCCGCGCTCTCTGCAAAAAAGCGCGCCAGCGCCCCGGTATACTTCTCGATCGTCGCGGGGCTGTACTCCCGCCGCCGCAGCCAGGCCCCATAGCCCGCCAAAATCTCGTCTTTGTCCATACGGTACTCCTTTCCTGTTGCTTCCTCCTCCCTTTTATTATGCCGTATCTGCAACAGCTTATATACCAACCGCCCGCGAGAACGCAAAAAAAAACACGCCACAGCGGTCTGAACCGCCCCAGATTGTGCAGACAGCACAAAAAAGCCCCGGGTGCAGGAATATTCAGTTTTAGCAGGAGTGGCGCAGCGTCAGCGGCGCCACTCCTGTTTTCGTTTGGATGCGCTCGTGGTTGTAAAAGTAAATGTAACGGTCAATCATTTCATTGGCCTCAGAAAATGTTGCGGGTTTGTGGCGGTAAATGCACTCCGTTTTGAGGATGGAGAAGAAATTTTCCGCCATTGCATTGTCATACGGGTTCCCACGCCTTGACATCGAAGGCGTAATGCCGTATTGTTGAGTTAGCTTGAAATATGCTTGTGAGGTGTATTGAAAGCCTTGGTCGCTGTGGAGCTGCAACTCTGCGGCGACCTTCTTCTTTTCGTTGCGTACTGCCTGGCGGATGGTGTCCAGCACCAAGTTCACGGTTTGCTGTGTCGCAGTCTTGTAGGCCACAATACTGTTGTCATACAGATCCCGGATCATCGACAGATACAACACGCCTTGTTTGGTCTTAATATAGGAAATATCGGTCACCCATTTGCTGTTCGGCGCTTCTGCGTGAAAGTCCCGGTTGAGAAGATTCTCGTATTTGTGTACCTGCTGGCCCATCTGCTTCCATTTCCTGTGGCGACGAATCTCCGCCAGCAGGCCGTATTTTTGCATGACACGCAGAATTGTCTTGGGATTGTGGTAAATTCCTTTGCTGCCTTTCAGCCACTGCCACATCCGCCGGTAACCGTAAGTGTGAACGAATTTGCTTTGTTGCTGGCGAATCATTTCGGCAAGGGCAGCATCCTTTTCCGGACGATTCATCCGTTTTACAAAGCTGTAATATCCGCTTCTGGACACCGAAAAGAATTTGCACATGACAAGCACAGGATATTGTTCCCGGTGTCGGTAGATGACTGCATACTTCGCTTTGGCTCTCACTTCCTTCCTGTGGATTGCAGAAAATCCCGCAGCAGTTCATTCTCCATTCTCAAACGCTGGATTTCATATGCCTGCTCCGCTACGATGTCCCTTGGCGCAGCATTCTTCCTTGGCCGTCCTTTCGGCCGCGGGATAATCCCCGCTTCCAGCTTTCGCTCTTTTCGGCGTTCCCGTGTCAGCAGCTGCTTCACCACATATTTGTCCTTGAATCCATAGTGCTCCGCTACTTCCCGCTGTGTTTTCCCTTCTGCCAACATTGCCTTAATTTGAGGCAACAATTCTTGAATGTGTGTGTAATGCCGTTTCTTCATGTCAATACCCCCTGATGTAGTACTTCTATTTTC
>DWXD01000003.1 GCA_019119365.1 Candidatus Gemmiger stercoripullorum | reverse complement strand
GCCCGGCCGCCGCCCCTTTTGCCCGCCCGTCCACCCCCTGAATTGCAGGGGCGGATTCCATATCCGCCCGCGGGCCTTCGCCCCGCCGCAGGCGCCCCGGTCGGCCGCCGTGTTTCCCCCCGCCTTGCAGGGTGGGCGTTTGCCCCCGCCGCGGCGTCCCCGGGGCAACCCGGCTCCTTCCGGCGTTTTGCCCAACGCCACCGGCCCCCGCCTTGTGCGATGCGCTGAAAATGCGCGGCAAACCCGGAAAAAACTGGCCATTCAGCGTCGAAATATGGTATACTGGCCTCAGATGGTATCAAGTATCGTCAGGCGGTGCACGCCCGCCGGAAGGAGGCCAGCTTTATGAACCGTACCCTGCCGCGCACAGCCCATGCCCTGCGCCGTCTGCCGGTCCTGCTGCTGGCCGCCGCGGCGCTGTTTCTGGCCGCCGCCGTCCCGGCCCGGGCCGCCGTCACGTCCGAGCTCTGCCCGTCCTGCGGCGCGGGCTGGGTGCTGACCTATGAACACTGCGTCAGCCGCGAAACGCTAGCCGCGACCCCTTGCGCCCACGGCGCGGACGGGCAGGACGCCACCGTGCGCATCAAGTGGCAGCATGTGCGCGCCTGTACCAACTGCGCCTGGCAGGACTTTGACGAACCCTACGACACCACGGCCGAAGTCTGCCCGCTGGACACCGCGCCCGCCGCAGCGGAAGGGACCGCAGCCGCCCCCGCGCTGTCGGCGCTGGCCTTGCAGAAAGAGCTGCTCGAACAGGCGCAGGCCGCCGGGCTGCAGGACGGCCAGTACATGGTGGCCGTGGCCGGGCGCGACCGTTACCTCGTGCGCTATCACACCGCCTATGCCGACTGGGACGCCCGCCCGCAGGGCCCGCTGCCCCGCGCGGTCGGCAGCTATACCTGGCAGTGCGCCGGGTATGAGACCGACATCCGCACCCTGCCCTTTGCGCAGGACTGGGTGGCGGCCCGCCCGCTGGCGGAGGACGAAGACTACGGCACGGGCGTGCTGGACTGGGCCCTGCCTGCCGTGAGCCAGTCCGCCGTGTACCGCCGCAACAGCGACCAGTACATCCTTGTCACGCTGCGCGCAGGCACACCGGACCCCGCCGCCGCGCCCGAACTCGTCTATCAGGATTTCTATGACGAGGACGGCGACCTGCTGCGCTGCCTCTGGCGCGACCCCGTCACCGGCAGCGAGCTGGAGATGGAGCCCTGCGGCGCCTGGATCGCCGAAGCCGAGCTCGACGCGCTGATCTCCCACCTGGAAGCCCAGGCCGCGGACCTGCTTGCCGCTGTGTGAGCCCCCGCGCCGCCTTTTAAAAAGACACCCTATTCTTTCCTTTCTCAGTGCCGCGGCGTGCGGTCCCGCTCTTCCCGGCGGGCCGCGCGCTGCGGCATTGGACGCCTTTTTCGCCCGCCCGGGGCCGAAAATCGCGAAAAAAGCTTGCATTTTCCGCTGCGTTGTGCTATATTCTTACTGTTCGATGATGTTTGTATGGAAAGTGGGCCGCCAGGTCCGCTTTCTTTTTGTAATAAGCGAAAAGGGAGGCTGCCATGGCAAAAGCCAAACATCAGGCCCCGGGCGGCGCGGCCGCCGCGGTGGAAGCGCTGGTGCGCCCGGTCGTGGAGGGCATGGGCCTGCGCCTGTGGGACGTGCGCTTTGAAAAAGAAGGTCCGGACTGGTTCCTGCGCGTTCTCATCGACCGCGACGAACCGCTGGACACCGACACCTGCGAGGCGGTCTCCCGCGCGATCGACCCGCTGCTCGACGCGGCGGACCCGATCGACCAGAGCTATTACCTTGAGGTGGGCAGCCCCGGCCTTGGCCGCCGCCTGACCCGCCCGGAGCATTTCGCGGCCCTGACCGGCCAGAAATGCGCCGCGCGCCTGATCCGCCCCGACGAGCAGGGCCGCCGCGAGCTGGAAGGCACGCTCCAGGGCCTTGCCGAAGGCGTCGTCACGCTGAACACGGCCGAAGGCCCCGTCACGTTCCCGCTCAAGGCGGCGGGCTATGTCAAGCTCTGCGACGACGAAGATCTTTTTGGCTGAGACAAAAAAGTTTATGACCCCGGCGGCATCGACCGCGATATCTGAAACTACATTTGGGAGGAAACCGGACAAATGGCTACTGCAACCAACAACGAATTCTTTGAGGCACTCGCTGCGCTGGAAAAGGAGCGCGGCCTGCCGGAGGACTACCTGATCGAAAAGATCAAGGCCGCCATCGTCATTGCCGTCAAGAAGGACTATGAGGTCGAGGACGACAATGTCATCGTCGACATCGACCCCGCCGCCGGGGCTTTCCGCGCCAGCCTGGCCCAGGATATCGTGGAGGAGGTCGAGAACCCCCACACCCAGGTCAGCCTGGAGGACGCCCGCCGCGTGCGCAAGACCTACAAGGTCGGCCAGCGTCTGATCACCCCGCTCAAAACCAAGGAATTCGGCCGCATCGCCGCCCAGACCGCCAAGCATGTGATCCGCCAGGGCCTGCGCGAAGGCGAGCGCAGCCTGCAGTACAACGAGATGCAGTCCCGCGCGCATGAGATCATCTCGGCCACCGTCGTTTCTCTCGACCCCGAGCGCGGCAACATCGTGCTCGACCTGGGCAAGGGCGGCAGCGCCGTGCTGCCCCGCAACGAGCAGGTCCCCGGCGAGACCTTCACCGAAGGCCAGGTCGTGCAGGTCTATGTCGTCGACGTCCTCGCCACCGAGCGCGGCCCCCGCATCACGATCAGCCGCACCCACCCGGGGCTTGTCAAGCGCATGTTCGAGCTGGAAGTGCCCGAAATTTACGACGGCACCGTCGAAGTCAAGGCCATCGCCCGCGAGGCCGGCGCCCGCACCAAGATGGCCGTCTACAGCAAGGACCCCAACGTCGACCCGGTCGGCGCGTGCATCGGCGCGCACGGCTCCCGTGTGGAGAAGATCGTCTCCGAGCTCGGCGGCGAAAAGATCGACATCATCCGCTGGAGCGAGGACATCACCGCCTTTATCTCGGCGGCGCTCAGCCCGGCCAAGGTCGTCAAGGTCGAGCTGCTGCCCGGCGAGACCCGGAGCTGCCGCGTCACCGTGCCCGACCACCAGCTCAGCCTGGCCATCGGCAACAAGGGCCAGAACGTGCGCCTGTGCGCCCACCTGACCGGCTATAACATCGACATCCGCCCCGAATCGGGCTATTACGGCGAGGAAGAATAACAACCGCCTCCGCCCGTTTATTTTCCCGGAAAAGAGGTTTCGCTTTGCAGCAGCAACGACAGAAAAAAATCCCGGTGCGCCGCTGTGTGGGCTGTAACGCCCAGCGCCCCAAGCGCGAACTTGTGCGCATCGTCCGCAGCCCGGATGGGCAGATCGGCGTGGACCTGACCGGCAAAAAGTCCGGCCGCGGGGCGTATTTGTGCCCGGCGGCAGAATGTCTTGCCAAGGCCCGCAAGGCCAAACGCCTGGAGCGCGCGCTGGACCAGCCCGTGCCCGAGGAGGTCTACGCCCGTCTGGCGCAGCAGATCGCCTGCGCAGAACAACAGGCAAAGGAGGCGGTGGACGATGCACAATGAGTCTTCCGGCTTGTTGGGCGCGCTGGGGCTGTGCCGCAAAGCGGGCAAGCTGCTGTACGGGTACGACCGTGTGGCGGAAGCCGTGCTGCGCGGCAAGGTCAGCCTGGTGCTGCTGGCCGCAGACGCCAGCCCCCGCACCGCCCAGCATATGATGGATACCTGCCAGGGCGCTGTCGCCTGCGAGGTCATGCCGCTGACCGGCGAGGAGCTGGCCACGCTGACCCCCAGGCCCGCCGCTGTTTTTGCAGTGACCGAAGCGAACCTTGCGCGGTTGTGCGCCAACTACCTGGGGAGCGCCTGAACCCCGGCTTTTGCCCGTTCAGCAGCGCCAGGACCCGATAAGGAGGAAAGTTCATGGATTTTAAGTATAAAATCGCCGATGTCGCCAAGGACTTCGGCATCACCGCCAAACGTGCCATTGACACCGTCGCCGCGTTGACCGGCGAAACCCGCAAACCCGGCGGCACGTTTGAGGAAAGCGAGGTCAACGGCCTGCTCGAAGCGCTGACCCGCGAGACCGCCGTCGAAAGCCTGGACGAGTATCTGGCCTCCGGCAAGCAGCCGGAAGCCAAGCCCGCCCCCAAAAAGGCAGAGAAGGCCGAAAAGAAGGAAGAAAAGAAGGCGGAAGCCCCCGCCCCGGCCAAAGAGGCGGCCAAACCCGAAGCGCCCAAAAAGCCGCAGGCCCCGCACAAGCAGGATAAACCGGCCGAACGCCGCAAGGAAAAGGTCGTCACCATGCGTGAGCTCGCGGCGGACAGCGGCATCCAGAAGCCTGTCGCCACCGAGCAGGTGCAGGTCAACCGCGCCCAGGTGCAGGTCGACACCCGCACCGTCGATGTCAACGTCGACAAGTTCAGCGCCCGCTACGACGATCTGGCCGACAGCCGCAACATGCCCGCCAAGCGCAAAAAGCAGCCGGTGGGCAACAAACAGAAGTTCCAGAACCGCAACAAGGGCCGCAACCCCTACCAGCGCCGCCGCGAGACCGAGGCCGAGCGCCTGCAGCGCATCCAGCTGGAAAAGGCCCGCAACGCGCAGCTGAAGATCTCCATCCCGGACGAAATCTCGGTCGGCGAACTCGCCACCCGCTTGAAGCAGAACGTCGCCAAGGTCGTCGCCAAGTTCATGCAGATGGGCGAGATGCACTCCGCCTCCGATATGGTCGATTTCGACTCCGCCGCCCTCGTGGCCGAGGAGTTCCACGCCAAGGTCGAGCATGAGGTCCATGTCTCGATTGAGGAGCGCCTGTTCACCCAGGAGGAGGACGCGGCCGAAGATCTCCGCGCCCGCCCGCCCGTCGTCGTGGTTATGGGCCACGTCGACCACGGCAAGACCTCCATCCTCGACGCCATCCGCAAGACAAACGTCACCGCGGGCGAGGCCGGCGGCATCACCCAGGCCATCGGCGCGTACCAGGTGCAGACCGGCGACAGCGTCATCACCTTCCTGGATACCCCGGGCCACGAGGCGTTCACCGCCATGCGCGCCCGCGGCGCCAACATGACCGACATCGCCGTGCTGGTCGTGGCGGCGGACGACGGCATCATGCCGCAGACCATCGAATCCATCAACCACGCCAAGGCGGCGGGGGTCAAGGTCATCGTCGCCATCAACAAGATGGATAAGCCGACCGCCAACCCCGAGCGCGTCAAGGAGCAGCTGACCAAGTACGAGATCGTGCCCGAAGACTGGGGCGGCGACGTCGCCTGCATCCCGGTTTCGGCCGTCACCGGCATGGGCATTTCCGACCTGCTCGAGCGCATCGCGCTGGAAGCCGAGGTCATGGAGCTCAAGGCTAACCCCAACCGCCGCGCCAAGGGCGCCGTGGTCGAAGCCCGGCTCGACAAGGGCCAGGGCCCCGTGGCCACGCTGCTTGTTCAGAACGGCACGCTGCGCCGCGGCGACTGCCTGATCGCGGGCACCGCCGTCGGCCATGTGCGCACCATGCGCAACGACAAGGGCCAGGATATCAGCGAAGCCGGCCCGTCTATGCCGGTCGAGATCACCGGCCTGACCGAAGTGCCCACCGCGGGCGATATCTTCGAGGCGGTCGAGGACGAGCGCCTGGCCCGCGAACTGGCCGACAAGCGCACCAACGAGGCCAAGGAGAAGCAGTTCGCCGCCTACACCAAGGTCACGCTGGATAACCTGTTCGACCAGATGGCGCAGAACGATATGAAGGAGCTGCCCATCGTCGTCAAGGCCGACGTCCAGGGCTCGGCCGAAGCCATCAAGCAGAGCCTTGAAAAGATCTCCAACGAGGAAGTCCGCGTGCGCGTCATCCATGCGGGCGTCGGCGCCATCAGCAAGTCCGACGTCAGCCTGGCCGACGCCTCCAACGCGATCATCATCGGCTTCAACGTCCGCCCCGACGCGGTCGCCAAGGCCGAGGCCGAGCAGACCGGCGTCGAGATGCGCATGTACCGCGTGATCTATGACGCGATCAACGACGTCACCGACGCCATGAAGGGCATGCTCGCGCCCAAGATCCGCGAAGTCGCCCTCGGCGAAGCGCAGGTGCGCCAGGTCTACAAGATCTCCTCGGTCGGCACCGTCGCCGGCTGCCGCGTCACCCGCGGCAAGATCACCCGCGACGCCAAGCTGCGCCTGGTGCGCGACGGCATCGTCATCACCGAGGACGCCATCGCCTCGCTCAAGCGCTTCAAGGACGACGCCAAGGAAGTGGCCGAAGGCTTCGAATGCGGCATCACGCTCGAGAAGTTCTCCGACATCAAGGAAGGCGACGTCTTCGAGTGCTTCAAGCTGGAAGAATACCGCGACTGACGCCGCGCAACCCGGGGCCTGGCGTTCAGCGCCCGGCCGAAACGCCTGACGCCGCCCGCCAGGCACTGATACAAAGGGGAAAATCATGCCAACCAAAAACCAGGGCCGCATGGCCCAGGACATGAAGCGGGAACTCATCGCCATCATCGGCGCGATGAAGGACCCGCGCATCACCGGCGGCCTGCTGACCGTAACCCGCCTGGACGTCACCCCCGACCTCGATGTCGCCAAGGTGTACATCAGCGTCATGGGGCGCGAAGGCGGCAGCGCGCCGGTGGTCAAGGCGCTGAACCAGGCCAGCGGCCACATCCGCACCGAGGTCAGCCGCCGCATGCACATCCGCAAAGCGCCGCGCTATGTCTTTGTGGAGGACGACGGGGCCGCCTACGCCGCGCACATCAACGAACTGCTGCGCGGCCTGGACAAAGGCGAGCCCGAGGCGTAAGACCTGCGCCTACAAGATCGTTGACCGGCAACCGCCGCGGGAAAAGAGGTATGTTATGACAGAGTCAGTGGACCGCAAGACCGCCGTCCTGCGCCTGCGTTCGGCAGATGATATCCTCATCCTCTGCCACAAGAACCCGGACGGGGACACCATCGGCTGTGCGGGGGCGCTGTATCTGGCGCTCAAGGCGCTGGGCAAAAACGCCGCCATCCTTTGCAGCGACCCCATCCCCAGCCTGTATGATTACATGGAGCTGCGCCAGTTTGACCAGAGCTTCACCCCCGCCTTTGTGGTGGCGGTGGACGTGGCCAGCATCCAGCTGTTCGGCGACCGCAACAATGTGCAGAAGTACGCCGAACATGTGCAGCTGTGCATCGACCACCATGCCTCCAACAGCGGCTATGCCTACGAAACGCTGCTTGACCCCGGCGCGGCGGCCGCCTGCGAGGTCATGGCCGGGGTCATCTCCGACATGGGCGTGCCGATCGACGCGTCCATCGCCGATTGCCTGTATACCGGCATCGCCACCGACACCGGCTGCTTCCGCTTCGCCAGCACCACCGCGCGCACCCACCAGGTGGCCGCGCACCTGATCGAAGCCGGGGCCGACGTCGAAAGGCTCAACGCGCGCCTGTTCGAATCCCGCTCCCGCGCGCGGCTGGAGATCGAGCGCATCGCGCTGGAAAGCCTCGAATACTTCTTCGACGGCCGCTGCGCCATGATCTACCTGACCTGGGACCAGATCGTGACCTCCGGCGTGCCGGGGGCCGAGCTCGAGGATCTGACCAGCCTGCCCCGCTCGATCGAGGGCGTGGAGGTCGGCCTCACGCTGCGCCAGCAGAAGGACGGCAGCTACAAGATCAGCATCCGCACCTCCGGCACCGTGGATGCCTGCGCCATCGCGCGGCATCTGGGCGGCGGCGGCCATTCCCGCGCCGCGGGCTGCGAGATCAGCGGCAACCTGGACATTGCGCGCTTTGCCATCCTGGAAGAGGTGCGCAAGGAGCTGGAGCGCTGGGGCCTGCTGGAGCGGAACTGAATAAACGGCAACGAAAGGCAAACAGATATGACCAACCTGCGAAACGGCATTTTACCGGTGGATAAGCCCGCGGGCTGGACCAGCTTCGATGTGCTGGCCAAGCTGCGCGGGGCACTGGGCGTTCGCCGGCTGGGGCACACGGGCACACTGGACCCTATGGTCACCGGTGTGCTCGTTGTGCTTATCGGCGCCGCCACCGCGGCGGCCGACCGCCAGCCGGACCATGATAAAACCTACGAAGGCACGCTGCGCCTGGGGGTGGCGACCGACACCGGCGATCTGACCGGCACGGTTTTGCGCACCGCCCCCGTCACGGCGGGCGAAGCCGAGCTGCGCGCCGTGCTGCCCCGCTTTACCGGGCCGGTCAGCCAGCTGCCGCCGATGTACTCGGCCGTCAAGGTGAACGGCCAGCCGCTGTACAAAGCGGCGCGCCAGGGCCGCACGGTCGAGCGCACGCCGCGCACCGTCACGGTCCACGCCATCGACTATCTCGGCAGCCCCGCCCCCGGCGATTACACGCTGCGCGTGCGCTGCTCCAAAGGCACTTACATCCGCACGCTGTTTGAGGACATCGGCGCGGCGCTGGGCCTGCCCGCGGCCATGGTCACACTGCGCCGCACCCAGGCCGGGCCGTACACGCTGGACCAGTGCCACCCGCTGCCCGATATCCTCGCCGCCGCCGAAAACGGAACGCTTGCGGAAAACGGCTGGGTGCTCGGCGTCGACACGGCGTTTGCCGCCCTGCCTGCGCTCACGGTGGGGGAAACCGCCCGCACCCATCTGTTCAACGGCTGCCCCACCAGCCGCTACCCCGCGGCGGACGGCCGCTACCGCGTCTATGACGGCACCGGGGCCTTCCTCGGCCTTGCCGTTGTGGAGGCGGGCGTGCTGCGGGTGGAAAAACTGTTCTGTGAAAGGACCTGAAAACGCCATGCGCTCTGCATCCCCGCATATCACCGATACCCTGCGCCCCATTGCGGCGCCGCGCGGCAGCGCCGTGGCGCTCGGCTACTTTGACGGCGTCCATCTCGGCCACCGTGCGGTCATCGGCGCGGCCGTGGCCGCCGCCCGCTGCGCCGGCCTGACCCCGGCCGTGTTCACGTTTGAATTGGCCGAAGGCAACACGCTCAAGGGCGGGCGGCTGCTCTCCCGCAGCGAAAAATACCGCCGCATGGCGGAGCTGGGCGCCCGGGAAATTCTGGCCCCGCCGTTTGCGGCGTTCTGCGCGCTGACGCCGGAAGATTTTGTCGAACAGGTGCTCGTCGGCTGCTTTGCGGCCAAAGCGGTCTTCTGCGGCGACAACTTCACCTTCGGCGCGCGCGCCGCAGGCGATGTCGAGCGCCTGCGGGCGCTGTGCGCGCCGCACGGCATCGCCGTCACCGTCGTCGAGATGGCGCAGTACGGCGGCCGTACCGTCTCGTCGACCCGCATCCGCGCCGCGCTGGAGGAAGGCCGCCTGGACGACGCCAACGCGATGCTCGGCGCGCCCTATGCCATCGACTGGACCGTGCGCCACGGCAGGGGCATCGGCACCAGCCGCCTCGGCACGCCCACCATCAACCAGAACTATCCCGCGGGCACACTGCAGCCCTGCTGCGGCGTCTACCTGACCCGCATCCGCCTGCAGGGCCGCTGGTGGCCCGCCGCCACCGGCATCAGCCGCCGCCCCACCGTCGAAGCGGCGGGCGCGCCGGTCAGCTGTGAGACCTATGTCCCGGGTTTTTCCGGCGACGTTTACGGGCAGAACCCCACGCTCGAATTCCACAAATACCTGTGCCCGGTGCGCAAGTTCAGCTCGCTGCAGGCGCTGGCGGATCTCATCACGACGGCCGCCGCCCAAAGCTGCGCCTATTTCCGCGCCGTGCAGCCCGAAACGGCCGATTTACAACCCGCGCCGGACGGCGTATAATGTGGTTTGCAGCCGCTGTGCGGCCGCGCTCTTGACACAACGAAATGCATCGGGAGGGAAACGCCCTTTGTTTGAACGCAAGCAACTGGCCCCCGGCGTGTTTTTGACCACGCTGGACGCCGATAAATTCAACCGCTGCCGCATCACCATCCACCTGCGCTATGCGGCGTTGCGCCGTTCGGCCACCGACGCCGCCGTGCTGCCGCTCGTGCTGGAGCGCGGCTACGCCCAATGCCCGGATATGACCGCGCTCTCCCGCAAGCTGGCCCGCCTCTATGGGGCCGACCTTGGGGTGGACCTCGGCACCGCGGGCATCGACCGCGTGCTGACCGTCGACATCTGCGGCATCAAGGACCGCTTCGCCCTTGCGGGCGAGGACCTCACCCGCGAATATGCGGACATTGCCTTCGGCGTCGTCTTTGACCCCTATCTGGTGGACGGCGCCTTTGACCCCGAGGCCGTGCGCATTGAAAAAGAGACGCTCGACCGCCGCCTGCAGGCCGAGTTCAACAACAAGCGCCTGTACTGTGTGCGCCAGGCCCGCCGCCGCTTTTACGGCGATTCGCCCGCGGGCATCGAGCTCGGCGGCTACCGCGCCGACCTGCCCGCCGTAACGCCGCAGACCCTCAAGGCCGAGTATGACCGCATCCTGCGCACGGCGGCCATCGACGTGATGGTGCAGGGGGCCGACGCCGCCAACGTGGCCGAACGCCTGCTGTGCGCGCTGGAAAAAGTGCCGCGCGCGCCGCAGCTCTTTGCCGGGGCCATGGCCATGCCGGCCGCGGAACCGCGCCATTACCGCGAGGAGATCCCCGGGCTGACCCAGGCCAAGCTGTGCATGCTGTTTACGACCGGCACGCCGGAGGACCTGCCCTCCATCAACCTGCTGCGCATGGCGATGTCGGTGTTCGGCGGTTCCACCACCAGCCGCCTGTTCCGCAACGTGCGCGAAAAGCAGAGCCTGTGCTACTACTGCGGCGCGACCGCGCTGCGCGCCACCGGCGTGATGATGGTGGATTCCGGCGTCGAACCCGGCCGTGAAGCCGAGGCCGAGGCCGCCATTTTGAAAGAGCTCGACGACCTGCGCCGCGGCCCCATCACCGGGGAGGAGATGGAGAACAGCCGCCGCAGCCTGCTGTCGGGTCTCGACGCGCTCGGCGACAGCCTTTCGGGCATTGAGAGCTGGTACTATGGCCAGATCGTGCGCGACGAACCGCTGGCCCCGCCCGCCTACGGCCGCGTGCTGGTCAGCGCCGTCAAGGCGGACGAGGTGCGCGAGCTGCTGGCCGGGTACCACTATTCGGTCTGCTACGCCGTGACCGGCCAGCAGAAAGGGGGACAAGCATGAGCGAACAACGCCCCGCGGCGGCCGCCGCCCGCTGCGAGCAGGTCACGCTGCCCAGCGGCCTGACCGTGCTCTGCCGCACCATGCCGGACTACAGCACCGTCCACGCCGCCTACGTCACAGCCTTCGGTTCCATCGACCGTGCCTTTACGCTGGACGCCCGCGCCGTCACGGTCCCGGCCGGGACCGCCCACTTCCTCGAGCACAAGATGTTTGAATCGGAGCAGGGCGACGCCTTTGACCTCTACGCCCAAACCGGCGCTTCGGCCAACGCGTTCACGAGCTTTGACTCCACCTGCTATATCTTCACGGCCACCGACCAGACCGACAAAAACCTCGATATCCTGCTCGGCATGGTCGGCCGCCCCTGGTTCACCAAAGAGACCATCGCCAAGGAACAGGGCATCATCGGCCAGGAGATCAAAATGTACGATGACAACCCCGACTGGCGGCTGCTGACCGGGCTGTTCCGCTGCCTGTACCGCAGCCACCCGATCCGGGACGACATTGCCGGTACGGTCCAGAGCATTGCGCAGCTCACGCCCGAGCTGCTCTACGCCTGTACCGACGCCTTCTACCGCCCGGCCAACATGGTGCTGGCCGTGGCGGGCAGCATCACGCTGGAGGAGGCCGTCGCCGCCTGCCGCCGCGCCGGGCTCGACACGCCCGCCGCCACGCACGCTGTGGCGCGCGCGCCGCAGGCGGCCGAAACGCAGCCCCCGCAGCGGGAGCTGACCTTCACGATGCCGGTCAACAAGCCCTGCTTTGCGCTCGGCTACCGCGAGCAGCCCGTCGCCCGCGGCGATCTGCGCCGCGAGCTGCTGGCCGAACTGCTGCCCGACCTTGTCTGCGGCGGCCTGACCGACCTCTACCGCAAACTGTACGACGAAGCGCTCGTCAACCCGGAGTTCAGCGGCGACGCCGCCTGCCTGGTGGACGGCGCCTGCGTCATCGCATTTACCGGCGAAAGCGAGACCCCGCGCGCCGTGGCCGATATGGTCCGCGCCGAGATCGCCCGCCTGCGCGCACAAGGCGTAGACCCGGAGCTGTTCACGCTGGTCAAAAACCAGCTGTACGGCGAGATGCTCTCCAACCTCGAGGACGTGGACGGCACGGCCGAAAGCATGGCCATGGCCCACCTGCGCGGCCACACGCTGGCGCAGTCTCTGGACGCGCTGGCCGCTCTGACCGTTGCGGACGCCGACCAGGCGCTGCAGACGATGCTGCGAGAGGAAAACGCCGCCTATGTCGAGATCCGCCCGCAGCAAGATGCGCCCGCGGCGCAAGAGAGGTAAAACCCGTATGGATACGATCTTTCATGTTCAGTTCCCCGGCCTTGGGCTGGAATTCACCGTCGACCGCGTCGCGCTTTCGCTCGGCGGGTTCAACATCTACTGGTACGGCGTTCTCATTGCGCTCGGGCTCGTGCTCGGCATGGCGTTCGCCTTCCACTTTGCGCCGGATTTCGGCTTGAACGCCGACCGCCTCGTCGACGTCGTCGCCATCGGTACGGTCATGGGCATCGTCTGCGCGCGCATCGCCTATGTCGCCATGGCCCCCTTTGAATATGATTCCCTGTGGCAGATGCTCGACATCCGCCAGGGCGGCATCGCCATCTATGGCGCGATCATCGGCGCGTTTCTGTTCGGCGGGCTGGCCGCGCGCTGGCGGCAGGTCCCGCTGCTGCCGCTGTTCGACGCCGTCGGCATGGGTTTCTTGATCGGCCAGGGCATCGGCCGCTGGGGCAACTTTGTCAACCAGGAAGCCTTCGGCACCAACACCACGCTGCCCTGGGGCATGTTCAGCGAAGGCACGCAGAACTACCTTGCCAGCGTGCAGGCCACGCTGGCCGTGCAGGGCGTCACGGTCGACCCCAGCCTGCCCGTGCACCCGACCTTTCTCTATGAAAGCCTGTGGTGTTTGGCCGGGTTCCTGGCGCTGTTTTTCTATATGAAGCGCCGCCGCTTTAACGGCCAGCTGTTTTTGCTCTATGTGATCTGGTACGGCCTGGGCCGCTACTGGATCGAGGGCCTGCGCACTGATTCGCTGCTCATCGGCGGCACCGACCTGCGCTTCAGCCAGCTTGTGGCGCTCGTGTCGGTTGCGGCGGCCGCCGTGCTGCTCGTCTATGGGCTGCAAAGATCCAAAGGCCGCGCGCTGCAGGTCACGCTGGCGGTCAGCGACCTCAAAAAGCTCAAACAGGCCGGGGCGCGTTTTGCGCCGGAAAGCCTGCCTGCCTCGGCCCCGCACAGGGAATTCGCCGCCGCCACGGCGGATATGGACCGCCGCCTGGCGGCGCTCGACCTGGACGCCCCGGCCCCAACGTCGGAGGAAAGCGCCCCGGCCCAGCCCGCCGGGCCGGAAGCGGACCCCCAGACAGCCCCGGAAGAAAAGGAGGATGACGATGAGCGCGAAGATCATTGACGGTAAAATTCTTGCCGCCGAAGTCAAGTCGTGCGCCGCGCAGGCAGTGCGCTTTCTGCAGGAGCGGTACGGCATCACGCCCTGCCTGGCGGTGCTGCTGGTCGGCGACGACCCGGCCAGCCAGGTCTATGTGCGCGGCAAGGCGAACGACTGCGAAGCCTGCGGCATCGAAAGCCGCGTCATCCGCCTGCCCGCCGGGACGACCCAGGCTGAGCTGCTCGCCCGCCTGGGGACGCTGGCGGCGGACAGCGCCGTGCACGGCATTCTGGTGCAGCTGCCGCTGCCGCGCCATATCGACCCGGCCGCCGTCATCGAGGCCATCCCGCCGGAAAAGGACGTCGACGGCTTCACGCCGGTCAACGCCGGGCGGCTGCTCAACGGCGAGCCCTGCTTCGCCCCCTGCACCCCGGCGGGCTGCCTGCGCATGATCGAGGCGGCCGGGGTCGACCTGGACGGCAAACACGCCGTTGTCGTCGGCCGCTCGAACATCGTCGGCAAACCGGCGGCGCTGCTGCTGATGCAGAAAAACGCGACGGTCACGGTCTGCCATTCGCACACGCGGGACCTTGCCGCCGTCTGCCGCACGGCCGATATCCTCATTGCGGCTGTCGGCAAAGCCAGGTTCATCACGGCCGATATGGTCAAGCCCGGCGCGGTCGTCATCGACGTCGGCATCAACCGCGGCGCGGACGGCAAGCTGCACGGCGACGTCGACTTTGCCCCCGTGTCCGAAATCGCTTCCTACATCACGCCGGTGCCCGGCGGCGTGGGCCTCATGACCCGCGCGATGCTCATGCTCAACACCGTGCAGGCCGCCGCGCCCAAAACGGCCGGGGATCTCGGCTTTTCCGTCAAAAACCCGGTGCGGTTTTGACACGCGGATAACTTTACACAGCATCACACAAAAAAAGCGCCTCACCCCTTGACTTTGCCGCGCGGATGTGGTATGCTGACTAAGCCGCATGGTATGGGCTTTAGAAGTGCGCCTTTTTGGGGGCGCCGCCCCGCATCCAGCGAGACTTTTTAAGAGAGGGAAAACACTATGTACGCAGTTATCAAAACCGGTGGCAAGCAGTACAGCGTCAAGGTCGGCGACGTCGTCTACGTCGAGAAGCTGAACGCTGAGGCTGATACCGAAGTCACCTTCGATCAGGTTCTGGCCGTGGGCGAGGAGGGCGCTGTCAAGGTCGGCGCTCCGCTCGTGGACGGCGCTTCCGTCGTTGCCAAGGTCGTCAAGAACGGCAAGGGCAAGAAGCTCAACATCCTGACCTATCGTCCCAAGAAGGGCAGCATGGTCCGCAAGGGCCACCGTCAGCCCTACACCAAGGTGGAGATCACCGCGATCAACGGCTAAGGAGGTACAACACAATGGCACACAAGAAAGGCGTAGGTTCTACCAAGAACGGCCGTGATTCCGAGTCCAAGCGTCTGGGCGTGAAGCGCGGCGATGGCCAGTACGTTCTGGCCGGCAACATTCTGGTCCGTCAGCGCGGCACCCACATCCACCCGGGTGAGGGCGTCGGCATCGGCAGCGACGACACGCTGTTTGCCCTGGTGGACGGCCGCGTTCATTTCGAGCGCATGGGCCGCGACCGCAAGCGCTGCACCGTCAAGCAGTAACCACACAAGGGGCGGGCCACACGGCCCGCTCCTTTTTTGCGCTTTCGCGCACACAAGGAGCCACTATGTCTACCACCAATTTTATTGATACCGCCACCATCTGGCTGCACGCGGGCAAGGGCGGCGACGGCGCCGTCAGCTTCCACCGCGAAAAGTTTGTCGCGGCGGGCGGCCCGGACGGCGGCGACGGCGGCCGCGGCGGGGATATCCTGTTTGTGGCCGACGACAACCTGTCCACCCTGATGGACTTCCGCTACAAGCGCAAGTATACGGCCGAGCCCGGCGAAAACGGCCGCGGCGCGCGCCAGAAAGGCCGCGACGCCGAGGACCTCGTCATCCGCGTGCCGCGCGGCACCGTGCTCAAGGAAGCCGAAAGCGGCCTTGTCATTGCCGATATCTCGGGCGATGAGCCGGTCGTCATCGCCAAAGGCGGCCGCGGCGGCTGGGGCAACGCGCGCTTTGCGACCCCCACCCGCCAGATCCCGCGCTTTGCCAAGCCCGGCCTGCCGGGCGAGGATCTGCACGTCACGCTGGAGCTCAAGGTCATTGCCGACGTCGGCCTCATCGGTTTCCCCAATGTCGGCAAATCGACGCTGATCAGCACGATCAGCGCCGCCCGCCCCAAGATCGCCAACTACCATTTCACAACGCTGACCCCCGTGCTCGGCGTCGTGCGCGTGGGCGAGGAGAAAAGCTTTGTCTGCGCCGATATCCCGGGCCTGATCGAAGGCGCGGCCGAAGGCGTCGGCCTCGGGCACGACTTTCTGCGCCATGTCGAGCGCTGCCGCCTGCTTCTCCATGTCGTCGACGTTTCCGGCTGCGAAGGGCGCGACCCCAAAGAGGACTTTGAGCAGATCAACCGCGAACTGGCGGGCTTCAGCGCCGAACTGGCTGAGCGCCCGCAGATCGTGCTCGGCAACAAGTGCGACATCGCCGCGCCCGAGCAGGTCGAAGAGTTCCGCGCCTTCATCGAAGCCAAGGGCCTGACCTTCCTGCCCATCTCGGCCGCCACGCGCCAGGGCATCGACGCCCTGCCCGCGCTTGTGTGGCAGCGCCTGCAGGCGCTGCCGCCGGTCAAGACCTTTGCGCCCGAATATGTCCGCCCCGACCTCGCCGCCGCGCCCAAGCGCCCGTTCACGGCCGCGCGCACCGGCGACCACGAGTTCACGGTGGACGCCCCCTGGCTCGAACGCATCCTGGCGGGCACCAATGTCGAGGATTACGAAAGCCTGCAGTATTTCCAGACCCAGCTCGGCGATTCGGGCATTCTGGACGAGCTCGTCCGCCTTGGCGTGGAGGAAAACGATACCATCAAGATCGGGGAGTACGAGTTTGACTATGTCTACTGATCCTTTGCAGGGCGCCGCGCTGCCCGCCACCGCGCCGGGCGTCGACCTGCACGAAATGTCGCCGCTGGCGCTGGCGTTTGTCGGCGACGCCGTGCTGGAGCTGCTTGTGCGCGGGCGGCTGGTCGCTACCACCCGCCTGCAGCCCGGCCGCCTGCACAGCGCGGCCACGCGCTATGTCTCGGCCAAAGCGCAGTTCCGCGAACTGACCGCCCTGGAACCCATGCTGACCGAGGCCGAGACCGCCGTGCTGCGCCGCGGCAAAAACGCCAGCAAGGCCACCGTCGCCAAGCATGCCACCGCGCAGGAATACCGCGCCTCCACCGGCCTGGAATGCCTGCTCGGCTGGCTCTACCTGCAGGGGGAGCTTGACCGCATCGCGGAACTGTTTGAAGCGCTCTGGCAGGCCGGCGGCCAAGCGGAATAAAACCGCTTTGCCGCTTTGTGCCAGGCGGCCATGTACAGGGCGGGGCCTGCCCCCGCCCGCGGGAAAAGGGTCTCACTGCTTGTTCTGGCTGGCCTTGTTCTCGCCGGTCCGGTTCTGCGCGCCCGTCGCCTTTTTGTTGGTGTTGTTGGTGTTGTTCGTGCAGTTCTGGTTGTTCGTGGTCTGGTTGGTCGTGTTTTTCGCGTTGCGTGCCATGGTTTTGCTCCTTTCAGTATCCATTCATGGGGGCCGTCCGCCGGTCCCTTCGCCTGTAGTCTGCCCGCCTGCGGGCCGTTTATACGACTTTTTCGGAAAAGGTGATCCGCTTGTTCCCGTTCCCCGCCGCTTTTGAACAGCGCGAGCGCGCGCTGCTCGGCCCCCGTTTTGAAGAACTGTTCACGCCGCGCACGGCCGCCCCGGCCCGCGGCGTCACCGTCAACACGCTGCGCTGCACGCCGCAGCGGCTGGCCGAACTGTCCGGCCTGCCGCTGGCCCCGTCGCCGTTTTGCCGCGAAGCCTTCGCCCTGACCGACGCCGACCTGCGCCCCGGCCGCCACCCCTGGCACCACGCCGGGGCTTTTTATGTGCAGGAGCCCAGCGCCGCCGCCCCGGCTGCGCTGCTCGGCGTGCGCCCCGGTATGTTTGTGGCCGACCTGTGCGCCGCGCCGGGCGGCAAATCGGCCCAGCTGGCGGCGGCGCTGGCCGGGCAGGGGCTGCTGCTGGCCAACGAATACGACCCCGCCCGCGCCAGCGTGCTGCGCCAGAACCTCGAGCGCATGGGCGTGACCAACGCCGTCGTCACCAACGAGGACACCGCCCGCCTGGCCGCTGCGCTGCCCGGGGTGTTTGACCGCGTGCTGGTGGACGCCCCCTGCTCGGGCGAGGGCATGTTCCGCAAGGAGGCGGCCGCCGCCGCGCAGTACAGCCCGGCCCTTGTCGGCCACTGCGCCGCGCTCGGCGCGTCCATCCTGGACGAGGCCGCCGCCCTTGTCAAGCCGGGCGGCTATCTGCTGCTGTCCACCTGCACCTTCGCCCCGCAGGAGGACGAAGCCCAGGCCGCGGCCTTCCTTGCCCGCCACCCGGCGTTTGTGCAGTGCGATTTGTCCGCCTGCGGCTTCGGCCGCCCGGGCGAGGAAAACCGCGCCCCGGCCGCAGCGGCCGCCTTTTCCGCCGCAGGCTGCCGCCGCATCTGGCCCGCCGACGGGGGAGAGGGGCACTTTATGGCGCTTTTGCAAAAGCGCGAAGACGCGCCCGCGCCGCCCCGCCCCGGCAAACCCTGGCGCACCGGCAAGCCGCCGAAGGAATGGCTGGATTTTGCCAAAGACCTGTTCCCGTTTCTGGCCGCGGCGCCGGGGTGCAGCGCCGGGGATTTTTGGATGCTGCTGCCCGCGGCCGCCCTGCCCGAAACAAAGCTGCACATCCTGCGCGCGGGCGTCCCGGCCGGGCGCGCCGTCAAAGGGCGCTTTGAACCCGCGCATGCGCTGTTCATGGCGCACGGCGCGCGCTGCCGGAACCGCGAGGAGCTGACCCTGGCCGACCCGCGCACCGCCGCCTGGCTGCGCGGCGAGGAGATCCCCGCGCAGACCGCCGCGCCCGGCTGGTGCGCCGTCCTTGTCGACGGCCTGCCGCTCGGCGGCGGCAAAGTCAGCGGCGGCCGCGTAAAAAACCACTACCCCAAAGCCCTGCGCAACCTGGGGTGAAGGAATACGGGCAAACTCCAAATTTCTGACGCTGATCGATGAAAAACGCGCAAAAGCCCCGCCGGGCACGCCGCGGCGTGCCCGGCGGGGGGGGGTGCCTTGAAAACAGCGGCCAACCGTGCTATAATAAAGTGTTCATGTTTGACAGGGAGCTGCGGGCGTCTCGGGCGCGCCGCGGCTGCCCACACTATTCATATTCGAGGGGGAACTGAATTCCATGTCCGGACATAGCAAGTGGAACAACATCAAACGCAAAAAGGAAAAAACCGACGGCGCGCGCGCCAAGGTGTTCACCAAGATCGGCCGCGAGATCAGCGTCGCCGTGCGCGAAGGCGGCGGCGATCCCAACTCCAACAGCAAGCTGGCCGCGCTCATCTCCAAGGCCAAGGCCAACAACGTGCCCAACGACAACATCCAGCGCATCATCAAGCGCGCCGAGGGCGGCGACAAGACCGAGTACGAAGCCATGACCTACGAAGGCTACGGCCCCGGCGGCATCGCGGTCATGGTCGATACCCTGACCGACAACCGCAACCGCACCGCGGCCAACATGCGCCATTACTTTGACAAGTTCGGCGGCAATCTCGGCCAGATGGGCTGCGTCGGCTTCCTGTTCACCCAGAAAGGCGTCATTGTCGTCGACCTTGAGGACAAGGACCCCGACGCGCTGATGATGGACGCGCTCGACGCCGGGGCCGAGGACTTCGACGCGGGCGAGGAAGCCGCCGAGGTCACGACCTCGCCCGATAACTTCACCGCCGTCTGCGACGCGCTGCAGGCCAAGGGCTATGAGTTCATCTCCGCCGATGTGGCCCAGGTGCCCGCCACCAGCACCGTCCTGGGCGATGCCGACCAGATGGCCAACATGGCCAAGCTGCTCGACGCCCTCGAGGACGACGACGATGTCCAGAACGTCTGGCACAACCTTGAAAACGAGGACGAGCTCGACCGCTGAGCGCGTGCCCGTTTCTAACACCGGCACAGAAGGGAGGGCGTTTTGCCGCTGATGCCGCAATTTGATCTTTGTCCATACTGCCTGGAACCGCTGGAGGGCGGCGCGCCGCCGGTGTGCCCGCACTGCGGCAAGAACCTGCGCAACCGCAACCCGGAGGGTGCGCTGCCGCTGGGCGCGCAGCTCGGCGGGCGCTACACGGTGGGGGACTACCTCAGCGCAGACGGCGACGGCCTTTCCTACCGCGGGGTGGAGAACGCCGCGCGGCGCTTTGTGCTCATCAAGGAATATTTCCCGGTCACGCTGTGCAACGGCCGCAGCCCGGAAGGCGCGCTGATGCCCAAAGAGGGCAGGGAAGTGCTGTTCAAAACCAGCCGCATGGACTTCAAGGACCTTTACGACGACCTGCGCGGCCTGACCCCGGCCACCGGGCTGTCCCAGATCCTGGACGTGCTGGAGGAGAACAACACCGTCTACGCCGTGGAGGAGAGCGAAAAGGGCATGACCCTGACGCACTATCTTTCGCTGCGCTCGCGCAACCTGACCCCGGCCGAAGCGCGCACGCTGCTGCAGCCGGTCATGGAAGGCGTGACCCTGCTGCACAAAGCCGGGCTGATCCACCGCGGCATCTGCCCGGACAATATCCTGCTGCCCATCGACGGCAGCGCCCGCCTGACCGGTTACGGCACGCTGGCGCTGCGCACCGGCGGCAGCGAGCTGAAAAGCCAGCTCTACCCCGGCTACGCCGCGCCGGAGCAGTATTCGGCGGCGGAATTCTCCGGCCGCTACACCGACGTCTATGCGCTTGCCGCCGTCACCTACCGCCTGGTCACCGGCCAGGTGCCGGTGGCCGCGCCGCAGCGCAAGGTGCGCGACAGCCTGGAAAGCGCCCACAGCCTGGAAAGCGGCGTGCCGACCTATTTTTCGCAGGTCTTGTCCTGCGCGCTGCGCCTGGACCCCGCCAGGCGCATGCAGACCGTGCCCGAGCTGATGAGCGCCCTGACCGACCCCAACGTTGCCAATGCGATGTTTGAGCGCGGGGACAACCAGATCTCCACCAAAAAGATCCTCGGCGCGTCGCTCGTGGTCATCTTTGTGCTGGTACTGCTGCTGTTCTGGAGCCTGGCCGGGCGTGTCGGGGGCGGGGAAAAAGCGCCGGCCCCCACAGCCGCCCCCACGCCTGCGGCCGCCGGGGGAGAAAGCCCGGCCCCGTCGCCTGCCGGTGACGTCTCGATCATCCCCGACCTTGTCGGGCAGGACTATGACAGCGAGATCAAGGGCAGCGACCTTTACCAGCTCTACCGCATCGTCATGACCGAGGAACCCTCCTCCACCGTGGAGAAAGGGCGGGTCATCAGCCAGGAGCCGATGGCCGGTACGCTGCAGACCCAGCAGAGCCCCATCATCCAGATCAAGGTCAGCAGCGGCCCGATGCTGGTCAAGATGCCGGACATCATCGGCTTTACGCAGGACAACGCCAGCCGCCTGCTGGACGCCGAGGGCATCCAGTACCGCATGATGCCGATGGAAAACGACGGCAGCTATGCCGCGGGCTGTGTCGCCTACTGCGAGCTGGACGGAAAAACGCTGAAAAAGGGCGAGGAACTGGACGCCGGTACCGATGTGATCACCGTCTACATCGCGGGCGCCCGCGACGCTACCACCCCCGTCCCGCCCGAAGCCCTCGCGCAGGACGCGCAGGAATAAAGCGGAAAAAGAAGTAAAAAAATCAAAAAGGATTCCCGCCCCTTCCAAGCGTGAAGAGGCGGGAATCCTTTTGCGTTTTATGCCTGCGGCGCTTTTGTTTTGTCCGATATACCCTGGTATTGGAAGCGCTCGTCCTCCTGCGGGCGGTCGGGCGGGTATTCGCCCTGCAGCCGGGCTTCCAGGCGGCTCAGGCGGGCCTCCAGCTGGGCAATGCGCTGTTCCTGTAAATCGGGCAGGTCCTGCTGGTCCAGGTCGTCGGCCGGGCGGCAGCAGGCGCTGTTCACGCGCACGACCTCGGCCGGAACGCCCACGGCCGTCGCGTTGGCCGGGATGTTTTTCAGCACCACGCTGCCCGCGCCGATGCGCACGTTGTCGCCGATATACACCGGCCCGAGCACCTTGGCCCCGGCGCCGATCAGTACGTTGTCGCCCAAAGTCGGGTGGCGCTTGCCCACGTCCTTGCCGGTGCCGCCCAGCGTCACGCCGTGGTAGATCGTGCAGTTGTCGCCGATCTCGGTCGTCTCGCCAAACACGATGCCCATGCCGTGGTCAATGAACAGCCGCTGGCCGATCTTGGCCCCCGGGTGGATCTCGATGCCGGTCAGGTGGCGCGAAAGCTGGCTGACCAGCCGCGCCAGGAACAGCAGCCTGTGCCGGTACAGGAAATGCGCAATGCGGTGGGTGACCAGCACATGGAACCCCGGGTACAAAAGAACGACCTCCAGCGTGTTGCGCGCGGCGGGGTCCTTGTCGCGTATGTTTTTGGCGTCAGCCCACAGCCCCATGGCGTTTCTCTCCTTTTCCTTCGGCTTTTCTGCATCCGTTTCCATTATGCCACGTTTGCCGCCGCATTGCAACCGCCCGCTTGACAAACCCGCGCCGCGTGGTATAATCGTGACGCTTTGGGGCGGCAGAACGGCGGTGCACGCCGGCAAAAAGCGCGCCGCCTCTTCCACAAAGCGCAAGAATATGGTACAATAAAACTATATGCGGCGCATGCTGCAGGGAAAACGGAAATGTCCGCAAGCGCAAGCAGGAGGGAACTGCGATGAATCGTGTGGAAGCCAGAGAAGAGTATCTGCGCGCCTGGAAACGAGCACAGAAAGATTACCGCGAAAAGATGGCGGCCGGCCAGTACCCTTACCTGCCGGTGCTGGACGATATCCTGCAGAGCGCCAATGTCGAAAGCCAGCTGCCCATCGGCACGGTGGAAGTCCCGCTTGAGCTGCTTGTGGGCACCAAGACGGCCGGGCGCACGGCGGCGTTTGCCTCCAACTTCATGCCCCTGCTGGAGCCGGATACCGAATTCGCCACCAAGTGGATCTCTTTGTGCCAGGCCCATGTGGAGGAAGGCATCCGCGACCCCATCCGCTGCTTTGAATACCTCGGCCGCTTCTATGTGCAGGAGGGCAACAAGCGCGTCAGCGTGCTGAAATATTTCGAGGCGGACTCCATTTCGGCCACCGTCACCCGCGTGATGCCGCAGTACAGCGACAACAAGGAGATTCGCCTGTACTATGAATTTGTGGAATATTACCCGCTGTGCGGCCTGTATACGCTGACCTTCACCCAGGAGGGCAGCTTTGCCCGCCTGCAGAAAGCGCTGGGCAAGGCCCCCGGCGAAAAATGGAGCGACGACGACCGCGCCGACATCGTCTCGCTGTACAACTGGATCAAGAAGTCTTACCATGCCCGCGGCGGCGAAAACATGCGCACGACGGTCGGCGATGTGCTGCTGCTGCTCATCCGCGTCTACACGCTGGCAGACCTCAAAAAGCGCAGCCCGGCCGAGCTGACCAAGGCGCTCGACGCCATCTGGGACGACGTGCTCGCCATCGAGCAGCCGGTGCCGGTCAAGCTCAGCACCAAACCGGCCGAGCCGGACCAGGTCAAGCTCATCGACCGCATCCTGCCCGCGGCCATCCGCCCCGGCGCAGCCCCCAAAAACCTCCAGGTCGCCTTTGTGCACGAGCGCACGCCCGAAACCAGCACCTGGACCAGCCAGCACGAATTCGGCCGCAGCCAGCTTGACCAGGTCTTCCCCGGCCAGGTCAAGACAAAGGCCTACTATAACGCCGTTTCGGGCGAAAACGCCGACGAACTGGTCGAGCAGGCCATTGCGGAAGGCGCCGACATCGTCTTTACCACCAGCCCCAAGCTGGTGGGCGCTTCGCTGCGCGCGGCGCTCAAGCACCCCGACATCCGCATCCTCAACTGCTCGGTCGACATGCCCTATACCGGCATCCGCACCTACTACACCCGCGTGTACGAGGCCAAGTTCATCAGCGGCGCCATCGCCGGGGCCATGAGCAGCGGCGACCGCATCGGCTATGTGGCCGACTACCCCAACTTCGGCGCGCCGGCCAACATCAACGCCTTTGCGCTGGGCGCGCGCATGGTCAACCCGCGCGTGCGCGTCGACCTGCAGTGGACCTGCCTGCCGGACGCCAACCCGCTCAAGACCTTTATGGACCAGGGCATCACGGTCGTGTCCGGGCGCGATACCCCGGCACCCGGCCACCCGCAGCGGGAGTTCGGTATCTTCCGCATCCGCCGCGGCGGCATGCTCGAGGACCTCGCCTCGCCGTTCTGGCATTGGGGCCAGTTCTATGAAAACGTGGTGCGCAGCGTGCTCAACGGCGCCTGGAGCAAGGACGCCGAGGGCGGCGCGCGCCGCGCCGTCAACTACTGGTGGGGCATGAACAGCGGCGTCATGGACGTTCTGTTCAGCCGCGAGCTGCCCCATGATGTGCGCCATCTGGCCAACATCCTGCGCCAGGGCATCATCTCGGGCGCGATCGACCCGTTCGCCTGCCACATCATCGCCCAGGACGGCACGCTGATGAACGAAGGCCACGAAGGCTTTGCCCCCGAACAGATCCTGCACATGGACTGGCTGTGCGACGCCATCGACGGCCACATCCCCGAATTTGACGAGCTCAGCGAAGCCGCCAGACCGATGTACCGCATGCAGGGCATCCACAAAGACCGCCTGCCCGTGGAGAAGGAGGCCGACCTATGAGGATACTGGCGATTGCCGACGAGGAATCCAAGTACCTTTGGGATTATTACGAACCGGAAAAACTGCGGGGCTACGACCTGATCGTCGGCTGTGGGGACCTGAACATCCATTACCTGACCTTTTTGGCGACGATGGCGCCCGTGCCGGTCATCTATGTGCACGGCAACCACGACGCCTCCTATGATATGTACCCGCCCACAGGCGCAATCTGCATCGACGACGACGTGTTTACCTACAAGGGCTACCGGTTCTTGGGTCTTGGCGGCAGCTGCCGCTACCGCACCGGCCCCTGGCAGTTCACCGAAGCCGAAATGCGCCGCCGCATACGCCATATCCGCGGCAAGGCGCTGCGGGCGGGCGGGGTGGATGTCTTTGTCACCCATGCGCCGGTGCACGGCTACGGCGACCTGAACGACCTGCCGCACCGCGGTTTCACAGTCTTTCAGGAGGTGCTCAACACCTATAAGCCGTCGGTCATGCTGCACGGCCATGTGCACATGAACTACGGCGCCAACATCCAGCGGGAACACCAGTACGGGCAGACCCGCATCATCAACGCCTACGAGCGGTTCACGCTTGAACTGCCCGACCGCGCCGTCCGTTCGGTGCGGCAGGGGCTTTTGTCCCGCCTGCACGGCGGGCATTGAATACGCCGGACGCCGGCGGGAAAGAGTGGGAAAGAAAGTATGAAGCAAAAGATCGGTGTTTTGGGCGCCGGGACCTGGGGCACGGCCCTGGCCCGCATGCTGGCGGTCAACGGCCATGACGTGACGATGTGGAGCGCGCTGCCGCAGGAAGTCAAGAGCATGTCCATCACCCGCCGCCACCCCAACCTGCCGGGGATGGAGCTGCCCAAGACCATGCACTACACCGCCGATATCGCCGACGTCTGCACCGGGCGCGACCTGCTCGTGTTTGCGGTGCCCTCGGTCTTTGTGCGCTCGACCGCCAAAAAGGCGGCCGCCTGCCTGCCGGACGGCCAGCTGATCGTCGATGTCGCCAAGGGCATTGAGGAAAAGACGCTGCTGACCATGTCCGAGGTCATCGAATCCGAGCTGCAGGCCGTGCCCGGCCACGAGCACTGCCGCGTGGCGGCGCTGTCCGGCCCCACCCATGCCGAGGAGGTCGCGCGCGACATGCCCACGCTGATTGTGGCCGCCGCCCGCGACGAAGCCGACGCCCAGACCGTGCAGAAGATCTTTACCAACCCGAACTTCCGCGTCTACACCAACACCGACCGCCGCGGCGTCGAGCTGGGCGGCGCGGTCAAAAACGTGATCGCCCTGGCCGTCGGCATGGCGCTGGGCCTTGATTACGGCGACAACGCCAAAGCCGCCCTCATCACCCGCGGCAACGCCGAACTGGCCCGCCTGGGCGTGGCCATGGGCTGCCAGGCTTCGACCTTTGCGGGGCTGTCCGGCATGGGCGACCTCATCGTCACCTGCACCAGCATGCACAGCCGCAACCTGCATGCGGGCATGCTCATGGGCCGCGGCCTTAGCGCCGACGAGGCCAAAAAAGAGGTCGGCCAGGTTGTCGAAGGCATCAACGCGCTGCCCGCCGCCCGCAAGCTCGCCCGCCAGTACCAGGTGGAAATGCCCATCGTCGAAGCCGTGCACGGCATCGTCTCGGGCACGCTGTCCGCGCGCAATGCCGTCGCCGCGCTCATGGGCCGCGGCCTCAAGCGGGAATAACCCCCGCGCCCGGCAGCCTCACATGCCCCGCCGCCGCGGGGCATTTTTGCTGCCTGTGGCACGGCTGCGCGGGGAGGACTTGCCTTTTTGCCGCCGCGCGCTATAATAGGGGCTGCGTGCCGCACGCCAAGTTGGAAAAACAAAGGGGTAGGGAAACATGAAACAGGCAAACGACCTGGGCCGGGAGCCGATCGGCCCGCTGGTGCTGCGCGTCGCGCTGCCCAGCATGCTTGCGCAGTTCGTCAACGTGCTGTACAGCATCGTTGACCGCATGTACATCGGCAACATTGCCGGCGTGGGCGAACTGGCCCTGGCCGGCGTCGGCATCTGCGGGCCGGTCATCACGATGGTCAGCTCGGTCGCCTCGCTCATCGGTGTGGGCGGCGCGCCGCTCATGAGCATCCGCCTGGGCGAAGGAAAAAAGGAGGAGGCCCGCGCCATCCTGGCCAACGCCTTCCTCATGCTCTGTACGCTGTCGCTGGCGCTCACGGCGGTGCTGTTCTGCATCCGGCGGCCGATGCTGCTGTTCTTCGGCGCCAGCGAAGCGACCATCCCTTATGCCGAGACCTACTTTTCGTTCTATGTGGCGGGCACGATCTTTGCGCTGCTCTCCACCGGCATGAGCCAGTTTATCATCTGCCAGGGCTTCCCCAAAATCGCGATGTTTTCGGTCGTGCTGGGCGCGGTGCTCAACATCGCGCTCGACCCGGTCTTTATCTTTGTGCTGCGCCTCGGCGTGGCCGGGGCGGCCATTGCGACGGTGCTCTCCCAGCTGGCCAGCTGCTGCTTTGTGCTGCGCTTCCTGTTCGGGCCGTGGCCGCAGGTCTCCATCGGCTTTAAGGGCTACGCGGCGCGCATCATGGGGCGCATCCTGGCTATCGGCTTCACGCCGTTTGCGATCATTGCGGTCGATAACGTCATGATCATCGCCATGAACATGGTGCTGCAGCGCTACGGCGGGGCGCAGCGCGGCGATATGCTCGTCACCTGCGCCACCATTGCGCAGAGCTTTATGCTGGTCGTCACCATGCCGCTGGGCGGCATCACCGGCGGCACGCAATCCATCCTCAGCTACAACTACGGTGCCTGCCATGTCGGCCGCGTGCGCGCGGGCCAGCGCCGTATCTTCGGGCTGTGCCTCGGCTTTACCGCGCTCATGACCGCCGTGGCCTGGCTGGGCGGGCCGCTGTTTGTGCGGCTGTTCACCGCGGATGCGCAGGTCGCCGCCCAGGCGCAGTGGGCCATCCGCGTCTGTACGCTGTCGCTGCTGCCGCTGGGGCTGCAGTATGAGATCGTGGACGGGTTCACGGCCATCGGGCAGGTGCGCTACTCGCTGCCGCTGTCGTTCTGGCGCAAGCTCGTCTACTTTGTGGCGCTGTTCGTCTGCCCGGCCCTGTTTGGGGCGGAGGCCGCCTTCTTTGCCGAGCCCATCTCCGACCTGCTGGGCCCGGCGGTGTCCATTGTGGTCTACCTGCTTGTGATGAACCGCGTGCTCAAAAAACGCCTGCAGACCCGCCGCACCGAACCCTGACCCAAGCCCCCTGCGCCCCAATTGGCCTCTTGCAAACAATGCATAATTCTGATAGAATTATCGTAGAATAATACAGGAGGTGTTGACCGTGATTATCAAGCCGTCCACTGCGCTCCGAAATGACTACGGTATGATCTCGGATCTGGCGCATGAGGAAGCAGAGCCGATCTACATCACCAAGAACGGTGAAGGTGATTTGGTCGTGATGAGCATCGAGGCGTTTGAACAGCGGGAGGAAACCTTGAAGCTGCGGGCCAAACTGGAAGCAGCCGAGCAGGCGCGCCTCTGTGGCGCTCCTGCCTATACGCTGGAGGAATCCAGAAAACGGCTGGAGGCGATCTATCAACGTGGCTGAACTTGTCATTTTGGAACCTGCGCAGCGGGAGCTGGAGGAGATCGCGCAGCCTCACTTGAACCTGGTGGGGCCAAATTCCGCCCGCAAGATCACTGACCTTATTTTGGACACGCTTTCCCGGCTGGAGACGTTCCCGCTGTCCGGCCATATCCCGCAGGATAAAGAACTGCGTAATGCGGGCTACCGGCTGGTCATTGCCGGGAAGTACATCTGCGTTTACAGGCAGGTTGCGCAGACCGTCCTTGTTTACCACATCGCCCACGGCGCCAGCAACTATCCCGTGACCTTCAAACAGCTGCTGCCCCCTTTGCCGCGGCAGGGAAAATAGAAACAAACAGAAAAAATCCCCCGTAAGCATCAGCTTACGGGGGATTTTGGTGCGGATGAAGGGATTTGAACCCACACTCTTTTAAGGGAACTAGAACCTGAATCTAGCGCGTCTGCCAGTTCCGCCACATCCGCATATCGGCCGCCTTTTGAACGGCGAGTGTTATTATAGCACGCCCGCCCCCAAAAAGCAAGCCCTTTTTTTTCAAAAAGTGCGCCGCCCTTGCCGCCGCCCGGCGCGGGTGGTATAATCGGCACCGGAAAGAAAACAGGGAAAAGGGGATTGCCGTGAAAAACCAGGTAAAAAGCCTTGCCCGCACCGTGTGGGAGGTGCTCAAGTTCGAGGCTGTCTGTAAGCTGTTTGCCATCCTGCTCGTCTGCCCGCTGCTCAACGGGGTGTTCCGTATCTACGCCACATCCGAAGGCCTGCACTTCAACGGCGATATCGTCTCGGCTTTTTTGAGCCCGGCCGGGGCGGCCGTGCTGCTGTTTGTGCTGGCGGGGGCTGCGGCGTTTGTGTATTGGGAGCTCTCCACCGTCATCCGCATCGCGGCCCTCACGCGCCAGGGGACACCGTTTCGCTGGCGGGAACTCTGGTGGGGTTCGCTGTGGGGGCTGGGCGCGCTGCGCGGCGTCTCTTTCCCGGCTTCGGCCGTGTTTTATCTCGGCATTTTTCCGCTGGCGGCTGTCGGCTATGTCAACACGCTGCTCCCCACGCTGGCGCTGCCGGGATTCATCTACAGCGAGCTGCGGCGTTACGGCGCGCCGGGCGTGGCGGCGATGCTCGCCATTCCTGCGCTCTACTACCTGCCCGCGGCGCTGTGCCTGTTTGCGCCGCTGTACATGGCGCTGGAGCGCCGGGGCTTCTTTGACGCCGCGCGCTGCAGCCTGCGCGCCTGGCGGCGGCTGGGCTGGCGCGTGCTGGCGGTCGCCGGGGCGTGCCTTGCGTGGGTGGGGGTTGCTACCCGCATTGCGCAGTACTGGCGGCGCAACCGCCTGGAACTGACGGATTTTGACGCCGCGCTGCTGCGCAATCTCCTTTATTCGCAGGCGTTCCGCATCGACTTTGTCTACTGGCTGCTGCGCGCGGTGCTGGATGCCGCCGCCATGGCGCTGTTCATCCGCCTGCTGCTGGCCTGCGCCGACCCCGGCCGCACGCTGCGCGCCGTGGCGGACCCGGCCTGGCAGGGCGACGCCGCGGTGATCGCCGGGGTGCTGCGCCGCCGGTTGGGCGCCTGGCGCAGCCGCTGGGCGGCGCGTTGGCAGCGCCGCGGTGTTCGCGCGGCGGCCGTTGCGCTCTGCCTGGGGCTGGCGGTCTGGCTGCTGGGTGGCAGCGCCCCGCCGCCGCTCGTACATCCGCCGGTTGTGATCGGCCACCGCGGCTGTATCTACGAGGTCGAAAACACGCTGCCCGCCATCGAGACGGCGGCCGCCCTGGGCGCGGATTATGCCGAGATCGACGTACAGCTTTCGGCCGACGGCGTGCCGGTCGTCGTGCACGATGGCAACCTCTGGCGGCTGGCCGGGCAGAACGTCAGCGTCGGCGACAGTACGGCCGCACAGCTGGCCGCCATCCCGCTGCCTGCCAGCGGCTATGCCACGCAGGACGGCGCGATCCCGACACTGGAGGCGCTTTTGGCCTGGGTCGCGGCCGACCCTGCGCGCCCGGGGCTGCTTGTGGAGCTCAAACCGGCCGGGGACGGCGCGGCCCCGCTGGCCGCCGCCGTGCTGGCGCTTGTGGAACAGTATGATCTCGGCAGCCGCCTGATGTTCATGTCGCAGGACCTTTACAGCGTCAACACGCTGAAAAGCGCCCACCCGGAATGGTGGATCGGCTACTGCGCCTACAGTTCGGCCGGGGAACTGTACGAGGGCATCTGGCGCTATGATGTCGATTTCCTTGCGGTCGAGGAGTCGATGCTCTCCAACCGCCTGACGCGCCTGGCCCGCAGCCAGAGCCTGCCGCTCTATGTGTGGAGTGTCTACGATTCGGACAAGATGCTGCAGTACCTGCAGATGGGCGTCACCGGCCTGATCACCGATTACCCCGACTTCGCCCGTGCAGTCACCGACGCCTACCGCGCCAAAGATACCGCCGCCTACCGGCTCGCTGCGCCGGGGCTGGCGGCTTAACGCGCATTGTTCACGGAAAATTCTTTGCTTTCCGCAGGCGTATGGTGTATAATAGGCACAGTTTGGGGCGGCGCTGCAGGGCGTCTGCCCCGCCCCTATGGAGGATCGGAACACGCATGAACAAATATACAGGCAACACATGCCCTGTGTGCCATAAAAAATTTACCGCGGACGACGATATCGTCGTCTGCCCGGACTGCGGCACGCCGTACCACCGCGCCTGCTGGCCCAAGGAGGGCTGCGTGCACGCGGCGCAGCACGGCAGCTTTGAATGGCTGCCGGACGACACCCCCGCGCCCGAGGAACCCGTCTGCCCCAACTGCGGCGCGCACAACCCGCCGGGCGCGCATTTCTGCAACCATTGCGGCGTGCCCCTGCCCGACCACCCGGACAATTCCAACCGCCCGCCGCAGCCGGAACAGCCCCGCCCGGTGTACGAAAACCCCAACTATGACCCCGCCGCTTCCCGCGCGCAGCAGCCCGGCCCCCATCTCGAGGGCTTCGCCGCCGGGCCGGACGGCGGCATCTACCGCAAGGAGATCGGCCCCGACGACCCGATCGAAGGCATCACGGCCCGGGACTGGGCCACCTATCTCGGGCCTTCCTGCATGTTCTATCTCATGCAGTTCTTCCGCATGCAGGAGACTCGCCACAAAATCGCGCTTTCGCTTTCGGCGTTCCTGTTTGGCCCGGTTTACCTGTTCTACCGCAAGATGTGGAAGGAAGGGCTGATCTTCGCCGCGCTGGACTTCCTGTGCGCGGTGCCCACCTTCGTCGCCATGCTCATCGTCTCGGAAGCGCCGCTCGTCAGCGGCATGCCCACGGGCTGGCTGGCCGCGGCCATGAACATCGGCGCGGTCGTCAACTGGGGCCTGATGATCGTGCGCGGCTTCTTTGCGGTCTACTGGTACAAAAACACCTGCGTGCGCCGCATCCAGGCCATTTACGCCCAGCAGCCCGAAGGCCAGGCCCGCCAGGACCTGCTGGCGCTGCGCGGCGGCACCAGCATCCCGGCCATGCTCGGGTACTTTGTCGCCTGCCTGCTGCTCAGCGGCGCGCTGCTGCTGCTCGGGCTGGACCCGACAGCCGTCTCGGCGCTGTTCGCCATGTAACTCCGCCCCGCAGGGGCGACCCTGCGGGCTTTATAAAATAACAGGAGGGAACCTTTATGAAAACCACACTGGTCATCATGGCTGCCGGCATCGGCTCCCGCTTCGGCGGCGGCATCAAGCAGCTGGCCGCCGTCGGCCCGAACGGCGAGATCATCATGGATTATTCGATCCATGACGCCATTGAAGCGGGCTTTAACAAGATCGTCTTCATCATCCGCCACGACATCGAGCAGGCGTTCCGCGAAGCCATCGGCGACCGCATCGAGCGCATCTGCGCCGGTCTCGGCGTCGAGCTCGGCTATGCGTTCCAGGAGCTGGACGCCCTGCCTGCGGGCGTGTCCGTGCCGGAAGGCCGCACCAAGCCCTGGGGCACCGGCCAGGCCGTGCTGGCCTGCAAGGGCCAGCTCGACGGTCCGTTCGCGGTCATCAACGCCGACGACTACTACGGCAAGGAAGCCTTCGTGCAGCTGTACAATTTCCTGCAGGGCTACGACGCCGCCAAGCCGGGCGAGCTGTGCATGGCCGGTTTTGTGCTGAAAAACACCCTGAGCGATAACGGCGCCGTCACCCGCGGCATCTGCCGCATGGACGAAAACGCCTTCCTCACCGGCGTCGACGAGACTTCCGGCATCGAGAAAACGGCGGACGGCGGCGCGGCCGCGGGCGGCCGGGCCATCGACGCCGAGAGCCTTGTCTCGATGAACATGTGGGGCCTGACCCCCGGTTTTGTTGGGATGCTGCAGGACGGCTTTGTCGAGTTCTTCGGCAACATTGCGGGCAACGAGCTCAAGGCCGAGTATCTGCTGCCCATCTTTATCGACGAGCTGCTCAAAGCGGGCAAGGTCACGGTCAAGGTCCTGCCTACGCATGACCGCTGGTTCGGCGTCACCTATCAGGAGGACAAGCCGGTCGTCATCGAATCCTTTGCCAAGCTGATCGAAGCCGGCGTCTACCGCAAGGATCTTTTCAGCGACCTTAAAAAGTAAAAAACAGGGCGTCCCGCTGCCGGGCCGGTCATGCGGCCGTCCGGCGGCGGGTTTTGCTTTGCAGGCACGAAAATTGCAAAACGATGAAATCCCAGGGCATGGAAGGGGAGGGCAAAATGCGGTATCGTAAATACAGGAGGGATGCCCGTATGAATGACCAGACCCAGGCGCCGCGCCCCGCGGCCGAACTTTCCGCCGAAGAACGGGACGCCGCGCTCGCGTTCCAGGCCGAGCGCCTGCTGCGCTTCGGCCGCCGCCGCAAGCTCATCAAGGACCTCGATGTGCTCGTCGCCCGCAACACGCTGCTCGACCTGCTGGGCCTTGCCGCGCCGTATGAGGGTGAAGTGCCCAAAGAAGACCTGGATACCCCGACCGCCATCCTCGAACCGCTGCTCGACCTGGCCGCCGCCAAGGGCCTGTTCGACGATGCGGTGCCGCAGTACCGCATCAACTTCGAGACCCGGCTCATGGGCGCGATGATGCCGCGCGAAAGCGAGGTCTGCCGCCGCTTCCGCAAGCTGCTGGCCAAGCGCGGCCCCCAGGCCGCGACGGACTGGTTCTATGACCTGTGCGTTGCGTCCAACTACATCCGCACTGCGCAGATCGCCCGCAACATCCAGTGGTCCGCCCCGACGCCCTACGGCGAGATGGAGATCACCATCAACCTGACCAAGCCGGAAAAAGACCCCAAGGTCATCGCGATGGAACGCCTGCAGCCCGCGGCCAGCTACCCCAAGTGCATGCTGTGCAAGGAAAACATCGGCTATGCCGGGCGCATCAACTTCCCCGCGCGCCAGACCCACCGCATCGTGCCGCTCAACCTGGCAGGGGAGACGTTCTACCTGCAGTACAGCCCCTACGCCTATTTCCACGAGCACTGCATCATCCTGCACGACGAGCACAAGCCGATGGCGATGGACCGCCCCACGCTCGCGCAGATCTTTGACTTTGTCAGCCAGTATCCGCACTATACCTGCGGCTCCAACGCCGACCTGCCCATCGTCGGCGGCAGCATCCTCAGCCACGCGCATTTCCAGGGCGGGCGCTATGTCTTCCCCATGCAGAAAGCCCCCGTTGCGGTGGAACTGCGCAACCCGCGCTATCCCGGCCTGCGCGCCGGGGTGCTGCACTGGCCGGTGTCCACCATCCGCCTGACCGGCCGCAGCTCGCAGCAGGTGCAGAATGCCGCCAACGATATTCTGGACGCCTGGCGCGCCTACAGCGACGAAAGCGTGGACATCCTGTCCCATACCGGGGACACTCCGCACAACACCGTCACGCCGATCCTGCACTACGACGAGCAGGACGGCTATATCCTCGACCTGGCGCTGCGCAACAACCGCACGAGCGAACAGTACCCCGACGGCATCTTCCACCCGCACAGGCAGTACCACAACATCAAAAAGGAGAACATCGGCCTGATCGAGGTCATGGGCCTTGCGATCCTGCCCGCCCGCCTGAAGGACCAGGGCGCGCAGATTGCCGATATCCTGTGCGGCGCGCCCAACACGAGCCGCGAACCCGACAGCCCGCTGGCCGTCCACGCCGGCTGGATCGACACGCTCATCGCGCGCTATGGCACGTCGATGACGCCGGTGGCCGCCGTGGCCGCCGTGCGCGCCGGCATTGGCGAAGTGTTCTGCCATGTGCTGGAGGATGCGGGCGTCTTTAAACAGGACGAGGCCGGGCAGGCCGCTTTCCTGCGCTTTGCCGAAAAAGCCGGCTTCCAAAAGGCTTGACAACCGCCCGGGAGTTTGGTAAAATAAATTGCTGTGTCAAAGGCACAGATCCTTGCCCTTGCCTGCAAGGGCCTAATGTCCAAAAGGAGGTGTACAGAACAATGGCTAAGTACGAAACCATGCTGGTTACCAGTGCTGCTCTGGACGAAGAGGCGAGCGCCGCTCTCATCGGCAAGTTCAAATCTTTGATCGAAGCGAATGGTACGATCGATTCTGTCGACGATTGGGGCAAGCGCCGTCTGGCGTACCCGATCAACGACGAGACCGAAGGCGTCTACACGGTGATCAAGTTCACCGCGGACCCCGCCTTCCCCGCCGAGCTGGATCGTGTGTACAAGATCACCGAAGGCGTGCTCCGCACCATCATCGTCGCGGAGGAAGCCTGAGCGGTTTGAGAGGTTGTTAAGGAGTAAGACCAATGCTGAATGTTGTAGCCATCATGGGCCGCCTTGTGGCGGACCCCCAGCTGCGCCAGACGACCACCGGCAAGAACGTGGCGTCTTTCCGCATCGCGTGCGACCGCGGCCGCCGCGACCCCAACGGCCAGAGCCAGGCGGATTTCCTGGACGTCGTCGCTTGGGACCGCACGGCGGAGTTTGTCTGCCGCTATTTCCAGAAAGGCTCGCTGATCGCCATTGACGGCCGCCTGCAGAGCCGCAGCTACCAGGACAAGAATGGCAACAACCGTCAGGCGGTCGAGATCGTGGCCCAGAACGTCAACTTCACGGGCCCCAAATCCCAGAACCCCGCCGCTTCCGGCATGGGCGCGCCCGCAATGCCCGCGCCCGCCCCGGCAGAATACGCCCGCCCCGCCGCACAGCCCGCCGCGCCTGCCTACTCGGCCGGCTCCAACGACGACTTTGCGCTGATCGAGGACGAGGGCGACCTGCCGTTCTGATCCAATCAGATCGTATCATCAAACTGTAAGGAGGTTTGAACCATGGCTATGGATCGTTCTTCCCGCCCGATGCACCGCGGCCGCCGCAAGGTTTGCAGCTTCTGCGTGGATCGTGTGGAGCATATCGACTACAAGGATCTGCCGCGCCTGCGCAAGTATGTCACCGAGCGCGCCAAGATCATTCCCCGCCGCGTTACCGGCACCTGCGCTTTCCATCAGCGCGAGCTGACCGTCGCCATCAAGCGCGCCCGTCATATGGCCCTCATGCCGTATGTCAGCGATTGATCGCCCGGCAAAAAAGCAACCAAAAGACCGGAGCCTCCGAAAAAGAGGCTCCGGTCTTTTTGCATCTGTCGGTCCCCAAAGGGGGGCGCGCTTACTTAAAAAACGGGGGTTTACACATCCGGCTCGCTGTCCACCGGCACGCCGCGGTGCTCGACGCTGGTCGAAAACACGATCTGCGTGCGGGTGCGCCCGAACTGCTGCAGGCGGTTGATGAAGGCGTCCAGCTCCTGTGTCGTTGCGAACAGTACCTCGATCAGCATGCTGTAGTCGCCGGTCACGCAGCAGCATTCCACCACGTTGGGGCAGCTTTCAATGTAGGGGTAAAACTCCGGCTTGCGCTGCGGGTCCATGTCCAGGTTGATGAACGCCTTGACAAGGTACCCGAGCCGGGCGGCGTCCACCCGGGCGCTGTAACCGGTCAGCAGGCCGTCCTTTTCCAGCCGCGCAATGCGCGCCGACACAGCCGGGCTGGAAAGAAATACGCGGTCGGCAATCTCCTTCAGCGGCGCGCGGGCGTCCTTTTGCAGGATGTCAATGATCTTCCGGTCTATGCGGTCCATGGCAAACACCTCCCCGGGCGTATCTGACAACCCCAAAATGCTTGGGGGTTCAGATATATCCTTCGTATTGTACCATGGTTTGCGGCAAACGTAAAGCTGTCAAAATCTCAATAGGGGATGTAGCTCAGCGCGTCGGTGCGGCTGCCGTTGATGCGCAGCTCCAGGTGCAGGTGGTAGCCGCCGTTACGCCCGACAACGTCGCCCGTGTTGCCGACATAGCCGATGGTCTGCCCCTTGCTCACGCTCTGGCCCTCGGCCACCGAGATCGAGGACATATGCGCGTACAGCGTGGCGTAGTTGTTGCCGTCGTCGGCCGTGCCGTGGCTGATCTGCACGCAGTTGCCGTAGCTGCGCATGCTGCGCGCGGCGCTCACGACGCCGTCCGCCACCGCATAGATCGGCGTGCCGCCCGGCGCGGCAAAGTCGGTGCCGTTGTGGTGCGAGCCGTCGATGCCGTCCGGCGCGCCGTAATAGCAGCTGATGCGGAACCCGGAGGCCAGCGGCGGGCCGAAATTGAGGCTGCAATAAAGGTCGGGCGTCGAATATTTCTCGTTCTGCTGCCGGGCAAAGTTGTCCAGCGCCGCCGTGGCCTCCTGGTAGGCGCGTTTGGCCACCTCGGTCAGCTGGGCCGCCGCTTCGGCCTCGGCCTGGTAGTCGCTCAGGTCGGCGTTGGAGGCTTGCAGGGCGGCGGCCAGCTTGGCGCTGGTTGCGTTCAGGCTGGCCTCGCTGGCCTCCAGCCGCTCCTGCGCGGCGCGGGCGCGCTCGGCCGCGGCTTCGGCTTCCAGGCGCTGCGCGTCAAGTTCCCGGGCCTGCGCGTCCAAATCGGCCAGCAGGCGGCTGCTGTAGCCCATCAGCGCGTCCAGCACCCGGCCGCAGGTCAGCGCCTGGAACCAGTTCCCGGCCTGGCTCAGCAGCGTTACGCTGCCGCCGTGCTGCAGCTTTTGGATCGCGCGCAGCTGGCTCTGGGCGCTGGCAAACTGCGCGTCAAACTCGGCCTGTTTTTCTTCCAGCGCGCGGGCGGCGGCTTCGGCCTCGCCCTCGGCGGCGTCGCGCTCCGCTTTGGCCTGCTGCAGTTCGTCGTATATGGCGGAAAGCTGGGCCTGTATGTCGGCCGCCTGGGCCTCCAGGCTGGCGATATTCTGCTTTGCGCTTTCGACCTGCTCCTCCGCCTGCTCCTGGTGCTCGGCGGCCTGCTCATATTCTTCTTTGGCGGTTTCCATCTGCTGCTGCAGCTCCTGCTGGGTCGTAGCCAGCGCCCGCGGCGGGCAGGCGGCCAGCAGCAGGGCAGCGGCCAGCGCCGCCGTGCTGCGGCGCAAAAGGGAACGCGTTTTCATACAAGATCAAAGCTCCATCTGTTTTGCCGGGTCGGCGGGCGCGCCGTCCAGCCACACCTCCACATGCAGGTGCGGTCCCGTGCTGCGGCCGCTGTTTCCGCAGCGGCCGATCTCTTCGCCCGCCGCCACGGTCTGGCTCGGCGCGGGCAGGCCCTGTGCCTGCATGGCGCCGTACAGCGTGGCGCAGGCGCGCCCGTCCGCCCCCGTGCCGTGGTACAGCAGCACATAGTTGCCCATGTCCCAGTCGTAGCCGGCGGCCAGCACCACGCCGCCGGCTGCGGCGCGCACCGGCGCGCCTTCATCGGCGGCCAGGTCCAGGCCCGTGTGCGCATCGCTGAACGCGCTGCTGACAGACAGGTACATTTCCGATGGGGCGGTCAGCCGCCCGTCAAACGCCAGGTTCTGTGCGCCCGCCTTTTCTATGGCGATCTGCAGCATCGCCGGGTCGCGCAGCAGGTCCAGCAGGCCGCTGTTCTGGTCCTTTTGCCCCAGCAGCGTGCCGGAATACGGCAGGAAGAACTGCGGCGGCATCAGCGCGCCGTCGCGCCGGATCTCAAAATGCAGGTGGTTGCCGGTCGAGTTCCCGGTGCTGCCCACCGTGCCGATCCTGTCCCCCTGGGCGGTTTGTTGCCCGGTTTCGGTGTCGATGGTGTCCAGGTGCGCGTACAGCGTCTGCCAGGTGTGGCCTTCGGCGTCGGCCCCGTGGTCGATGATGACATAGTTGCCGTAGGCGTAATGGAACCCGGCCTCCGTCACCGTGCCGCCTGCGGCCGCCGTCACCGGCGCGCCCTTGGCGGCGGCCAGGTCGTCGCCCTTGTGATAAAGGACGTTGTAAAAGCAGATAATATAGTTATACTCGACCGGCAGCGCGAACCCTGTCCCGGGCTCGAACGCCGCGGCCTGCGCGGCTTGCGCCGCCGGGGCGGGCGTTGCGGCCGGGGCTGCCGTCGGGGCGGGGGAGGGGGTGGCCGCCGGGGCCCGCGGCGCTTCGGCCAGCGTCGGCTGCGCCAGCAGCATGGCCCCGGCCAGCACGGCGGCCGCCGCGCACAGCGCCAGCGCCGTGCGCCCCGGCGCACGGTAGCGCAGCGCGTGCAAAATGCGCCCGCGCACGCCGCCCTGGCCGAACGCCAGCGCCCCGGGCGTGCCGCCGCGCACCGCAAAGCGCAGCAGGCTTTCACAGTAGGCGGTCCGCTCGGCGGGGGTGGCCCCGCGCACGGCGGCCTCGTCGCAGGCCTGCTCCGCCGCGCGCTCAAACTGGCGGAGCGCCAGCCAGGCCAGCGGGTTCCACCAGTGCAGGCACGCCAGCGCATAAAACAGCGGTTTGGTCAGCGTATCGCCGCGGCGGATGTGGGTGCGCTCGTGCCGCAGCACGGCGGCGCGGTCGTGCCCCTGCAGGCCGGGCGGCAGGTAGACGCGCGGGCGCAGCATGCCGAGCGTGAACGGCGTGCGCACCGCTTCGCAGGTGTAGCAGCCGTCCGCCGTTTTGCAGGCCAGCGCCACCTGCCGCCGTAGCCGCGCGTGGCTGTACACCGCCCGCGCCAGCAGCACGGCCGTGCCAACCATCCAGAGCAGCGCGGCCCAGAAAGCCGGGCCCGGCAGGGCCGCGGCGGGGGCGGCTTCCGCCGCTTCCAGGCGCACCAGCGTCAGCGCCCGGCCGGTTTGCGCCGGGGCGGCGGCCAGCGTCTTTGCCGCTTCGGTCACGGCTGCGGCGGCCCCGGCCAGCGCGGGGTTCTGCGGGCGCGGCAGCGCCACGGGGATCAACCCGCCCGGCGCGGCAAACCGCAGCCCCACGGCCAGCCACACGGCGCACAGCAGCCAGCCCGGGGTGCGCGCTTTGCGCAGCAGCGCGCACAGCGCCCAGGCGGCCAGCGCCGCCGCGCCGCCTGCCGCCCCGGCTTTCAGCAGGTAGAGCAAAAATGCGGTCATGGGTCTTCCTCCCGCCGCTGTGCGGCATCCAGCAGCGCGCGGATCTGCGCCGCCTCGCTCTCGCTGATCGGTTTCTCGTTCAAAAACGCGGCCACGAACCGCGGCAGGCTGCCGCCGAACGTGCGCTCCACCACGGCGGCGCTGGTCTGCCGCTGCACTTCGTCCTGCTTGATGAGCGCGGTCACGGCGCCGCCCTCGTTAAGCAGGATGCCGCGTTCACACAGCTTTTTCAGCACCGTATACGTCGTGCTCTTTTTCCAGCCGAGCGCCTCGGCGGCCAGCCGCACAAGCTGCCCGCTTGACAGCGGTTCGTTGGCCCACACCAGCGCCGCAAAGCGGTATTCGCCCTCGGCCAGGCTCAAAGGTTTTTTCATCATTGGCTCCCTTGTCGTTGTCTTGTTTCAAAATATCAAAATAAAAGGTCTATCGCAATAGACTTATCATCTAAAGTCTATCACGGTAGACCTGCGCCTGTCAATACACAGTTTTCCTGCCGCGCGTTTTGTGGTATCATAAGGGCAGGAACGCCCCAGCCCGTAAAGAAAGCGAGACCCCGTATGAAACGTATCCTTCTCATCGCCACCGGCGGCACCATCGCCAGCCGCCCGACAGCCGCCGGCGCGCTGGCCCCGGCGCTGACCTCGGCCGAATTGCTGGCCTGCGTGCCGGAGCTGGCCGATGTCTGCCGCATCGACGCCGTGCAGCTCTATAACCTTGACTCCACCAGCATCGGCCCTGCGCAGTGGGCGGGCATCGCGGCCGCCGTGCGCCGCCATTATGACGAATACGACGGTTTTGTCGTCACCCATGGCACCGACACGATGGCCTACACCGCGGCGGCGCTGTCCTATATGATCCAGCGCAGCGCCAAGCCGGTCGTGCTCACCGGCAGCCAGAAGTCCATCTACAGCCGTGACACCGACGCGCGCAACAACCTGCACCGCGCCGTGCTTTACGCCTGCCACCCGGCGGCCTGGGGCGTGCAGCTCGTGTTCGACGGCAAGGTCATCCTCGGCACCCGCGCGCGCAAGACCCGCACCAAGAGCTTCAACGCCTTCTCCAGCATCGACTACCCCTGCACGGCCGAATTCCGCGATCTGCGCCTTGTGCCGTTCCTGCCCTGCCCGCCCGGGTACGGCGCCGCGCAGTTTTATGAAAAGCTCGACCCCGCCGTTTTTGTGCTGCGGCTGGTCCCCGGCATGCGGGCGGACATCATCCCGCTGCTGGCCGGGCACTGCGACGCGCTGATTCTGGAAAGCTTCGGCGTCGGCGGGCTGCCCGGCGGCGACGAAGGCGCGCTGTTTGCGGCCGTGCGCGACTGGTGCGCGGCCGGGCGGCTGGCCGTGTTCACGACCCAGGTCCCGCACGAGGGCAGCGACCTCGGCGTGTACGAGGTCGGCCGCGCCGCCAAAGCCCTGCCCGGCGTGGTGGAAGCGCGGGATATGACGCCCGAAGCCGCCGCCGTCAAGCTGATGTGGGCGCTGGGCCAGGCCCGCGGCCGCGACGAAGCCGCCCGCCTGTTCCTGACCCCGGTCCAGTTCGACCTGGCATGACTTCCATACCATAATAAATAGCAGAATAAAAGCGCCGCACGCGGTTTAGCGTGCGGCGCTGCCATTGCATGTTTTCATTTTGACCTCAGGGCATTTTTGCGGAAGCGGATCGGGCTTTCCCCGACCATGGCGGCAAAGCGGGTGGAAAAATTGCTGTCGTCCGCAAAGCCGGTCTGCCGCGCGATGGTGCTGACCGGCAGATCGGTCTGGGAAAGCAGCTCCTTGGCCCGTGTGATGCGGAAGCACAGCATATAGTTGTACGGCGTCGTACCCATATACTGGCGGAACAGTTTCATGAAATAGCTGCGGCTCATGTTGGCCCCGGCCAGGATATCGTCCAGGTTCAGCGCCTCGCAGCAGTGCTCGCGCAGATACGCGGCGCTGCGCTCGATCAGGCGGCGGGTGGGTTTGTCCGCCTCCAGCGAAAGCTGCTGCCGGGCCATGGCGGCCAGCAGGCTGTGGATGGCCAGCCCCGTGCGCACCGCGCTCTCGGCCGATTCCTGCTGCGCGCAGGCCAGCAGTTCCTCAAACAGTTCGTCGTACTCCGCGCCGGGCAGCGCCTGCGCGCCGGGGCGGCGGTTGGGGCGGATCACCGCGTCCAGCGTGTCTACCCCCGGGCCTTCAATGTGGGCAAAGTCAAAATGCCACGGCGTGCGGCCGTCCGCCGCGCGGAAAACCTGCGGCAGACCGCAGTCCAGCAGCAGCGCCATGCCCGGCTCCAGCAAAACCTGGAACTCGTTTTGTTCCACAAAGCCGGCCCCCTGCCGCGTGCGGATGAGCAGATACCCGTCTTTGGCGCAGCGGATCGCCTCAAACTGTGCGCGGGCCGCCAAGGAGCCGACTTCGGTGCAGTAGTAGGGCTGGCCGGTGGAAGCGCCGGGCGTTACATGCAGCCAGCGGCTGCCGGGTTCAACGTCCATGTTGTAAGTTGACATCATCCAAAATCACTCCTTTCATCCCTGCGGGGCGGGGGCGCAAACGGGGGTGCGCCCGGCTGGTTTCGCAGTGGAAAAAATACAAAAGCTATAGGGTTTCAAGACGGAAAATCCCACCCCTTTCGCTCTGATAAAGATAGAAGACAAGTGGCTTATTTTGAAAATTTTGAAACTGCGCCCGCCCGGCGGCCCGCACAAAACCGCAGAGCATCGAAGTTTTGTACCTATTTTAACAAAAAATGCGGCAAAATGCAAACCCCAGTTTTACTTTTGGCAAAACTTTGTTCTTCGCCGGGGCTTGACTAATGTTTCACAAATGCCCCCACAAAAACAGGACCGCTCCCCGCCCGCTGAAACGGGCAGGGAACGGTCCTGCTTGCTTTGTTGAAACGGCCGTTTATTTCATCAGTTCGCACACCAGCTGCGCATAGGCCACGGGGTCTTCCAGCGGCAGCCCTTCGATCAGCAGCGCCTGGTCATACAGCAGCTCGCTGTACTTGCTCACCTTGTCGGCGTCGCCGTCCTTCTGGGCCTGCTGCAGCGCGGCAAACACCGGGTGGTTGGGGTTGAGCTCCAGCACCTTGGTGCTCTCCATACCGGCCTCGTTGCCGGGCATTTTGCGCAGCACCTTTTCCATCTCCATCGAAAGCCCGCCTTCGCTCGAAAGGCTGACCGGGTGGTCCTGCAGCGTCGGGTTGGCCTTGACTTCCTTGATCTTGCCGGAAAGCGCGGCCTTGATCGCCTCGAACAGGTCCTTGTTTTCCTCGGCGGCTTCCTCGGCGGCTTTCTTTTCCTCCTCGGTGGCAAGGCCCAAATCGCCGGAGTTCACGTTCTTGAACTCCTTCTCCTTATAGTCGCGCATGATCTGCAGGCAGAACTCATCCACGTCCTCGGTGCACAGCAGCAGGTCGTACCCCTTGCTCAGCACCAGCTGGGCGTTGGGCAGTTTGCCCAGGCGCGCGGCTTCGTCGCCCGCGGCATAGTAGATGCACTTCTGGTCCTCGGGCATCTTTTCGATGTACTCATCCAGCGTGATATACTTCTGCTCTTTGGCGGACCAGAACATCAGCAGGTCGGCCAGCAGGTCCTTGTGCATGCCGTAGTCGCCGTAGATGCCGAACTTGATCTGGCGGCCGAACGCCTTCCAGAACGTCTCGTACTTCTCGCGGTCGTTGACGAGCATCGCGTGCAGCTCGTTCTTGATCTTCTTTTCCAGGCTGTTGCGGATCAGGCGCAGCTGGCTGTCCTTCTGCAGCGTTTCGCGGCTGATGTTCAAACTCAGGTCTTCGCTGTCCACAACGCCCTTGATAAAGCTGAAATAGTCGGGCAGCAGGTCGGCGCATTTTTCCATGATGAGCACGCCGGAGGCGTACAGCGCCAGGCCCTTCTCGTATTCCTTGGTGTAGTAGTCATACGGCGTGCGCCCGGGCACGAACAAAAGCGCCGTATAGGTCGCGGTACCCTCGGTGCGGGAGGTGATGACGCGCAGCGGGTCGGTGAAATCGGTAAAGCGGTTCTTATAGAACTCGTTGTAGTCCTCTTCCTTGACGTCCTTTTTGTCCCGCTTCCAGATCGGCACCATGCTGTTGAGCGTCTCCAGTTCGGTGTAGGTCTCGTACTCGGGCTTGTAATCGTCGCCTGCGTCCTCGGGCTTCGGCTTCTGGCGGCTCTTTTCGCGGTACATCGTGATGGGATACCGCACATAGTCGCTGTATTTCTTCACGAGCCCGGCCAGCGTGTACTCTTCCAGATACTGGCTGTAATCCTCGTTGTCGGCGTCTTCCTTCAGCACCATGATGACCTCGGTGCCGACATCCTCTTTTTCAGCCGGGGTCAGGGTGTAGCCCTCAACGCCCTTGGACTCCCACTGCCAGGCTTCGCCGCTGCCCAGCGCGCGGGAGATGACCGTCACCTTGGCCGCGACCATGAACGCCGAGTAGAAACCGACGCCGAACTGGCCGATGATGTCGATGTTGTCGCTCTGGTTCTCCTGCTTGAAGTCGAGGCTGCCGGACTTGGCGATGGTGCCCAGGTTTTTCTCCAGCTCCTCTTTGGTCATGCCGATGCCGTTGTCCGAAACGGTCAGCGTGCGGGTGTCCTTGTCCGCGGCGATGTGGATGTGCAGGTCCTCTTTGCTGACGCCGATCGAAGTGTCGGTCAGGGATTTGAAATACAGCTTGTCGCAGGCGTCCGAAGCGTTGGAGATCAGCTCGCGCAGAAAGATCTCCTTGTTCGTATAAATAGAGTTGATCATCAGGTCCAGCAGCTTTTTGCTCTCGGCCTTGAATTGACGCATTGCCATAGGGTCATGACCTCGTTTTCATCTGAAATTCTATATTTTAGCACTCTCATGCTTAAAGTGCTAAAGTTAGTTTAGCACCATCCGCCCCAAAGTGCAAGGGGATGGCGGCCTTTTTACAAAAAATTCAAAAAGCGGCGGCAAAAAGCGGGCTGCGCCCCTTTTCAAACGCCGCCGTTTGCGGTATGCTAAAGAAAAATGCAACAGCCCAAAAGGAGGATTTCCATGTCCATCCATGGCGACAGGGCCTATGCGGCCTTTATGCAGGGGTTCAACTGCGCGCAGTCGGTGGCGGTGGCCTTTGCCCCGGAGCTCGGCCTGAGCGAAGAACAGGTGCTGCGCCTGGCTTCCGGTTTCGGGGCCGGGGTGGGCCGCCTGCGGGAAGTCTGCGGCGCGTTCGGCGGCGTTGTGCTCGTGCTCGGCGCGCTCTACGGCAACACCGACCCGGCGGGCAAAACCGCTACCTACGCCCGCGTGCAGGAGCTGGCCGCGCGCTACAAAGCCCGCAACGGCGGCGGCAGCATCGTCTGCCGCGAGCTGCTCGGCCTCAAGCAGGCGGAAGGTAGCCCCGTGGCCAGCGCGCGCACGGCCGAATATTACAAAAAGCGGCCCTGCCCGCAGCTCGTGCGCCTCGCCGCCGATATTCTGGAAGAATACATCCGCGAAAATCAACCGGCCGGGCCGTGCGGCCCGGCCCACGGCAAAGGAGAAGACGATGAAACTGTATGAAACGACCCTGCCTGGCGGCGCGACGCTGCGCGGCTGGCTGCGCGATGAGACCGAATCCATGCCCGGCTACAACACCCGCCCCGCGGTGCTGGTCGTGCCCGGCGGCGGCTACTGCCATGTGGCCGACCGCGAGGGCGACCCAGTCGCCGCGCAGTTTTTTGCGGCCGGGTATAACGTTTTTCTGCTGACCTACAACGTTGCCGACACGCCGGACAAAGCGCCGCTGCACTTTATCCCGCTACGCGACGCCGCCGGGGCGCTGCTGCACCTGCGCCGCCACGCCGCCGAACTGCGGGTCGACCCGGCCCGCGTCGCCATCTGCGGCTTTTCGGCGGGCGGGCACCTGGCCGCATCGACGGCGATGCTCGCCGCCGATGTCGAAGCTGACCTCGGCCTGCAGCCGGGCGAAACGATTGCCGACGCCCAACCCAACGCCGTCATCCTCAGTTACCCGGTTATCACGGCGGGGCCCTATGCGCACGCGGGCTCCATCGATACCCTGGCGGGGGACGACGCGGCCCTGCACGCGCATTTCAGCCTGGAAAACCAGGTCCGCCCCGGCCTGCCGCCCTTCTTCATCTGGCACACGGTTGAAGACGAGCTGGTGCCAACGCAGAACTCGCTGCTGCTCGCCTCCAGCCTGCAGGCGGCCGGGGTGCCGTATGAGCTGCACCTGTTCCCGCACGGCGCGCACGGCAGTAGCCTCTGCACACACGAGGTCAACTACCCGATCCGCCGCAACATCGCTTGGATGCCACTGTGCATCGACTGGCTTGACGAGACGTTCGGCTACCGCTGCCGGGAGGCTTTCTGATGAAGATCTTTTTCTACACGCTGCGCCCGTATGACGAGCTCGACTACTGCGAGCAGCTGCGCCGGAAAACCGGCATCGACTACGCCTGGACCGTCGACGCCCCCAACCCGGGCAACCTGTGCCTGGCGCAGGGGTGCGACGCCGTCAGCACCAACCCCTGCGCGATGACGCCGGAATACCTCGAAGCCTTCGCCCAAATGGGGGTCAAATACCTGCCCTGCCGCAGCATCGGCTACGACCACATCCCGCTCGACGCCGCCAAGCGGCTGGGCCTGCGCGTGTCACACAGCCATTACCCGCCCGAGGGCGTCGCCAACTATACCATCATGCTCATGCTGATGGCCACGCGCAAAATGAACCAGATCATGCTGCGCGCCGCCGCGCAGGACTATTCGCTGCAGGGCAAAATGGGGCGCGACCTTTCCAACTGCACGGTCGGCGTCGTCGGCGCGGGCAAGATCGGCCGTACCGTGCTGCGCCATCTGGCCGGGTTCGGCTGCCGCCTGCTCGCCTACGACCTCTACCCGCAGCCGGAAGCGGGCGTCCCGGCCGAATACGTCAGCCTGGATACGCTGTACGCCGAAAGCGACGTCATCACACTGCATCTCAACGCCACGCCGGACAACTACCACCTCATCGACGCGGCGGCCATCGCCCGAATGAAGGACGGCGTTATCCTCGTCAACACCGCCCGCGGGACCCTCATCGAGCCGGACGCCCTCGTCGCGGGGCTGGAATCCGGCAAGGTCGGCGGCGCCGCGGTCGACGTGGTGGAGGATGAGGCGGGTATCTGCTACTACAACCGCTGCGGCGAGCCGCTGCCCAACCGCGAACTGGCGCTGCTGCGCAGCTACCCCAACGTGATCGTCAGCCCGCACACCGCCTTCTACACCGATGTCAACGTCGCCAGCATGGTCCAAAGCGTCTTTGAGGCCGTCGCCCACTTTGCAAACGGCGAACCCGAACCGAACGAAGTAAAACTGTAAACCGCAGAAAAATAAGCGGGCCGCCCGAAAAAGGCGGCCCGCTGTTCTATTTGCGGCGCAGGCATCAGCAGATAAAGAACCCGCCGCGCCCGCAGCAGCAGATGCTGCACAGGTTGCACAGCATCAGGTACATCCACGCCTGCAGGCAGAAGTTGCCCTGCTGCATGCGCGAACCCGGCTGGGTGTACGCCTGCTGGTAACTGGTATAGGTGCGGCTGGAATTCTGCAGCCGGTCCAGCAGGCGCTGGTACTCAAAGTTGTTCGGCTCCATCTCTACCGCGGCGCGCGCCTCGGCCTGGGCGCGGATGTTGTTGCCCAAACCGGAATTGGCCAGCGCCGCGTAATAGTGCCAGCGCGCCGTGCGCTGCGCGGTGGGAATGCCGCCAAGCACATTCATCGCTTCGTGGTAATAGCCGTTGCGGATATAGTTGTTGGCGGCCTGCATCTCGGGGCTTTCGGGGCCTGCGTTGCTGCGCGTCTCAAAGCCGCCGAAGCCGAACGGGTCAAACCCGAAACCGAACCCAAACGGGTCCTGGTAACCGCGGCCCTGGCTGCTGTAGCCGCCATACCCGCCCGCGCCGGACGAAGCCCCGCCCTGTGCGCCGTAGCCCGGGCGGCCGCCGCCCGCGCGCTGGCGCATGACCTCGCTGTAGGCGGCCTGCACTTCCTTGAACTTGTCCTCACAGGTGGGGTCGTTGGGGTGCAGGTCGGGGTGGTACTGCTTGCATTTCTGCCGGTAGGCCTTCTTGATGGTCTCCTCGTCCGCCCCGGGCTGGATGCCCAATACGCTGTACGGGTCGGTCATTCGTCTTGCGTCCCCTTCCTTGGTTTGGCGTGTCTGCCGCGCGCGGCTTTCAGCAGTGCGTACCTGCACCACACGCCGGCGTAGATCGTGTTGTGCAAAAGCTGCCCTTCGGGCGTGTCTTTCAAAATCGGCAGCAGTTCAAAGTTTTCGGCGCACAGCGCCATCTGCTGGGTCAGCAGCTCATGGCAGCGCGCCTCATAGCCCGCTTGGTCGTCTTTGAACGCCTGCGCCGTTGCGGCCAGGGCGTTGAACCGCCCGCGCCGCCGGTCTTTTTCCAGGTCGTCATAGGCGTCCATCAGGTAGATGAACCCGCCGAGCCCGCGGCCCATGCGGTCAAGCGGCGCGGCCCAGATATCGTCTGCGTTTGCCTGCAGCACCGCGCCCAGCAGCGCGCCAAAGCAGCTGCAAAGTTCGTCCAGGCTGGCCTGGCCGCCCGCTTCCAGCGCGTTCAGCTCGTCCAGCCGCGCGCGCACGGCCGCGCACTGGCGCGGCCAGCGCCGCTGCAGTGCGGGCAGGTGCGGGGCCAGCTGCCCGGCGGCGCGGCGGCTGAGGCTGCGCCCGTCGTCCTGCCAGTCGTCAAGGTAATTATAATACGCCAGCAGCACCGTCATGTCCGCCGCATAGTCAAGGCAGCGGTTGTCCGCGCGCGGGCGGGGTTTCAGCGGGTGCGGCGCGCACCGCCCGGCGGAAAACTGCGTCGGCGGGTCATACAACGCGCTCAGCAGCAGCGCCGCAAAGGTCATATCATACGAAAGCGCCATCCGCGCGGCCAGCCCATAGGCCCCCAGGCGGCGGCACAGCCCGCAGTAATAGGCCTGGTAGCGGTCCATGGCCGCGTCGTCCAGTCCCTTGCGGTAAATCGTAACATATCCAAACACGCGGCGTCAACCTTTCCGGCCTGGTTCAGCTCTTTTAATAAAACTGGTCCCGCATTTGGGGCAGGTGATCGAAATGCGCCCGCGCCCGCGCGGCACCCGCAGCTGCTGGCGGCAGCGCGGGCAGCGGAAATAGCGGTAGACCTTGCGCTGTGCAAACCGGGTCCGCGCGCTGGCAAAACGCTGCTGCACCGCGTAGCGCTGCGCCAGGAACCAGCGGTTCTCCGCCGCACGCCTGGGGATGTTGCGGCTGAAAATGCGGTAATAGCTGTAGATCAGCGCCGCCCAGCCCAGCCAGCCCAGCAGACGCAGCGGCCCGGGCAGAAACAGCCCGAGGATCACCAGGATCAGGGCCGCCGTGGACAGGAACTGGCTGAACGGGTCCACCCCGTACCGCCCGGACATAAAACGCTGGAACCAAGCTTTCATGAAGAACGCCATCCTTTAACGAAAATTGACTCGA
>DWXD01000026.1 GCA_019119365.1 Candidatus Gemmiger stercoripullorum | reverse complement strand
TCCACAAGTTTCAGGTTTGTTCAATTTTCAAGGTCCTGCTGGGCGCCGCCCCTTGCGGGACAGCTTATTTATTATATCTCATCGAGCACTCTTTGTCAAGCACTTTTTTGAGATTTTTTTGCCCGCCGCCTTCCGGCGGCGCTGTCTCGCGGGACAGCTTGATTATATTAACACCTCCCATCCCTTTTGTCAACACCTTTTTTCGGGTTTTTTGCGGAAATTTTGCGGTACGCTATATATAGTAGGATGCACTCGCAGCTATCCACCAGAACGCCCGGCTGCGGCTTTACACGCTTTTTCCTTGCGCTTTTGCTCCAAAGGCTTTATACTTATTATTGTATCAACAAGGTGGTGGGAAAGTTCTATGATGAAGATCTACCTGACGGCGGACAAGCAGCTGACGCATGCCGACGCGATCGAGGACGGGTCCTGGGTCTGCCTGACGCAGCCGACGCCCGAAGAGATCCGCCAGGTGGCCGGGACGCTTGACATTGAACCGGCCGACCTGCAGGCGGCGCTCGACCCGGAAGAGTCGGCGCGCGTATCGCTGGAGGACGGTTATACCGTCATCATCGTGGACATTCCCGTGCCGGTGCCCGACAAGGGCGAGGGCGTATACACCACGATCCCGCTGGGCATCCTGCTGACGCAGACGACGGTAACGACGGTCTGCGCCGTGGACACGCCGGTGCTGGCGGATTTCACCGCCATGCGCGTGCGGGATTTCAGTACCAAAAAGAAGATGCGCTTTGTCTACCAGATCCTGTACCGCGCCGCGACCATGTACCAGCTGGAACTGCGGCTGGTAGACCGGCGGCGGCAGGAGATCGAGAAAAACCTGGCCGGCAGCAGCACGCAGGACAGCGACCTGATCGAACTCCACGCGCTGGAGTCCACGCTGGTCTACTTTGCCACCAGCCTGCGCGCCAACGGCACCGTGCTGGACCGGCTGACCCGCTACAAGCGGCTGGAGCAATACCCTGACGACATGGAACTGCTGGACGACGTGATCGTCGAGATCCGCCAGGCCATCGAGATGACCGGTATCTACCGCGACGATATCAAGGGCACGCGCGAGCTGTTCAGCGCCGTGCTGGACAACCGCCTGAACAACACAATGAAATGGCTGACTTCGGTCACGCTGATCATGGCGGTGCCGACCGTGATCTCGGGGTTATACGGCATGAATGTCAACCTGGACAGCATGCCGTTTGCGGACAGTTCGTTCGGGTTCGGCATCGTGTGCGGGCTGATTTTGGCGATCTGCTTTGCCGCGGCGTGGGTGCTGCACAAAAAGCATATGCTGTGATATCAAATCGAGCGAGGCGGGGCGCAGCCCTGCCTTTTTCTGTTTTTCCCGTTTTTTCTGTAACGCGGGCGGACAAATACCGTCTATATAGGTAAAGGAAGACAAAGGAGGTGCGGCGGATGGACGACCACGCCATCGTGGCACTGTACTGGGCGCGGGACGAGCGCGCGCTGACCGAGACGGCTGCCAAATTCGGCGCATACTGCCGTAAAATCGCCATGAACCTGCTGGCCAGCCTGCCCGACGCCGAGGAAGTGGAGAACGACACCTGGCTGGCCGCCTGGGACAGCATGCCGGAGAACCGCCCGGCACGGCTGGCCCCCTACCTGGGGCGTATCACCCGCAACCTGGCGCTGGACCGGCTGGGCCAGGCCGCGGCGCAAAAGCGCGGCGGCGGGCAGGCGGCGCTTTTGCTGGACGAGCTGGCCGAATGCCTGCCCGCGCCCGACCGGGTAGAGCAGGAAGTGGAGGCCGCCGAACTGGCAAGACAGATCAGCGCATTCCTGCGCGCACAGCCGGAACCGGCGCGGAGCATGTTCCTGCGGCGGTACTGGTACGGCGACGCCATTGGGGAGATCGCCGTGCGCTATGGGATGCCAACCGGGCGGGTGCGGGTGACGCTGCACCGCACACGAGCCCGGCTGCGCCAGGCGCTGGAACGCGAGGGGGTGACTGTATGACAGCGCGGAACCTGTTTGATGCCATCGGGCTGGTGGACGACGAACTGATCGAGGCTGCCGACCGCCCGGAACGACGCGCGCCCCGGCCCCGGGCGCGGCTGGCTGCACCGCTGGCCGCCTGCCTGTGCCTGGCGGCGGGCATTGGCATGGGGAGCCTTTTGTACCCGGACTTTGGCCTGACCGCCGGGACTGCGCCGGAGGGCGCAGTGGAAGGCGCCGCGGAGGACGCAAAGACGAACAGGCTGGCCGTGCCGGACCCCGATGCACTGGCTGCGCTGGTGCTGCCGGGTGAGACAGGCGGCGGCGATGTGTACTTTGCTTTTGAGGCGCAGGAGCTGGCGCTGCCGGACATTTACTCAGACGCCTGCGTAGAGCGGGACGCGCTGCTGCCCAAAACGCTGCCCGTATACCGCAGCGCCATGGTGGACGGCGGCGTGGACGAGGAGCGGATGCGCGGCCAGCTGCGCGAGGCGCTGGCGGCGCTGGGTCTGGACGAAAGCCTGGCCGACGCGGCCGAACTGTCCTATGGCAGCGAGCTGGAACGCGGCGGCACGCCGAACAGCCCCATCGGCTGGGCGATGGCGGCCACACTGACGCTGGCAGTGGAGCCGTTTGACGGCGCGCCGGACGGGCTGGAGCTGCGGGTGACCAACGACGGCTGGGTACACGGGCAGGCGCCTGGGCACTTTGCCCAGCCCCTGCGCGAATACGCAACCCGCGCCGAGGCCGAGCAGGCCGCCGGGGATGCAGCCGACCGCTGGCCGGGTCTGGCCGCGCTGGCCGGGGTGCAGCCGCAGGCGGTGGCGTATGCCGAAGGGCGCAACTATGACGGCGCGGCGCTGTCCTGGGCGTTTGCCTTTTACGACGCCGCAGGCGGCGAGACCGGCGGCTATCCGGTGGAAACCGGAGACTGGACGCGGGTAAGGCTCTATCTGGACAAGGCGGGCGAGCTGGCAATGTTCAACTGGTTCGACTTCGCCCACAGCGAGGCGCTGGCCGAGTGCCCGGTGATTCCCCGCGCCGAAGCGGAGAAAAAGCTGCGCGCCGGGGAGTACCTGGGCAGCGGGGCGGATGTTTCGAATGCCGACATCGTGGCGGTGCGGCTGGTGTACGAGGTCGCGCGCGGCACGGCCTACTATATCCCGTTCTGGTGTTTCACCGTGGACGCCGGGCCGTTTGAGCAGGAGGCTACCGGCCTGCACGAGTACCGCAACTGTTATGTACCCGCCATCGAAGTAGAGGCCGTGCCGGAACTGGCACAGGCGGCGGGTCTGCTTTGAACGTTTTGTTTTACAGTTCAGAAAGTAAGGGGGACGCAGCACATGAAAAGGTCGTTTGCCTGCCTTGTATTTGCCTTACTGTTATTGCTGGCCGGGTGCGGGGAGGCGGTCGAAAGTTCGGAGGTTTTCGCCTTCCCCGAACCCACCACGCAGATCAAAGTAAAACGGGTAACCTCCTGGGGCGAAGAAACCGAGTTCATGTTCGGGCCGGACGTATACGACCCGGAAAATCAGGAGGTCGTGCCGGTCATCCAGTGGTTCTATGCACTCGAATTGGAAAAAAGCGCACAGCCCGAAGACGTGGACGGAAATGTGTGTTATGAGTTTTATGTGGACGGCAAGCACGCCTTCCGGTACGACGACCGCGGCGGCGAGGCGTATATTGTGGCGGAGGAGGACTGGTACCGGGTGAAAAAGCCGACCGCCCCGCCGGTTGAATAGGCGGGGTCGGGACCGCAGAGCGGCACCGTCCGAAGGTTTGCCGTGCGGCGGCCTGCAGGTTTGGCGGGAGGGGCATGCCCCTCCCCTACATCCGGCCGGGGAGTACGAGAGACAGACAGGATGTTCTCTATTTAATCTTGGTTCGCGGGACGATGCCGAGCATCGTCCCCTGCAATTCGAGGGCGTGTGCAGGCCGGGGTTTTACCGCGCGTTCGGCGGAACGGCCCAGACGTTTCCCTGTAACCAACAAACAAAAAATACCGCGCAGGCCAACCGTGACGGCCTGCGCGTTTTTTCATGCTTTGACTTCGTTTGCAAGGGGTTCGCCGCGGGCGAAGGCGCGGGCGTTTTCCATGGTGGTGATGGCGATGCTCTGCAGCGCGGTGCGGGTGAAAAACGCCTGGTGGCTGGTGACGACGACATTGGGGAAGCTGAGCAGCACCGGCACGACCTCGTTTTGCAGCACATCGTTGGAGAAATCCTCAAACACCTGACCGTCCTCGTCCTCGTAAACGTCAAGGCCGACGCCCGCGAATTTGCGGCGGCGCAGCGCGTCGATGAGCGCGGCCGTGTCGATGAGCGCGCCGCGGCTCGTGTTGACGAGGATCGCATGGGCGCGCATCTGGGCGATGGTCTTTGCGTTGATGAGGTGGCGCGTTTCGGCGGTCAGCGGGCAGTGCAGGCTGACGAGGTCGGCCGCGCGCAGCAGCTCTTCCAGCGGGACATAGCGCACAAGCCCGGCCAGCGCCGGGTTTTCGTACTGGTCGCAGGCCAGCACGGTCATGCCGTACCCGTGGCAGATGCGCGCCATGGCCGCGCCGATGCGCCCGGTGCCGACGATGCCCGCGCAGGCCCCGTACAGGTTGTGGCCCAGAAGGCCGTCGAGCGCAAAGTTGTTGTTGCGCACCTTGATATACGCCTTGCAGACGCGGCGGTTGGCCGCCTGCGCCAGCGCCATGGCGTGCTCGGCCACCGCCTCGGGGCTGTAGCCCGGCACGCGCAGGACCGTGATGCCAAGCCGCGCGGCGGCGGGCAGGTCGACATTGTTGTACCCGGCGCAGCGCATGAGCAGCAGGCGGATACCGGCCTGGGACAACGCTTCAAGCACCGGGGCCGAGCAATCGCTGTTGACAAAGGCGCAGACAGCGTCCCCGCCCCTGGCCAGCGGGGCGGTGTCGGCGTCCAGGTTGGCGGCCAGGAAACGGATGGTGCAGCCGTAGGCCGGGTCGGCGGCCAGCAGGTCAAAGTAGAGATGGTCATAGTCGCGGGCGCCGTAAAACACGATCTTCATGGGCAGCCCTCCTTTCCGCCGGATAGTATGCCCGGCAGGCGGCCGCCAAAACATTGCCCAAGCAACATTGTTTTTGCAAACAAAAAAGGCCCGGGCGCAGGGCAGCGTCCGGGCCGGGGAATGTACTATCAGGCTTCGTTCTTTTCGCGGATGGCTTTGTCGATGGCCTTGGCAGCCTCCTTGCCGGCGCCCATCGCGAGGATGACGGTGGCCGCGCCGGTGACAGCGTCGCCGCCGGCATAGACGAACGGGCGGCTGGTCAGGCCGTCGGGGCCGTTGGTGATGATGCAGCCGTGTTTATCCGCATCCAGGCCGGGGGTGGTGGAACGGATGAGCGGGTTGGGGCTGGTGCCCAGCGCCATGATCATGGTGTCGACATCGAGCTCAAACTCGCTGCCCTCCTTGACGATGGGGCGGCGGCGGCCGGAAGCGTCCGGTTCGCCGAGCTCCATCTCGACGCAGGTCATACCGCGGACCCAGCCGTCCTCGTCGCCCAGGACTTCGACCGGGTTGGTGAGGGTCTTGAAGATGATGCCCTCCTCCTCGGCGTGTTCGACTTCCTCCTTGCGGGCGGGCAGTTCGGCCATGCCGCGGCGGTAGACGATGTAGACGTTCTCGGCCCCGAGGCGCTTGGCGCAGCGGGCGGCGTCCATGGCGACGTTGCCGCCGCCGACAACGGCCACGGCGCGGGATTTCATGATGGGGGTCTGGCTGCCTTCCTGGTAAGCCTTCATCAGGTTGACGCGGGTCAGATACTCGTTGGCCGAGTAAACGCCCTTGAGGCTTTCGCCCGGGATGCCCATAAAGCGCGGCAGGCCCGCGCCGGAGGCGATGTAGACGGCCTCGAAGCCGTATTCGCCGAGCAGCTCGTCGATGGTCAACACCTTGCCGATGACCATGTTGCACTCGATGTCGACGCCAAGTTCCTTGAGGCCGTCGACTTCTTTCTGCACGATGTCCTTGGGCAGACGGAATTCGGGGATGCCGTACATCAGCACGCCGCCCGCCACATGCAGGGCTTCATAAACCGTGACCTTGTAGCCCATCTTGGCCAGGTCGCCCGCAGCGGTCAGGCCGGAGGGACCGGCGCCGATGACCGCGACCTTGTGGCCGTTGGGCGCGGGTTTGGCGGGCGGGGTGTCGGTGTGTTCGCGGTGCCAGTCGGCAACAAAGCGCTCGAGGCGGCCGATGCCGACAGGCTCGCCCTTGATGCCGCGGATGCACTTGCCTTCGCACTGGTTTTCCTGCGGGCAGACACGGCCGCAGACGGCGGGCAGCGCGCTGGAGGCGGCGATGACCTGGTAAGCGGCCTCAAAATCGCCCTTGGCGACTTCGGCGATAAAGCCGGGGATATCAATGTCGACCGGGCAGCCGGAGCGGCAGGGGTGGTTTTTGCACTGCAGGCAGCGCTGGGCTTCGTTCACGGCCATTTCGGCGGTGTAGCCCAGGGCGACCTCCTTGAAGTTTTTATTGCGGACGTTGGGGTCCTGGCTGGGCATGGGGCACTTTTTCGGGTCCATGTTGGGCATCTTACTCGACCTCCTTCTTGAACAGGTTGCAGGCTTTGTCCCGGGCGTGGGCCTCAAAGTCCCTGTACATGGTGCCGCGGTGCATCGCCTCGTCAAAATCGACCTCAAAGCCGTCGAAGTCCGGGCCGTCCACGCAGGCGAACTTGGTCTGCCCGCCGACGGTCAGGCGGCAGCCGCCGCACATGCCGGTGCCATCCACCATGATGGGGTTCATGGAGACGACCGTTTTGACGTTGTGGGGTTTGGTGGTCTTGACGACGAACTTCATCATGATGAGCGGGCCGATCGTGATGACTTCGTCAAAGGTCTCGCCGGCGCCGAGTTTTTCTTCCAGCGGGACGGTGACGACACCCTTGCGGCCGTAGGAACCGTCGTCGGTCATGACGATGAGCTCGTCGCAGCAGGCGCGGAATTCGTCCTCGAGAATGACGAGGTCTTTGTCGCGGAAGCCGACGATGCCGGTGACTTTGGTGCCCTGGGCGTGCAGCGCCTGGGCGACCGGCAGCGCGATGGCGCAGCCGACGCCGCCGCCGACCACGCAGACGTTCTTGAGGCCTTCGATCTCGGTGGCCTTGCCCAGCGGGCCGACAAAGTCGTGGACGCATTCGCCCTCCCGCAGGGTGTTGAGTTCCATGGTGCCGGCGCCGACGACCTGGAAAATGATGGCGACGGTCCCGCCTTCCCGGTCATACCCGGCGATGGTCAGGGGGATTCGCTCGCTGTCCGCCTTGGCGCGGATGATGATGAACTGCCCCGCCTGCGCCTTTTTGGCAATGAGCGGCGCTTCGATGACAAGCTCTGTCACCGTGGGGTTCAGTTCCCGTCTTTTCACGATTTTGAACACAGTCGTACCCTCGCTTTTCCTTTGGGCCGCGCCGGGGTCCCGCCCGTGCCGCCCGTAGTACCTGCCAGCCATGACCCGCTGGCTCGATCTGTATTTATTGTAAGGCATTTGAACGCCCCTGTAAAGAAGAAATTGCGCCGCAAAAGGCGGATACAGGCACAAAAAGGAACATTCTTTTTGAAAAAACGGGCAAAAAATTGTTGTTTTTATGCGCTGGGGGCTTTCAAGACCGCCCGGTTTGTGCTATACTTAGTTGATAAAAGAGGGCTGCTGTCCGTTTTTACGCTTTTGGCGCTGCCGCAGCGCGCAGAAAGCACAGCGGCACACGGCCGGCCCTCGCCCCGGTGTGGCCGGGAAGTTACCTGTTGGAGGAGCGCGATTTATGACAAAGCAAGAACTGTTGCAGCTCAAAATGACTGCGACCCGCGTGCGTATGGGCGTGATCGAAGCGACTCATGCCGCCAAGAGCGGACATCCCGGCGGCAGTCTGTCGGCTGTGGATGCGCTGACCTATCTGTATTTCAAGGAAATGCAGATCGACCCGGAGAACCCCCAGGACCCCGAGCGGGACCGTTTTGTGCTGTCCAAGGGCCATGCGGCGCCCGGCCTGTACGCCACGCTGGCGGAGCGCGGCTTCTTCCCTGTGGAAGACCTGGCCACGCTGCGCCGTGACGGCAGCTACCTGGAGGGGCACCCCAACATGAACAAGGTGCCCGGCGTGGATATGAGCACCGGCAGCCTGGGCCAGGGCGTTTCCGCCGCCTGCGGCATGGCGCTGGCCGCCCGCCAGGAAGCGAAGGACATCAACGTCTACACCATCCTGGGCGACGGCGAGATCGAGGAGGGCGAGTGCTGGGAAGCTTTCATGTTTGCCTCCCACTACAAGCTGGACAACCTGTGCATCATGATCGATGTCAACGGGCTGCAGATCGACGGCCCGACGGCCAAGGTGATGAACTCCGAGCCGCTGGACCAGAAGATGGACGCCTTCGGCTTCAACACCATCATCTGCAACGGCAACTCTTTCAATGACCTGGAGCAGGCGTTTTTGCTGTTCGACCGTGCGCACGGCAGCGGCAAGCCCACCTGCATCCTGCTGCACACCACCAAGGGCATGGGCGTGAGCTTTATGGAAAACGACCCCGAGTGGCACGGCAAGGCCCCCAACGATGAACAATACCAGCAGGCGATGCAGGAACTGCAGAGCGACTATGACCAGCTGGAGAAGGAGTACGCGCAATGGCTGAAGTAATGAAGATCGCCACCCGCGACAGTTACGGCAAGGCGCTGGTGGCGCTGGCCGACGCCGGGCATGACGAGGTGGTGGTGTTCGACGCCGACCTTTCGGCATCCACCAAAACCTGCCTGTTCCAGAAGGCTTACCCGAAACGCTTTTTTGACTGCGGCATCGCCGAGTCCAACATGATGGGCGTGGCCGCCGGTATGAGCACCTTCGGCTATGTGCCGTTCGTTTCGAGCTTTGCGATGTTTGCTTCCGGCCGCGCGTGGGAGCAGGTGCGCAACTCGATCGGCTACCCGCATCTGAACGTCAAGATCGCCGCCACCCACGGCGGGCTTTCGGTCGGCGAGGACGGCGCTTCCCACCAGTGCTGCGAGGATTTCGCCCTGATGCGTTCCATCCCCGGCATGGTCGTCATGTGCCCGGCCGACGACGTCGAGGCCCGCGCCTGCGTGCGCGCCGCGTATGAGCACGAGGGCCCTGTCTACATACGGTTCTCGCGCCTGGCCACCCCGGTGTTCCACGACCCCGAAAAGTACACGCTGACCATCGGCAAGGGCGAGACGCTGGCCGAAGGCTTTGACATTGCGGTCATCTCGACCGGCCTGATGACCAGCGAAGCGCTGAAGGCCGCGCTGCAGCTGAAAAAGCAGCAGGGCAGCTTGAGCGTGCGGGTCATCAACATGCCCTGCATCAAACCGCTGGACGAGGAGCTGGTGCTGCGCGCCGCCAAGGAGTGCAAGAAGATCATCACGGTCGAGGAGCACAGCGTCATCGGCGGCCTGGGCGACGCCGTGTGCAGCGTGCTGGCCGAGAAGTGCCCGGTGCCGGTGCGCCGCCTCGGCGTGCCGGACAGCTTCGGCCATTCCGGCACCGCGCGCGAGGTCCTCAGGGACTTTGGCCTGACGGCGGAGAACATCGCCAATGTGATCCAGGATTTTCTCAAGACCAAGACCGAGTGATCTTGTCTGCCACGGATATGAAACATGTCATTTGAAAAGGGACCCCTTTCACGGGGTCCCTTCTTTTTGTTTATCTTTCTCTGTTGTCTCACCGCTGCCGGCTGGCCAGCCACAGGGCCGGGCGTGGGCCGAGCGCGCGCAGCAGCAGCTGGAACAGACGCCAGCTGCTGCGCGTGCGCACTTCCGTTCCGTAAGGGTAGAGCGGGCGCAGCGCGCGCAACCCGGGCAGGCAGGCGCGGCGCACCGCCGCATCGCGCACCGCCGCCGTGCGGGCCTGGGGCCAGAACATATCGGCGACCATATCGCGCAGCGCAGGCAAGTCCTGGCGAGATATCCGCTTGCTTTTCGCCATCTCCTCCAGATGCTGCCAAGTGGCTTGCAGTGAAAGGAAATGATCCGCCAGCCCTTTCTCGTCGTTGAGCAGGCTGCCCGGACGACCTTCCCGGTAATGGAGAAAGACTATATCCAGCAGGCACAGTTCCCGACATCCTGTCATCAGCTGCAGGTCGAAACCGAATTCTTCTCCCCAGCGTACTTGTGGCCAAAACTGTGCGCCCGTCTTTTCGATCAAGTCATGCCGGATGCAAAACTTCCACACCGACCAGTGGCCCGCTGCATACAGCGCCTGCAGCCGCGGGACCACCCCTGCATCGGCGGGCAACACGCCTGTTTGCCGCTGTAGACCGGTGTGTTCACGCAGCGTTCCATCTGTGCCCCTGATCAGAAATCGCCCGGCCAACCAGTCGCACTCTGGCCGGCTTTCTATTGTTTGCCGCAGCTGCGGCAGCAGATCCGGTGCCAAGCAGTCGTCCCCGTCTAAAAACAGGACCCACCTTCCCCGGGCTGCTCGCAGCCCAGTGTTCCGAGCTGCGCTGACGCCTTGGTTCGGCTGATGTATAGCCTTAACGCCGGGTAACATCCCGGCGAGTGCATCACAGAGGGCAGCGCTTCCGTCGGTAGAACCATCGTCGATCAGCAGGCATTCCCAATCCTTTGGGCCGGGCTGCTCCAGCACGCTTTGCACCGCAGTCAACAGATACTCGCAAACATTATACACGGGAGTGATTACAGAAAAAAGCGGTTGTACGCTCTCCATATCCGGCACCTCCCTCCGTCCTCACAGACGACCCGACGGGTCCGCCCGGCAGCGCAGCAGTTTGTCTCTGGCGTACCAGACATACGGCATCCAATTCAAATTAAAAGCTTCCCACTTGCGCTGGAAAAAGTTTTGCGTTTTGGCCTGCCCTTTGACTGCATCAACATCGATGAAGCGCTTTTTCTGCAGCACGCGGATGCGTTCCTGCCCGGGGGGGAGCGGCCTTTCTTCCGGCACGCAGAACTCCGGACCCACAACACGGAACCGCTCGGAATATTCCACGACCAGGCGGTTGAGCTGGCTTTCATCGTGACAACAGGCGATTACACCATTTTTCAAGTCTTCCTGCGTGCGGGCCTGCAGTTCGCGGCACATGGCCAGATAAGCACCCGCTGTGCCGCCGTTGAGCCCGCCCGCCACATAATATTGCCCGCAATTGTAAGGTATACCAGCCCTGCTTTTACGCCGCCGCTCATAGGGGTGAAAGATAGGATTGTGCCCGTAATACGGCAGATGACACACTGCCACGAGGTCCTGACCCTTATCTGCATCCGGCAGCAGATCTGCTGCATGGACAGGCGCCATACAATGCAGGTTGGCGTTGGTGAAAAACAGATAGTCGAATTTATCCAGTGCCTGTGCCTGCCCAAGAATCGCCTCAAAGCGCTGCATGGTGCTGTAAGGCCACGGCAGGGCCTTTTGCGGGATGCGGCGCACGTCGGGCTCCCCCTCGTAATCTATCGTGGGTGCATCCGTAAAGACAAAGAACGTTTTGTCTGTCTCCGGCAAAAAAAGTTCCTTGAAATTGGGGTAAAAATCCTTCCAAAATACTTGATACGCGCCGGTACACAGATAAAGAACGGCAACAGTGGGACGCTTCATGTGTTTCAACTCCTTCTGTGATTTTTGATCTTGCGCCACAACCCGCCTGCATATTCGCGCAGATACGCCGCATCGGAGGTCCAGGCATAGCAGGCAAGGTTCAGCAGGTTTGGCAGCAGCGCCGCCACGGCCACGCGGCCGGCAAAGCCGAAGACCCCGCCGGGCAGCTGCGCGCAGACCCAGGATGTCGCGCCCATGCAGGCGGCCAGCGTCAGCAGATGCGCCGCCTGTACGCGCAGATACCGCCCAAGCGCGCCGGTCATATAGAGGCGACAGACCACCTTGACCCGCCCGGCCCACATGATGGCGTGGGCGACGACGGTGGCCGCCAGCGCCCCGGCGATGCCGAACGGGATGAACAGCGCAAAGCTGAGCACAAGATTGGCCGCCGCCGAGACGACCATGAACCACTGGTCCAGCTCAAAATGACCGAGCACCGCGCGATAGCTGCCCAGCATGCGGTGGTTCCAGCCGACATATTCGTTCAGGCAGAACATGAGCAGGAAGCCGAGCGGCAGCAGGCGGTCGGGGCCCATCCACAGCGTCATGAACGGCTGAAACAGGCAGAAATAGGCCGTGGCGACAAAGCTTGCAAACAGATAACTGAACAGGTCCATGCCCCAGAACACCCGGCGCGCGTGGTCGTCCTGCGCGGCGGTTTTGTCATAGACGATGTTGCCGATGGCGGCCGAAAAACTGTCCAGAATTTTCGTGCTGACATTGGTCACATTGTCCGAGATCGAGGTGTAGTTGCCAAGGTTTGCGGTCTGCGCCGCGCCGCCCATGCGGGATGTGACAATGGTATCCGACGAGCCGTAGATCGTGTTGGACAGGCGATGGACGAGATAGTAGCGCAGGTCGCGGAAGATGCCGAGCGCGCGGAAATCTTCCAGCGTGACTTTTGTGTCCCGCACATAGGGGAAGTCCTGGCGGAAGCGCCAGGCCACCGTAAGGTTGGCCGCTGTGTTGAGCAGGATGGTGACGCCGAAGTAGAGCACATAGTTCGGCCACCACAGCGAGATCGCGATGCGCAGCAGATAGGTCAGCACATTGAAGCAGAAGTCGATGCGCGTGCAGATATAGCCCTGCTGCGTACAGGTGTACATCAGCCGCCGGGTGACAAGGAAGTAACTTGACAGCGTGGACAGCGTATTGAGCCCGTAGACCGTGTAGATGACGCGCAGGTCGGCCCCGGGCATGATCCAAGGCAGCGCGGCCGCCCCCACGGCGGCCAGCGCGCAGATCAGCAGGCCGACCGCACGGTAGGCCCACTTGTACATCGACATGTATTTGCTGATTTTTTCCTCGTCTTTGGCGGCCACCTGCTCGTACAGGCGGTAGCTGATGACGCTGCCGACGCCGAATTCGGCGATGGAGAAAAAGGTGAACAGCTTTTCCACCACCTGCGAAGCGCGGGTGATCTCGTCGCCAAAATTGAAGACGAGCAGGCGGCGGGTGGCAAGGCCCAGCAGCATGAGCAGAAAGCTTGTGCCCAGCGCGTAGGCCATATTGATGAGGGTACGTTTGCTTCTCAAAGTTCGGGGTCCTTTCCGGGCTTATTGCACGGCGATGCGCTGCCAGCCGGGCAGGTACAGGTCGCTGCGCTTGGTATGCGCGTACCAGCGGTCGGGTGCCCAGACCTGCTTGTCCGGCGCGTCGGCCAGATACTGCGCCCACCAGCTGTAGGTCGAATTGCTGAGGATAAAGCCCTGGCAGCGCTGCATCAGCGCAAGGTCGGCGGCGGCTTCGCCGCGTGGGGCGAACACGGCGGGCAGCCCCGCCGTGTCAAGGTGTTCCCGCGCCCAGGCGGGGTCGTCGCTGAAAACGAACAGCTGTGCGCCGGGCCAGCGCCGGGCGGCCAGCGCCGTGGCTGCCGCATAGTAGGCCGGTGTGCACACCTGCAGGATCGCATTTTCGGGGGCCTGATAATCCCCGCGGCGCAGATGCACGCAGACGGGATGCCGCGCCGCGGCGATCTGTGCGGCGAGGGGGCCGTCCGGCGGCTGTTTTGCGCGTAGTTCACGGCGGATAGCCTCTTTGGCGGCGGCAAAATACCGCTCGCTCTGGAAATAGCCCCAGCAAAGGAAATCCCTGGCCGGGCCGCGCCGCACCGGGGTGTAGCCGTCGGTGGCAAAGTGCAACCCCAGCGTGTTGAGCAGCGGGGCCATACGGCGTTCAAAGCGGTTCCAGTCCTGCGCCATCATGCCGCGGCGCTGCTCGTGTTTGATCATCAGCGCCTTGGCGGCGTTCTGGCACGGCAGGTGTTGTTTGGCAAAGCCCGGCTCCGCAACGATCGCAACGCCGGGGTCCAGCGCCAGCGCCCCCAGCGCGCAGGCCGTGTGGGCCGGGGCACCGCCGTCCTTCCAGTCCTGCCGGTCCAGCAGTGTGACCGGCTCGCCGCAGGCAAGCCCCAGCGCGCGGGCAAAAGCGTAGATGAACATCTGGTTGCCCAGCCCGCCCCCTAATTCTGCATAAATCATGATCTCACCATTTTATCATAGAGCTTCTGCATCCGTGCAGCGGCTTCCTGCAGTTCATATCCTGACTTCGTCAGCTTTTCCCACCGATCAGCATGCTTTTCACCAGTGGCAAGGCGATTCGCCAATTGAGCCCACCTTTGTGCTGAGTCTTCCAACGAGAGAAAATGCACGAGATCCGTTACTGCGCCATCCCGTGGCACCCGGGAAGAAACCAAACATGGAACGCCGCACGCTTGTGCCTCGACCAATGTGATTGGACTCGCTTCAAACTCACTGGGCAGTACAAACAGATCAAAAGCATTCATATACATGGCTACTTTTTCTTGCAAACCAGCTTGATACACATATTTTTGCAGACCTAGCTTTTCAATCTTTTTATCAACCTTTTCTTGATCAACACCACAACCAACTAAAAGTAGCCTCCAGCTTCGATCCAGTTTATACATTTCTGAAAAAACATCCAGCAAAAACAATATGTTTTTTTCATGGTTGTAACGTCCAACAAAACCGCATAGGCGTTCATCATTCGTGATGCCATACTGTGCCCGGATATTCGCACGCGCTTGGTCATCAGGAAAAAACACGCTTCGATTGACCGCGTTGCAGGCAACAGAAAAATTATTCCGATGGTTAATGCGACTTCCAAACGCAAATTTACCTGCCTCTACTCCGCATCCGAGGAAATAGTCCGCCGTCATCTGATAAAGCAGATGCGCCACCCGCCAACCAAATGTAAGCGGCGGATAAACCACATGACTATGTACGATTAGCTTCGCATGTGGACACAACATTTTGATGACGATACAACTTAATGCACTGACCTTGCTGTTAATGTGGTAATGTACAATGTCATAATCGTGGTGATTTCTCAAATAGCCGGCAAGCTCCCACGGACGCTGTTTATCATTATCACTACCAAGAATCAAGTTTACCCCCCGGGCCTCGAGACTCGGTTGGCTGCTCACCTGGCCTTTGGGGCAAGGTGCCACGAAAAGGTCCACTTGGTAACGCTTCGGGTCGATATGCAGTAACAGATTTTGAATATATCTCTGAACGCCACTTTGTACGCTCAGGTTATTGCCGATCATGAGAATCTTCATACGTTTTCCTTATTTGATGAGGTCGACGACGAGCGAAAGCGCGCGGTAGAGGTCCTGCACGCGCGGGTCGTGGTCCGGCGTGCGGTCGATATACCCAAACGTGTAATCGATCGGGCGGGTGACGGAATGGCCCTCTTCGTCGTAATAGTGATAAAATTCTGCCGTTGCGAACGGGCTTGCATCGCACAGGGCCTTGACGCTCTCGAAAACGGGGAACCACAGGTGCGCCCCGCCGCCGGGCTTTCCATCCCGGTACCAGCCGCCGCCGTCCGGGTCAAAGACAATGCGGCCCTGCGCATCCCGCTGGCAGCGGGACGCATAGACATCGCAGCGGTAATCCGGCACCGAGAGGCGGAAGCGCGCGCCGGGCTTGAGGATGCGGTGTATCTCGGCAAAGACGGCGGGCAGCGCTTCATAGGGGATATGTTCGAGCACGTCCTCGGCCTGGAAGAAATCAACCGTGTTATCCTTTAACGGGAACGGCCGGGTGATGTCGTGTTTGATGGTGTTCCAGTCCGCCTGCTTGATGGAAAGGCCGATGAAACCCTGGTTCTCATACAGCGGTTTGGCCGGGATATCGCCTGCATACAGGCGCAGCACATTGAAGGCGGCGGCTTCTTCGAACGTCATTTTGTGGAACAGGGTATCGCCCATCTTCCACAGGCGTTTTCTCCACGTCAGCTCCATTTTCTTCTCCTTTTCAGCTCTACCAGTAGCTGCCGCCTTCGACGGCTTCCTTGTTGGCGATGCCCTCGTCTTCGGCCGGGCGGACCCAGGCTTCGTTGTACAGCTTGCTGATGATGGGGTGGGTGTCCCAGCGCTTGCCCTTGATGCCGAACAGCAGCTGGGTCGCGCCGCTCATCTGCACGGCCATGTGGCCGGTGTCCCGCGCGTGGGCGGCCAGCGGAAGGCTGTAAGCCCCCGCCCCGGTAATGGCGACGTCATACTCGGCTTCGTCCATTTGGCGCTGCATGGCGTCCAGGGCGTCGAACCAGCTGGCGTAGCCGGTGTTCTGCCCGCCCAGGCCCTGCACGGCGCGGATGACAGTCAGCGAAGCGAATTCCGGCAGGATGTCGGTCCCGGGGAAAATCTGTTCCCGCTTTTCATACTGGCGCAGGATCGTATCCCGGAACGGGTGTACGACCAGCACGCGCCTGCCCGCCAGCGCCGCGCTCCACGGGTTGGGGTGGTAATAAGGCTCCAGCGCGCGCAGTTTGGCGAACTGCGTGCCCCGGCAGCCGCGGATGACCTGCCGTTCCGCCCCGACATCCCACAGCGCCAGCAGGTCGGCGCTGTGGGCGCAGGCTGTGTACAATTCGCAGAAGCGGCGCAGCGTATCGTCGTCGGTCGGGAACACGCCGGATAAATCGCGGACTTCGCGGCGGACTGTCTCGCTGAAGTCCCTGCCGCCGGTGCGCAAAAACTCGGCCACGGTGCGCATCTCGGTCGCGCCGCAGCGGCCGAACAGAAACGGCTGGCCGCTGCGCAGGCGTTCGGCGGCCAGGTCGTTGCCCTGCTGCGCCGTCAGCACCGGCACGCCGCGGTACTTCCAGCCAAAGCGCGCGCCTTTATAAAGGTTGCGCGCCAGTTCCATCCATTTGGCGTCATTGTCCATGCGTGCCCACCCCTTTCTGCCGTAACATCCGCAGCGCCCGTTCGGCGCTGTTCCGCCACAAAAAATGCGTGCGGATGCGCCGTTTGGCCGCCGCGGCCATTGCCGGGGCCCCGGCCGCGCGCACGGCGGCCGCCGCCAGCGCGTCCGTGTCGCCCTGCGCCGGTCCGACCAGAAAACCGCTGACGCCGTCCTCGATGATCTCGTCCGGGCCGGGCGCGTGGCGGGCGACCGGCACACAGCCCGCGTACATTGCTTCCAGCAGGCTCATGCCGAATATCTCGCGGTCGTTGCAGTTGAGAAAGACATCGCAGGCATGGTAGTATGCGTGTACCTGCGCATTGGGCAGCTGCGGGATATGCCGCCACCGCCCGGCAAGCCCGGCGGCGTCCATTGCGCGGTGCAGCTCGTCAGCCAAACTGCCCTGGCCGATGACCACGGCTTGCCAGTCTGCCGGCAGCGCCGCCAGCACGGCGGCGACGTCGAGCGGGCGCTTGTAGGCGTCGAGCCGCCCGACAAAAAGAATGTATTTTGCGTTTTCCGCAAGCCCCAGCTGCGCGCGCAGCGCGGCGCGCGGGGCCGTAATGGCGGGAATGATGGCCGTGTCCAGCCCGACCGGCAGCACCCCGGCGCAGGGCACCCGCAGCTCTTCAAGCTCGCGCTGCACGGCCGCCGTTTTGGCAAAGGACGGCGTGCGGCGGTAGATGGCCAGGTTGCGGCGGCAGAGCAGGTCCATGGCGGCGCGGATGGCCGCGCTGCCCGACTGCGAGCGCAGCGCGCCGAGCTGGCTGTAGAAAAAGATGCCGTGCCTGCGGCAAAAGCGGTACAGCCCCGGCACGCCGAGGGAGTTGTCCCCCATCACATGCACAGCGTCGACCTGTTCATCCAGCAGCGGCTGCCAGCTCTGGTAAAAAGCGTTGACCCGCCAGGCTCTGGCCGGCAGGTACAGCACCTTGACACCGGGGGCCGGGCATTCGGTCTCGGGCGCGGCAGCCCCGGGCGCCGGGTACAGCACCACGGCGCGGCAGCCCAGCGCGGCAAAGGCGCGGGCCAGGCCGACCTCCTGCCGGTTGTAAGCCCCGCGCTTGCCGGAAGCGCCGCAGTACAGCTGCGGGATGGCGATGGTGAGCATGGACAGCCCCCTTTCCGATCAAACAGGTTTATTTCAGCCGCGTGAGATAGCGCGCGTCGATGACCTCCAGTTCTTCGTCCCGGCAATAGGTGTGGATGCCGATGACGGCCGCAGGGTCCAGCCCGGAGATGGTCACGTTCTGCGGCGTGGCGGCGCACAGCGGGGTCTCTTTGCCCCCCCGGCGGGTCCAGAACTGCAGGTAGACGCCATAGTCGACCTTTGTGCTGACCTGCGCCGGGCGCACGGTCTGCCCGCCCCAGCAAAACAGCGGCCCGGCGTTGCGCGCGCCCAGGTCATAAAAGCGGTGCTCCAGGCCGAACGGTTCGTCTTCCTCCAGGGCAAAGCCGCCCTCCTCCTGCGGGTCCGGCCGCAGGGCGTAACGCCGGTAGCGCGTATACAGGCCGTTTTCCGGCCGGACCTGGCTGCACAGCAGTGTGAGTTCCTCCTCCGCTGCGTCCAGCACGATCGTGTCGGCCAGCTCTTTGCCGACCGGGAACGCGCACACAAGCTCCCATTCGCCGGGGAAAGCGCGGCAGCGGTAGAGGCACAAAGTCCGGTCCGCGCCGGTTTCTGGGATCATCCAGGTTTCGCCGTTCCAGTCGAACACGGTCGGGAACGAGAGGTGGCAGTCTGCCTCCAGCACCGTCTGCGGCGTGCCGGGGCGGCCGCCGGGCCCAAGCGGAAACGCCGCGATGCTGCCCTTGTTGGCGGCAAGGTCAAAATCCTCGCAGAACAGCCAGCGCTCCCCGCCGCGGCGGTAGAGCAGCGGGTCGGCATACCAGTGCCCGGGTGTGCCGGGCAGCGGGGTATAGGCCCCCGCCCCCAGCGCGGGCAGCGGCTCGTGGCCGGGTTCTGCGGGCACGGGGCGCACCGCGATGGTATAGACTTCCTTCCAGCCGGCCAGCTTTTTGGCCAGGCGGGCCGGGGGCATGTGCAGAGCACGGTACAGTTGGTTCATGAAAAACTCCTGAAAAGGGCGCGTCAGGCGTGTTCGGCCATGACGCGGCCGTAGATCTCGGTCAGCTGGCGGTAGTTTTGTTCTTCGCCGTATTGTTCCAGCGCTTCGGCGCGCATGGCGGCCGGGTCACCGCTTTGTTCCAGCTGCGGCAGCGCGCGCACAGCGGCGGCCAGCGCGGCCGCATCGCCGGGGGCAAAGCGCAGGCCGTCCACGCCGGGGCGCACCATCGCGCCGACATTGCCCAGGTCGCTGGCCAGCACCGGCGTGCCCATCGCGTGGGCTTCGGCCGGCACAAGGGCAAAGCTCTCATAGCAAAGGCTGGGGGCCAGGGCGGCGCGGCTCTCCCCCAGCAGGGCGTACAGTTCGGCGCGGGGCAGCCGCCCGAGCAGCCGCACGTTGGGGCCTGCGTTTTCCCGCGCCCAGCTTTCCAGCGGTCCGTCCCCCACAAGGAGGAGGACAGGGGCCGCCGGGTCGCCTTTCAGCAGCTTCCAGGCTTCAACGGCCGTGCGCAGGCCCTTGAGTTCTTCCAGCCGCCCGGCAAAGACGACCTGGTTTTTGCGCGCAGACAGCGGCCGCAGCGGCGGCAATGCTTCCCCCGCCGCGACCGGGTTGGGTTTCAGAAAAAGGCGCTGCGGAGCAAACACCGGGCGGCGGGCGTTAAAGGCCAGCAGCTTGTCGCGGTCAAACGCGGTCAGGGCGATGAGGCTGACATGGCGGTAGGTGCCCAGCAGGCGGTGAAACGCATAGACAAAGGCGCAGACCGCACTCTGCGCGCGGCTGCCGCGGTAACAGGCATGGCGCACGGCGTTGAGCAGCCCGCCGCGGCGCAGCGGGCAGTCCTCGCACACCTGCCCGCCGCGCATAAGCACGCCGGACGGGCAGAACAGGCGGAAGTTGTGCAGCGTCTGCACTGCCGGGACCCCGGCGCGGCGCGCGGCCCAAAACACCGCAGGGCTGACCGCAAACAGTGTGTTGTGTACATGTACGATGTCGACACGCTCGCGGCGCAGCAGCGCGCGCAGATCGCGGCAGGTCTTCAGGCTGAACACCGCGCAAAACGGCAGCAGCAGCTTGGCGGCCAGGCCCGGCGTTTCGTTGTTGCGCTCGTACACGATCACGCGGTGGCCGTGCGCTTCGAGCAGGCGGCGCTCGGCGGCAAAAACAGCGTCCTCGCCGCCGGGCAGGCGGTAATGGCAGTGGACAAGAAGAACGGTACAGCGTCTGTCTTCCATGCGTTTTCCTCCCTGCCGTCTGTTTTTTCCCGCGCGCGTGCTGCTCTTTCGGGCGCAGCACGCACAGTTTCGCATATAGTATACCACATTATGCGCGTATTTGCATCCAATAAAAAAATCGCCTGCCCGGCGCGGCGGCAACATCGTTCTTGCGGCGAAAATGTCGGCCCGCCTCTTGACTTTTGGCGGCGGGGCGGGTATAGTAAACATGAACTCATCCCGCAAAAGCGTTGATGCGGACAAAAACACAGCGCCGTCCCTTTAGAGAAGGCCGCCGCCGTTTTGTGTGCCCTTTGCACAGACCGGCGTGCTGCAAGCGGCCCGGGCGCGCGGCGCTGCGCCATACCACCGCAGAGCGCGGGGGCGAACCCCCGCCGGGCAGGCCCGTTACAGCCCAACGAGCGGGGCGCGCCGCGGCGTTTGCGTCAGGCGTGCCCAAACCGGGTGGAACCGTGGAGTATCTGAATGCTTCATCCCGCTGTACAGGCGGGGTGGGGCATTTTTCATTTTTTCACCTTTTTATTTTTGCAGGCCGGCGGCCGCGCCGCCCGGCCCGGAACAAACGGAGGGAAACGTATGAAGATCATCTACAAGGACGGCACCGTGGCCGAGTGCCCCAAAGAAGAGGAACTGCACGTCATCCGCCACACAGCCGCGCATGTGATGGCGCAGGCCATCAAGCGGCTGTATCCGCAGGCGGATTTCGCCTTCGGCCCCGCGACCGAGAACGGCTTTTATTATGACGTCGACCTTGGCGACACCAAGCTGACCGACGAGGACCTGGCCGCCATCGAGAAAGAGATGAAGAAAATCTGCAAGGAAAACCTGCCGATCAAACCCTTCATCCTCCCGCGCGAAGAGGCTGTCAAGCTGATGGAGGAGCGGGGCGAACATTATAAGATCGAGCACATGGCCGACCTGGCCGGCGAGACCGAGTTCAGCTTCTTCCAGCAGGGCGAGTATGTCGACATGTGCATCGGGCCCCACCTGTGCTACACCAAGGCGCTCAAGGCGTTCAAGGTCACGCAGCAGAGCGGCGCGTACTGGAAAAACGACAAGAACAACAAGATGCTGACCCGCATCAACGGCATCGCCTTCCGCACGCAGGAGGAGCTGGACGAGCACCTCAAGCTGCTGGAGGAGGCCGCCCGCCGCGACCACCGCAAGATCGGCAAGGAGATGGGCCTGTTCATGTTCCGGGACGAAGGCCCCGGCTTCCCGTTCTTTTTGCCCAACGGCATGATCCTGAAAAACACGCTGATCGACTATTGGCGCGAGCTGCACACGGCGGCCGGGTATGTCGAGGTTTCGACCCCGCTGATCATGAACCGCCGCCTGTGGGAGACCTCCGGCCACTGGGACCATTATAAAGACAACATGTACTCGACCAAGATCGACGACGAGGACTACTGCATCAAGCCGATGAACTGCCCCGGCGGCGTGCTGGTCTATGCGAGCACGCCGCACAGCTACCGCGAGCTGCCGCTGCGCGTGGGCGAGCTGGGCCTTGTCCACCGCCACGAGCTGCGCGGCGCGCTGCACGGGCTGTTCCGCGTGCGCTGCTTCACCCAGGACGATGCGCACATCTTCATGCGCCGCGACCAGATCAGCGAGGAGATCGCCAACGTCGTGCACCTGATCAACGGCGTGTACGAGAAGTTCGGGTTTGAATATTTTGTCGAGCTGTCCACCCGCCCGGAGGATTCGATGGGTTCCGACGCCGACTGGGAGGACGCGACCAACGGCCTGAAGCAGGCGCTGGAAAAGCTGAACATGCCCTACACCATCAACGAGGGCGACGGCGCGTTCTACGGCCCCAAGATCGACTTCCACCTGCGCGACAGCCTGGGCCGCACCTGGCAGTGCGGCACGATCCAGCTCGACTTCCAGATGCCGCTGAACTTCCAGCTCGAATACGTCAACGAGGCGGGCGAAAAAGAGCGCCCGATCATGATCCACCGCGTCTGCTTCGGCTCCATCGAGCGCTTCATCGGCATTTTGACCGAGCACTATGCGGGCAAGTTCCCCACCTGGCTCGCGCCGGTGCAGGTCAAGGTGCTGCCGGTGTCCGAAAAGACGATGGACTATTCGCAGAAAGTCTACGAGGCGCTGCGCGCCGCGGGCGTGCGCGCCGTGCTGGACGAGTCCAACGAGAAGATCGGCTACAAGATCCGCCAGGCCCAGCAGGTCGACCGCGTGCCGTATATGCTGGTGCTGGGCGCCAAGGAGAGCGAGGCGGGCACCGTCAGCGTGCGCGACCGCAAGGGCGACACCGTGACGCTGCCGCTGGACGAGTTTGTGGCCAATGTGACCGCCGAGATCAAAGAACGCCGCTGAAACGGCAGAATATCTCTTGACAAAGTAAAGTGCGCCTGCTATAATAGATAAGCTGTCACGAGGCAGTTTGTTTGTGCCTGTAGCTCAGTTGGTAGAGCATCTGACTTTTAATCAGAGGGCCCAGGATTCGAGTTCCTGCAGGCGCACCAGAAAAAGAGCGATGAAACGCTGTGTTTCATCGCTCTTTTTTATTCTGCTTTTTCGCTGATTTCTTCCTGCTTTTCGCCGCTGCGGTCGCGCGCGCAGGCGGTCAGGGCAACAGCGAGCCCCAGCGAAGCGAGCAGGCTGAGCGCGGCGCAGGCCAGTTCGCGCGGGGTTGGGTCCATGCGAAAGCGCAGCAGCACCGTCCCGGCAGTGGGCGGGTAGAGCGCCGTCCAGCCGTGGCCGGTGGCGATGACGCCGCAGAACCCATAAAACAGCGCAAAGCCGATCCCCGCCGCATAGCCGCCCGCAAACTGTGCGGCCAGCGCCAGCACCGGCAGAAGCGCCGCATACACGCAGAGGTCATTGCCAAGCAGCATGCCCAGCGCCCAGGCGGCGCTGCCGCCCGTGAGCCCGGGCAGACCCAGCAGCGCGCAGGCCGCCAGCGACAGCCCCCACTGCAGCAGTGCGTACAGGACAATCAGCCAAGCCCCCGCCGCGAGTTTGGCGGCCAGCAGGCGGCGGAAGCTGACGGGCACGGCGAGGATGTTTTTCAGTGTGCCGCAGCTGCGTTCGCGCTCCATCATCTGGCCGACGACGAGCGCCGCCGTGAACGGCAGCAGCTCCTCCATCGTGTTGGCGATCACGTTGCCTGCAAACAGCGGGAAGGTATAGGCGGTCGTGGTATCGGCTGCCGCCAGATAGAGGCTGATGCCGATGGCGGCCGCCCCGCTCACCGCGCCGATCGGCAGCAGCGCCGTGCCGCGCAGCTTGCGCAGCTCGGCCGCGACCATGACAGGAAAGCGCCCCATGCTCACACCTCCCGTCTGCTGCCGACCAGAACGATCAGCGCCGTGCTGGCAGCCGCGACCACGCCGCACACCAGCGCGACCTGCCACAACGGCACAAAGAAGAGTCTGTCCAGCTCGGTCTGTATGGCGGATGCCGGATCGATAAAGTAAGGGAACCAGCGGAAGATCAGTGCGGGTGGGCTGCTGAGCGCGGGCGCGTTCAGATTCGGGACCCGGCCGCCGGAGCTCGAAAGCGCGGTGACGGCGCTCCAGACCATCGTTTCCAGCACAACCGCATAGAGGACGGCAAGCAGATTGGAGAACAGCGCGTTGCGGTCCAGCCAGATGGCGAGCAGCACCCCGGGCAGCGAAAGCGCCCCGTAAAACAGCCCGACCAGCACGGCCGCGCACAGGCGCAGGCCAAAGCCGTGCAGCGCGCCGCCTGCCGCCGCTGTGGCCAGCGCGGCCGCCATAAAGGTGGCGGCTGTAAAGGCGACGGACAGCGCCAGCACGACCACGATCTTGGCCAAAGCCAGCCGCGCCCAGCGCACCGGGATGGCATAGAGGTTTTTCAGCGCCCCGCAGGCGCGTTCGGTGCGAAACAGCGACGACGCCACAATGCCCATCAGCGCCGGGAGCATCAGCGGCACGCCGAGCCAGGCCATCAGGATCAGCAGCATCGAATCGAACGAGCCGCCGGTCGCGCCGCTGCGGAGCGTGACCAGCGAGACGGGCACCGGGAACAGGCAGGCCGCAAACGCAACCAGCCAGAGAACGCGCCGGCGGCGCAGCTTGGCAAATTCACAGCCGATCAGTTTAAGCAATGCCTTCGCCCCCTGTCACGCGTTTGAAATAATCTTCCAGCGTATCCTCGCACAGGTGCAGCTCGGTCAGCGCCAGGCCGTTTTTCTGTACGGCGTCCGCCAGCTGCGGCAGCTGCAGCGACAAATCGAAAATGCGCAGGCTGCGGTCGTTCTCGACCATGAAACGGTCGGTGCCGAATTCGGTCTCCAGCATCTGCGCCGCCCGGGCGGCGTCCGAAACGCCGAGACGAATGTACCGGCCGTTCTTTTCCTCAAGCGCCTGCAGGCTTTCTTCCTCAAGCAGCGCGCCGTTGTCAATGATGCCGATGTCGTCGGCAAGCTGCGCGACCTCTGAAAGAATATGGCTGGACAGCAGGATCGTCTTGCCGCGCTCGTCGCAGAGCTGGCGGATAAAACGGCGCATCTCGGCAATGCCGATGGGGTCCAGACCGTTGATCGGTTCGTCCAGAATCAGCAGTTCGGGGTCGTGCATGACGGCCAGAGCGATGGCAAGGCGCTGCTTCATGCCCATCGAGTATTGGGCAAAGAGCTTTTTGTCTTTGTACGGCAGGCCGACCAGCGCCAGCGCGTCCTCCACTGCATGGCGGCCGGGCACGCCGCGCAGCGCGGCGAAGATGTGCAGGTTTTCGGTCCCGGTCAGGTTGGGGTAGAAGCCCGGCGCTTCAATGAGGCTGCCGATGCGGGGCAGCAGCGCGCGCTCGTTGCCCGCGAGCGGCGTTCCCCACAGGCGCACGCTCCCGGCTGTCGGCCGCGCCAACCCCAGCAGCAGTTTCATCGTTGTGGTTTTGCCCGCCCCGTTGCGGCCAAGCAGGCCGTAGATGCGGCCGCGGCGCACATGCAGGCTGACATCGGCGACGCTCTTGTGTGCGCCGTACTGTTTGGTCAGGTGTTCGGTCTCGATGACAAGGTCATTCATATCGTTTTCCCTCCTTCTCCATCAGCATACCACCGCAACCTTGCATCAACTTGACGCCTGCCTTGCAGGAACCTTGCATTCTTGTAAAAAATCCCGCCGGAGGCAAGGCCCGGCGGGATTTGGTTCATTTTTCCAGCGGAAACTGCACGGCGAAGTCCGCGCCCTGCGCGGGCTGGCTCTGTACCGAAACTGTGCCTCCCATCTGCCCGGCAAGTTCCCGCACGATGGCCAGCCCCAGGCCGGTGCCGCCCCCGCCGCGGCTTTTGTCGCACTTGTAAAGGCGCTCAAAAACATGCGGCAGGTCTGCCGGTGCAATGCCGGCACCGTCGTCGGCCACATGCAGCGCAAGCGCCGCCCCTTGCTGCGCCAGTGTGACGGACACCCGGGCTGCGTTGGCATGGGCCAGCACATTCTGCAGCAGGTTGTTGAGGATGCGCCGGTAGGCGTCCGGGTCAAGGCGGGCGGTCAGCGGCCCGTCCGGAATGTCGATGTGGTAGGCAAGCCCCTGCTCCTCAAACAGCGGCACCCAATCGGCCAGAATTTCCCGCGTCAGTTCGGCGGCCTCGACCGGTTCGCAGCGCAGCGCCGCCTCGCGGGAATGGAGCTGAAACCAGTCAAACAGCGCGTTGATGTAGTCCTTGAGCTCATAGGCCTTGCGGCGGGCGGTCTCAAGCGAGGCGTCGCGGTCGGCCCCGGCCAGCACGCCGCGGTGGGCCGCGTCGAGATAGCCGATCAGCGTTGTCAGCGGCGTGCGCACATCATGCGAAAGGCTTGTCATCAGCTGGCGGTTGGTTTCCTCCGCTTTTTGCAGCGCAGCGATCCGGGCCTCATAGCCGAGCACGATCTCGTTGACCGCGAACACGAGCGGCGCGGCCGGTTCGTGCTCGTCCGCCAGGATGCGGCGGTTGCCGTTGCCGGCGCGGATGTCGGCGACGGCCTGCGCCATCTCGGCCAGCTTGCGCCGCGTGCGCCAAACCGTGTACGCGGCAAAACCCAGCGCCGCGGCCCCCGCCGCCAATGCCGCCCAAACGATGCCCGTCATACGCCGTTACACCTCCCTGCTGAACCGGTAGCCGACGCCTTTGATGGTCTGGATATACTTCGGCGCGGCCGGGTCCGGTTCCAGCTTTTTGCGCAGGCGGCTGATAACCGCCATGATGTTGTTGTCGTCGTAACCATAGGGTTCCTGCCAGACGGCTTCGTAGATCTGCTGTTTGGTAAGGATCTTTCCCTGGCGCTGCGCAAGGAACAGCAGCACATCGAACTCCTTGCGCGGCAGCTCAAACGTGCCGTTCGCCGTGGCGACGGTGCGTTCCTCGGCGTCGATGACAAGGCCGTCAAACGTCAGCCGCGCGCCTGCCGGCTGATTGAAGCGCGTATAGCGGCGGATCAGCGAGAGCATCCGCGCGAGCAGTTCCTCCATCTCAAACGGCTTGGTCAGGTAGTCGTCGGCCCCGGCACGCAGACCGCGCACCTTGGCGGCGCTGTCGTTCCTGGCCGTGAACATCAGGATCGGCAGCTGGCTTTCGGCGCGGATCTGCGCCAGGACTTCGAAGCCGTCCATCCCGGGCAGCATGACGTCCAGGATCACAAGGCTGTACCCGCCGCCCGCCAGCCGTGCCAGCCCCTCGCGCCCGGTGTGGCAGGCGTCGACCTCGATGCCCTCCGGCCGGGCGCAGCGGCGGATCAGCTCGCACAGTTCGAGATCGTCGTCGATCAGCAGCGCGCGGTCCATGGTATTTTCCCTCTCTTTCCACTGTTTTCCCTATTATAAGCGCGCTGGCAGGGGATGGCAAGTGCCGCCCGGGGGCTCTGCCGGACACAAACAGCCCCCGGCGTTTACGGCCCGATCCATGCCTGCAGTTCTTCGGCAAAGCGGCAGGCGTGGTAGCCGTCGCAGACAGCGTGGTGCACCTGCATGGCCAGCGGCAGCCAGGTGCGGCCGTTTTCCTCCCGATACTTCCCAAGTGTGAAGATCGGCAGCAGATAGCGGTAGCTGTCTTGCAGGTTGAGGTTGAACCCCTCGAACGTCGCCCACGGGATCATCGAAACCGTGAACGAGTTGGGCGGGCAGCCCGGTTTTCCGGTAAACCCGCGCCGCTGGCCATACAGGTGCAAGTCCTGCTCATAAGCGGCGCAGAACCGGTCAAGGTCCGGGTCGTAGGCAGTCCAGAGGTTGGAAAAGGTCTCATCCTCCGGATGAAACACCGTGTAGCAGGGGTGCATCTCGCTGTAAACGCCGGGTTCGCCATCCGGCCCAAGGTCGGTGCGGAATTCGGGATGCCGGTTCACAATGGCGGTCAGCGCGTGCAGCAGGGCCGGGTACAGCCTGTGCCCGCGCTGCCGCAGCGCCGTGATATCCAACCGCACCGTCATGCTGTAGGTGCAGGGCACGGCAGAAAAATAGTGCTCGAACGTCTCTTTCCTCGCCCAGTTTCTCGGTCTATACGGACAAATTCCATCTGCGCCGCCTCCCTAATTTTTGCACCTATTGTAGCATTCCGGCGGCCGAAAGTACACCCCGCATGAAAGAACGGGTATGCCGCAGCATACCCGTTCCTTTGTTTGGTGCTGTAGAGATTTACTCCAGGAAACCGTTGACGATCTGTTCTTCGGCTTCCTGTTCGGTCAGGCCGAGGGTCATGAGCTTGATGAGCTGTTCGCCTGCGATTTTGCCGATGGCGGCTTCGTGAATGAGGCTGGCGTCGACATTGTTGGCGATGAGCCCCGGCGTGGCGATGACCTTGGCGTCGTCCATGATGATGGCGTCACACTCGCTGTGGCCCGCGCAGGCGCAGTTGCCGTTGATATAGCTCTTGAACTCCTGCACGCTGCGGTCCCTGGCGACGCTGCGGGAGATGACGTTGGCCGAGCAGCCGTCGCCGTTAAGGTCGACGGCGAAATCGGTCACGGCGTGCTGGTCGCCCACTGTCAGGATCTTTTCGCGGATGACAAGGCTCGCCCCGGCCGCGACGTCGCCGCTGGTCTTGCGGATGGTGTCGTCGATACCGGCGATCTGGGTCGTTTCCATCTCCAGCTGCGCGCCTTCGGCGAGGTGGATGACGGTGGTGGGGTTCATGATCTGCTTGCCGCGGCCGTCGCCTTCGCCGTAATGCTTTTCGACATAGCGGACCCGGGCGTTTTTCTCCACATAGAAGGTGTGGATGCCGTCGTGCTGCGCGTTGCCCCCGCCGCAGTTGCGGATGCCGCAGCCCGCGATGATGGTCACGTCGGCGCCTTCGCCGATGTGGAAATCGTTGTACACAAGGTCGGTCAGGCCGGTCTGGCTGATGATGACCGGGATGTGCACGCTCTCATTTTTGGTGCCGGGCTTGATGTAGATGTCGATGCCGGGCTTGTCGTCCTTGCTGACGATGTCGATGTTGGCGGTGGTGTTGCGGGTTTGCAGCTTGCCGTTGGCGCGGATGTTGTAGGCGCCGACCGGCAGCGCGTCGAGTTCAGCGACCTCGTGCAGCAGTTTCTTTTCGATGGCGTCCATGGTCACACCCCCTCCATTTTGCTGGTCAGTACGTCGCAGGCCGGGTTGGCCGCATCGGCGCTGCCGAGCAGCGCGGGCAGAAGTTCGGCGCGCGGGCCGCTGCGCACGATGTCGCCGTCCTTGACAACGACGATGGTATCGGCAATGTTCAGAATGCGTTCCTGGTGGCTGATGATCAGGATGCTGCCGCGGGTCTGCTCGTACATTTTTTCAAACACGCGGATCAGGTTCTGGAAGCTCCAGAGGTCGATGCCGGCTTCCGGCTCGTCAAAGATCGAGAGCTTGGTGCCGCGCGCAAGCACCATCGCGATCTCGATGCGTTTGAGCTCGCCGCCGGACAGGCTGGCGTTGACCTCGCGGTCGATGTAGTCGCGCGCGCACAGGCCGACTTCGCTCAGATAGCTGCAGGCTTCATTGACGCTGGTGTTGCGCCCGGCCGCAAGGCTGAGCAGGTCCTTGACGCGCAGGCCCTTGAATCGCACCGGCTGCTGAAACGCATAGCTGATGCCCAGGTTGGCGCGCTCGGTGATGGAAAGGCGGGTGATGTCCTGCCCGTCGAGCAAAATCTGCCCGGACGTGGGCTGGTAGATGCCTGCGATGACCTTGGCCAGCGTCGATTTGCCGCCGCCGTTGGGGCCGGTGATGGCCACGAAACGGTCCTGCACGGTCAGGTTGATATCGCGCAGGATCTCCTTGTTATCGTCGGTCTCAAAACCGACGTGTTTCAGTTCAAGCATGGGGTTTCCCTCCGAATTGGGCTGCATTGCGCTTTTGCCCAGTGTTGGCATTTTTTGCCTCGGTTAATACTATACCACGGCGCGCGGCAAAGCACAAGTCAATTCCTTGTATTTTAGTAGGATTTAATTGTAAACTTTTTCCACTTCTCTTTCCTCCTGCCTGCCCGGTATACAAAGCGGCCCCGGGAAAGCGCTTTCCCGGGGCCGCCATGGCTGTTATAGTTATAGAAAAAACGGCTTCAAAAGGCGGGGGCGATCATTCGCCGGTGCGGGCCTTCTTTTCGCTGACATCGCGCAGGATATAGAGGGTATGGGCGGTGAGGTCCTCGCTCATTTCATCGAGACGGGTTTCGACACGGTCAAGGCGCTCGCTGTTGGCCTGGATTCCCTCGGCCAGCAGGTCGATCTTCTTTTCAATGTGGCTTTCCATGTAGGCCATCATGCGGCCTTCGCTGCTGCGGATCTTGTCATCCACCATGGCTGCCACCCGGGGTTCGCTGGCGCCGATTTTTTCGTCCATCATAGCCGCCATCCGAGTTTCGCTGGCGCTGATCCTTTCGTCCATCATAGCCGCCATTCGAGTTTCGCTGGCGCTGATTCTTTCGTCCATCATGGACGCCACCCGGGTTTCGCTGGCACTGATCCTTTCGTCCATCATGGTTGCCATCCGTCCCTCGCTGGCACGGATGCTGTCGTCGATCAGTTTGCCCAGCATCTGCAGGTCTTCCGGTGTTAACATTCGCGCTTTCCCCCTTTCCGCTCGTCTGGAAATGTCTGTAAACATAGTATATCATCCCCTGCCGCAAAATACCATGCACATTCTGCCCAAAGTTTTGCGGCGCGGGCATCCGGTTGACAAGCGGGCGCAGGCGTGGTAGGGTGTTGTACACATTCCAAATTTGCGCGCCCGCCGTCAGGCCGTGCCTATCACGAAAAGAGGACGATTGTATGTGGATTCGACCGGCTGCAGAAGCCGACCTGCCGCAGCTGCTGGAGATTTTTGAACAGGCGAAGCGTTTTATGGCCGCACACGGCAACCCGCGCCAGTGGGGACCGGACTACCCCGGCGAAGCGCGCATGCGCAGCCAGATCGCCGATGGCGTGTGCTATATCGTGGAGGAGGGCGGCGCGGCCGTCGGCACGTTTTGCTGCCTGCCGGGCGCGGAGCCTTCCTATGCCGTGATCGAAGGCGGCGCCTGGCCGGACGACGCGCCCTATCTGACCATCCACCGCCTGGCCTCCAACGGCAAGGCGCACGGCGTGGCGAAAGCCTGTTTTGCGTTCTGCGCCGCCCGCGGGCTGGCCCTGCGCATTGATACGCACCGGGACAACACCGTGATGCAGGACCTGCTGCGCAAAAACGGGTTTGTCTACTGCGGCGTCATCCACCTGGCCGAAAATGGCGAGGAACGGCTGGCCTACCAAAGAAACCGCCATGTACAAGCGCTATAAAAGCACCGAACGCCAAAACCGGCGCCCCCGCAAAAGCGGAGGCGCCGGTTTTTCTGTTTACTTATTCTTCTTTACTTGTTCTTCTTGCTGGCAGCCTTCATGCGCAGGTCGTGGTCCAGGATGCGCTTGCGGATGCGCAGGCTTTCGGGCGTGACCTCGAGCAGCTCGTCCGGGGCCAGGAATTCCAGGCAGGCTTCCAGGCTGAACTTGGAGACCGGGGTCAGGCGCAGGGCGTCGTCCGAACCGGAGGCGCGGGTGTTGGTCAGGTGCTTGGTCTTGCAGACGTTGACCGTGATGTCCTCGCCGGTCGGGGTGTAGCCGACGACCTCGCCCGCGTAGACCTTCTCGCCGGGCAGCACCAGCAGCGTGCCGCGCTGCTGGGCGTTGAACAGGCCGTAGGTGACGGCGTCGCCGGTCTCAAAGCTGATGAGCGAGCCGGTGGAGCGGGTGGCGATCTCGCCGGCCCATTCCTCGTAACCGTCAAAGATCGTGTTCATGATGCCCTCGCCGTGGGTGTCGGTGAGGAACTGGCTGCGGTAGCCGAACAGGCCGCGGCTGGGCATGCGGAACTCCAGGCGCGAGCGGCTGCCGAGCATCTGCATGTTCATGAGCACCGCCTTGCGCGCGCCCAGCGCGGTCATAACCGCGCCCTGGTAGGTTTCAGGCACGTCGATGACGACGCGCTCCATGGGCTCCATCGTCTTGCCGTCCTCCTCATGGGTCAGGACATGGGGCGGGGAGACCTGCAGCTCGTAGCCTTCGCGGCGCATCGTCTCGATCAGGATGGACAGGTGCATTTCGCCGCGGCCCATGACGCGGAAGGAATCGGTGGTCGCGGAATCCTCGACCCGCAGGGCCACGTCCTTGAGCAGCTCGCGGTTCAGGCGGTCGCGAATCTGACGGGAGGTGACGTACTTGCCCTCCTTGCCCGCAAACGGGCTGTCGTTGACCGAGAAGGTCATTTCGACCGTGGGGTCGTTGATCTTGACAAAAGGCAGCGGCTGGACCTTGGCGGGGTCGCACAGCGTGTTGCCGATCGTGATATCCGGCAAACCGGAGAAGGCGACGATATCGCCGGCCTCCGCCTGTTCGACCGGCTCGCGGCCGTTGGCCTTGAAGTCAAACAGCTTGGTGATGCGGCCGGTCAGATGGACGTCGGGGTTGTGCCAGTCACAGACCTGCACGCTCTGGCCGACCTTGATCACGCCGTTCTGCACGCGGCCGACGCCCATGCGGCCGACGAATTCATTGTAGTCGACGCTGGAGACCAGCATCTGCATCGGCGCTTCGGGGTCGCCTTCCGGCGGGGCGACGTATTTGAGGATGGTATCGAACAGCGGCTTTAAGTCGGTGCCCTGCTCGGGGTGGGTCCAGTCATAGCTGGCGGTGCCGTTGCGGCCGGAGCAGAAGACCATCGGGCTGTCGAGCTGTTCGTCCGAAGCGCCGAGGTCCATCAGCAGCTCCAGGATCTCGTCGATGACCTCGGCGATGCGGGCGTCGGGGCGGTCGATCTTGTTGACGGCGATGACGAGCGAAAGGTTCTGCTGCAGGGCTTTCTGCAGAACGAAGCGAGTCTGCGGCATGCAGCCTTCGGCCGCGTCGACCAGCAGCAGAACTCCGTTGACCATCTTGAGCACGCGCTCGACCTCGCCGCCGAAATCGGCGTGGCCGGGGGTGTCGACGATGTTGATCTTGACGCCCTCATACTCGCAGGAGCAGTTTTTGGCCAGGATGGTGATGCCGCGCTCGCGCTCGATGTCGCCGGAGTCCATCACGCGGTCGGCCACCTGCTGGTTGGCACGGAACGCGCCGGACTGCTTGAGCATCTGGTCGACCAGCGTGGTCTTGCCGTGGTCGACGTGGGCGATGATGGCAATGTTGCGAAGATTTTCCCGAATCATAGTTCCCTCTATTCCCTCTTTGCTGTTGTTTCTGTCCTATCCTCAGGGCGCGGCGCGCCCGATGCGCATACGGTATATATTGTACGTCCGGGCGCGCATGTTGTCAAGATTTTCAAAATGTTTTTCGCATGATGGTCATTTTCTCTTTCCCTTGCGCATGGATTTATGGTATACTTTCTACATAAGCCACCGTCATATTCGGAAGGGAAGCGGAAACGGATGGAACACACGCGTCACAAAGTCAACATCATCGGCCACCAGAACCCGGACACCGATTCGATCTGTTCGGCCATCGCCTATGCCTGGCTGAAAAACAAGCTGGGCGGCGCAACCTTTGAAGCGCGGCGCGCGGGCAACCTGAACCGCGAGACCGCCTTTGTGCTCAAATATTTCGGCGTGCGCGCGCCGCGCCTGTGCACCGATGTCAGCCCGCAGATCAAGGACATCGACATCCGCCGCCAGCCCGGCATTGCGCCCGAGACAAGCCTGCACGAAGCCTGGGAACAGATGCGCGACACCGAGATCGACACGCTGTGCATGGTAGATGAGCACAACGAACTGCTGGGGCTGATCACGGTCAAGGACATCGCCAACGCCAACATGGACCTGTTCGACACCGGCGTGCTGGCCAGCGCGCGCACCAGCTACCGCAACGTGCTGAAAACGCTGGGCGGCGAGATGATCTGCGGCGACCCGGACGCGCGCATCACGACCGGGCGCATCTTCATCGGTTCAAGCCCCGAGGCGATGGAAAACAGCATCGGCGCGGGGGACCTTGTGCTCGTTTCCAACCGGTACGAAACGCAGATGTGCGCGGTTGAATGCGGGGCGGGCTGCATCGTCGTGTGCTGCGGGGCGGCCGTACCGCGCAGCATCCTGGCGCGCGCGCAGGAGAAAGGCTGCCGCATCATCACCACCCCCTACGACAGTTACGCCGCGGCGCGGCTGATCTCCACCGCCGCCCCGGTACGGCACTTTATGCGCAGCGCCGAGCTGCTGAAATTCAGCGTGAACACCCCCATCGAGGACGCGCGCAAGGTCATGGCCAGCGTGCGGCACCGCTACTTCCCGATTTTGGACGAAAAAGGCCGCTACTGCGGCGTTGTGAGCCGCCGCAACCTGCTCAACCTGCACCGCAAGCAGATCATCCTGGTCGACCACAACGAACCGGCGCAGGCCGTGGACGGGCTGGACCAGGCAGAGATCCTTGAGATCATCGACCACCACCGCATCGGCAGCCTGGAGACCGGCGGGCCGGTGTATTTCCGCAACGAGCCGGTGGGCTGCACGGCGACCATCATCTGGCGCATGTACGGCGAGCACGGTGTGGAGCCGCCCAAAAAGATCGCCGGGCTGCTGCTGTCGGCCATTTTGTCCGACACGCTGATGTTCCGCTCCCCCACTTCGACCCCGCTGGACGAGGCCGCCGCCCGGGCGCTGGCGGCCATTGCCGGGGTGGACATGACGGCTTATGCCGAGCAGATGTTTGAAGCCGGGGCTGACTTGACCGGCCGCACGGCTGAGGACGTGTTCTTCTCCGACTTCAAGGTGTTCAGCCGCGGCGACGTCAAGTTCGGCGTCGGGCAGTCGAGCTACATGACGGCGCGCTCACGCGCGGCGGCCGAAGAGCTTGTCGCGCCGTATCTGCCCGAAGCGCTGGGCCAGGCGGGCGTGCCGATGGTGTTCTTCATGTTCACCGATGTGCAGAAGCAGGCCACCGACCTGATGTTCTGCGGCAAGGACGCCGCCGCCATTGTGCAGGAGGCGTTCCACGCTGAGGCCGCGGACGGCAAGGCCGTGCTGCCCGGCGTGGTCAGCCGCAAAAAGCAGCTGATCCCGCCGCTGATGGCCGCCCTGCAGGCGCGAGCGGAGGAGGAGTAAGTGCCCCTTGCCTTTTCTGTTTCCGTATGGTATCCTTATAGAAAATCAGTTTGCCGCAAAGCGGCGGAAAGGGTGTACACAATGGGCTGGAAGCTGGTTGTGCTTTTCTCGACGAAAGGCTATATTTGACCCGCTCCGTCTGGAAGTGTACCCTTTTTCGGCTGTTCCTGCGCAGGCAGGGGCCGCGGCAGGCTGAGCGTGGAGTGTTTTGATGCGCCATGGCGGCTTTGCCATGGCGTTTTGTTTTTGGCCGCCGCAGGCAGCCGGGTACGCTTTCTTTTATCTTGGACAATTCGGAAACTCTATACAGTTTGGATAAAAGAAAGGTATTGATCCGCTATGGAAAACAGCAAACGTTCCCCCCGGCTGCGCCGTCAGCTGCGCGGGGTGTACCTGTATGAAGGCGCCTGCTGCCTGGACATCACCACCGCTGTGTGGGTGGCGCTGCTGGCGGCGCGCGGCTACAGCCTGTGGCAGATCGGCCTGGCCGAAGGCGTGTTCCACGTCGTCAGCCTGATGGCCGAGATCCCCAGCGGCATGGCGGCCGACCTGCTGGGCCGCAAGCGCACGCTGGCGCTGTCCGGCGTGATGGCGGCTGTGTCCGGCGCGCTGATGGGCTTTGAGCGCGGGTTCGGCTTTGTGATGGCCTCCATGGCCTGTTCGGCGCTCGCCTACAACCTGATCTCGGGCACGCTGCAGGCGCTGACCTACGACAGCCTGTGCGAAGAAAAACGCACCGACCTGTACCCCGCCGTCCAGGCGCGCTGCGCCTGGCTGGAAAGCGCCGGGGCGCTGCTGGGGCGGCTGGCCGGCGGGCTGACCGCCGTGCTGTCCTTTACCCGGTTTTACCTGGTCGACGTGGGGCTGAGCTTTTTGCGCAGCGCGGCCGCGCTGACCCTGCGCGAACCGACCGTGACCGAGGCCCAGGCGGCCCGGCAGGCGGCGGACGTGCGGACGCTGCTGCGCAGCCTGCCGCGGCGGCTGCGGGAGCATGTGCGGGCCACCGTGCACTTTTTGCTGCACAGCCCGGCCGTGGCCCGGCTGCTGCTGGCCAACGCCCTGATCGGCGTGCCGAGCTTTTTGATCCAGATGTTTTTGCAGCAGCGGCTGCGGGACGCGGGCGTGCCCACCGCGCTGCTGGGGCTGCTGATCTGCCTGTTTGAGCTGGGCCACCCGCTGGGCGCGTGGCTTTCGCTGCGGGTGCGGCCGCCGCGGCTGCTGGCGCTGTACGCCGCCTGCGCCGCCCTGGCCGGGGCGTGCACGCTGGCCGCCGGGCTGGCCCCGCTGGGGCTTGCGCTGGCGGGCGGCTGCGGGTTTGCCGCCGTGGACATGCTGTGGACCCTGTGCAGCGAGCGGCGCATGAACGCCGAATTCCCCAGCGACCAGCGCGCGACGCTGGTCAGCGTGAACAGCATGACCTACAGCCTGCTGATGATCCCGGCTGCGCCGCTGGTCGGCCTGGCGGGCGATATCACCGGCCGGGCCGGGGCCGGGCTGGCCCTGCTGGGCGGCGCGCTGCTGGCCGTGGGCGCGGCGGCCGCCGCAAAACTTTTGCTGTACAAGCGCCGGGGCGTGCGGTACAATAAGAAATAAGATCGTTTGACACAGCCGGAAAAGGAGGGCGCGCCGATGGAAGCGACAAAGCACAGACGCCGTTTCCGCGTGAGCGTTTTGGGCGTGCTGGCCGTGCTGGCGGCGCTGTTTGCGCTGGCGGCGGCCGTGCTGATCTGGATCGTGCTGGGGCGCAGCACCAACCCGCTGTGGAGCCGCCGGGCCGACGTGCTGGTGCCCGACCTGCTGGGCCGCACCCGCGCCGAGGCCGAAGCCGACCCCACCGCCGCGGCGCTGGCCGTGACCTGGGAGGAAGTGTACAACCCGGCGGTGGAGGCCGGGCGTGTGTGCGGGCAGCAGCCCGCCGCCGGGCGCACCGTCAAGGAAGGCCAGGCGCTGACCGTGCAGGTGAGCTTGGGCACAAACTGGCAGACCATGCCCGACCTGACCGGGCAGGACCGCGGCGCGGCGCTGGAGGCGCTGCGCGGGATGGACCTGTCCCCCACCGTAGAGTTCCTCAAGGACAACACGATGGACCCCTATACCGTTGTGCGGACCGACCCGGCCCCCGGCGCGCAGGTAGCCGCCGGGCAAAGCGTCAAGGTCGTGGTGGTGCGGCCGATCCCGGACCCGTTCCGCCCGGTGCCCAACGTGACCGGCATGGAGCTGGCCGCCGCGCGCGCCTATCTGCAGGAGCAGGGGCTGCTGGCGGTCGTGCCGTCCAACCGCGTGGAGGGCACCGTGACCGGCCAGGACCCGATCCCGGGCACGCTGCTGCGCGTGCTGTCGCCGGTGGAGTTGTATGTAGGATAAAGCTGTGCAGAAAACGCAAAAGATCCTCTTTCCGGTTTTTGGCCGGGGAGGGGATCTTTTTGTTGCGGATAATTTGCCGGGCGCCGGTTTTACCGGCCGGAAGCGGAGGCAGGCGCAGCGGCAAAGCCGAGCAGGAGGCTGCGGGCGGTTTCGTCGTCACGGCCCATAAAGCCGTGGCCCGCGCCGGGCAGGATGTGCAGGGCGACCGTGCGCGCGGGCGCGGCGGCGCGGTAGGCCGCGGCGGCCCGGCGCGAATACGCGACGCTGACGACATCGTCGGCGTCGCCGTGTACAAGCAGCACATCGCCGGGGTAGGGCGCGATGGCGGCGAACGGGTCGATGCCGATGACGTCGGCAGCATAGCGGCGGCTCAGGCGCATCGGCCCGCAGTCGAAAAATTCGGGGATCTCGTGCGGGTCAAAGCGGGCGGACATCATCTGCCCGGCGCGCGCGTCGTCCGGGATGCACAGCGCCGGGTAGAACAGCACGAGCTTCTGCACACGGGCCCCGAGCTTCGCCGCCGTCAGCGCCGAGACGAACCCGCCCATGCTGCAGCCCATGAGCAGCACGCGGCCGCTGTCCGCATAGGGGCGGGACGCCGCCCAGGCCAGCACCGCCTGCAGGTCCTCGACTTCGGTCAGCGCCGACATATCGGTCGTTGCGCCGTCGCTGCGGCAGCCTTCGGCGCAGCCGCCGCTGAAATCAAAGCAGTACGCCAGCCACCCGGCCCCGGCCAGCGCGCGGGCGTAGTGGCGCACGGTGTCCAGGTTCTGCATAAAGCCGTGGCAGACGATGGCGATGGGCAACGCCGTGCCCGCCGGGCGGTATTCGACCCCGCGCAGCGTCAGCGCGCCACGCCGGCAGGCAAACGGTGCGGCGGTGACGCCGGCGGGCAGGGTTTCCTGTTGTTGGCACATAACAAAACGACCTCCTGTTTCTGTATACGGGCATTCGCCGGGTTCAGACATGGCTCACTTCTTTTTCGGCCTCGGGGGCGGGCGCTTCTTGTGCGGGTGCGGCGGCCGGGTCCAGGTCGGCTTCGGTCACGCCGCGGCGGTCGAGCAGCCAGTACACCGCGCGGCGCAGCACGCCGTAGACGGTGGCGAAGGCGGGGACCCCCAGCACCATCCCGGCCGGGCCCCACAGCCAGGCGCCCCCGGCGATGGCAAACAACACCCAGAACGCCGAAAGCCCCGAGGTATGCCCGAGCACCTTGGGCGCCAGCCAGCGGATGTCAAACTGCTGCAGGCCGATGATGAGCGCCAGGAACACCGCCGCCTGCACCGGGTCCACAAACAGCAGGACCACAACGCCGGGCAGCGCGCCGAGATAGATGCCGAAGATCGGGATCAGGTTGGCGAAGGCGGCCAGCACGCTGAGCATGGGCGCGTAGCTCATGCCCAGCACGCTCATGACCGCGCACAGCAGCAGCCCGATGATGGCCGAGGCCACGATCTTGCCGAAGAAAAAGCCCGCAAAGGTCTGGTTGGCAAAGCGGCACAGTTCCAGCAGCTGCCCGGCCGCACGGCGCGGCAGAAACGCCCGCGCCAGCATGCGCAGCTGGCGCAGCAGGTGGTCTTTGTCGCCCAGCATGAACATACTGCCCGCCACAACCGCAAAGATCTGCGCCGCATAGCCGGCCAGGCTGCCCAGCGTGCCGACCAGCTGCGGGGCCCAGCCCGTGATCACGGCCGAAAGGCCGGTCATCCACTGCTCGTAATCTTCGAGCGCGGCGACCAGCGGCTCCAGGTTGAGACCGTAGCGGTCCTGCACGGCGCGCAGGCTGCCCTGCACGGCGGAGACATAGTCCGGCAGGCCGCGGAAGAAAACCGTGACGCTGGACAACACCTGCGGCACCACCAGCCAGACCAGCAGGAACACAGCCAGCCCGGCCAGCAGGTAAGCAGCCAAAATGGCCGCCCAGCGCAGCCCCGGACGGCCATGAAAAACAGTTTGATGGATCGGGCGCACAAGCGTATCCAGCACATAAGCCAGCACAATGGCCCAGGCAAACGGCGCAGCCAGCCCCGCCAGCGCGCCCAAAGCGGCCAGCAGACGCCCGGCCTGCCCGGCCAGCGTGAAGAAAGCAAGGCACAAAAAGGCCAGCCCCAGCCAGTCCTTGATGGTCTGCGGTTTTTTGTCCAGCCAATGTTTCGGGTGCATAGGGCGCTCCTTTTGGGTGGTTCCAGGGTGCAAAGGGCCAAGCGGCGCGTTTTACGCCTCGTCTGCGTCCGGGTCGGGCAGCGGGCTTTCGCCGCCGGTGGCGGGGTCCAGCCCGCGGGCCGTGAGCCCCGCGCCGACCGCCTGCTTGAGCAGCGCGGCCAGCACGGCCATGACCGGCACGCCGACGACCATGCCGACAATGCCGAACAGCCCGCCGCCGACGATGATGGCGACCAGCACCCAAAGCCCCGAGATGCCGGTGGCCCCGCCGAGGATGCGCGGCGCGATGAAGTTGCCGTCCACCTGCTGCACGACCAGGATGAGGATGCAGAAGATCAGCGCCTGCAGCGGTTCGCCGCTGAGCAGAAGCAGCAGCGCGCTGGGGATGGCGCCGATATACGGCCCGGCGATGGGGATGATGTTGGTGACGGCGACGAGCACCGCGATCATGGGCGCATAGTTGAGCCGCAAGATCAGCATGGCGATGAAGGTCTCGATGCCGACAAGCAGCGCGTCAAGCAGCTGGCCGCCGATGTAGCCGCTGAACGTGCGGTTGGCCAGCTGAAACACCGAGAGCACCCCGGCGGCCGCATGCGGCGGGAACAGCGCGCGCAGCAGCGCGCGGCAGGCTTTGAGCAGCGGTTCTTTTTCGGCCAGCAGATAGATGCTGGCCGCCAGCGAGACGAACGCATCCAGCACGCGGCCCGCAGCCCCGGCCGCGCCCGCCGCGGCCGCCCCGGCCACGGTGGACATCATGTTGGCGGCGGTCTCCTGGAAGCGCTCGCCGGAATTTTCAAGGTTGGCGGTCAGGGTGGCGGTGAGGTCTGTGTCGGCGTTGAAGCGCTTGAGCAGAGCGCCGAGCGAGGCGGCGGCGCTGTCGAGATAGCCGGGCAGCGCGTTGACAAAGGTGCTGATGCTCTGCACGAGCTGCGGCAGGATCAGGCCGATGACCGCCGCCAGCACGACGATAAAGGTCAGGTAGGCGAGCACGATGGCCGGGGCGCGCTTGCCGCGGAACAGTTTTTCCGCATAAAAGCGGGTGGGGATATCCAGCACATAGGCCAGCGCGATGCCGCCCGCAAACGGCGAAAGCGCGCCGAGCACCGCGGCAAAGCCGCCCGCCGTGCCGGGCAAAGCGCCGACAACGAGCCAGATGACCGCCGCCGCGGCGATCAGATACAAAAGGTCCCGCGCCGTGCGCGGGGTGCGGTCGAGCCAGTTTTTCATGAGGGCCTCCCTCTGTTGCGTTTGGGGCATTCCTTTCCGTTTGAATGTTTCCCTTTCCCATGGTTTCTATGCTATAATAGTATCATACCACAGCCGAACGACAACGGAAAGGGATAATTTATGAACATTCTCGTCAGCAGCTGCCTGCTGGGGGCGGCGTGCAAGTATTCGGGCGGGGACAACCGCTGCCCCGCCCTGCTCGCGGCGCTGGCCGCGGGCGGCCACACGCCGGTGCCGGTGTGCCCCGAAGTATACGGCGGCCTGCCCACGCCGCGCCCGCCCGCCGAGCGCCGCGGCGCGCGCGTTGTGACCGAAGCCGGGGCCGACGTGACCGCACAGTATGAGAAAGGGGCGGCCATCGCCGTGCAGCTGGCGCAAACGGCGGGCTGCCGGGCGGCGATCCTAAAAGCCAACAGCCCGAGCTGCGGCTGCGGGCAGATTTACGACGGCAGCTTTACCCACCGCAAAGTCCCCGGCGACGGCGTGGCCGCCGCGGCGCTGCGCGAAGCGGGGCTGGCCGTTTACACCGAGGAGACCGGCCCGGCCTGGCTGGCCGCGCTGCCGAAGGAGGAAGCAAAATGAGCGAAACGAAATACCGCCTCGGCCTGGTGCTGGAGGGCGGCGCGGTGCGCGGCATCTACACGGCCGGGGTGCTGGATGTATTGATGAAACACGGCGTGCAGGCGGACATGGTCATCGGCACTTCGGCCGGGTGCATCCACGGCTGCTGCTATGTGTCCGGCCAGGCCGGGCGCAGCATCCGCTACTACCGCAAATACCGCAAAGACCGGCATTTTATGGGCTTTTACTCGCTGCTGACCAGCGGCGAGATGGTGGGGCGCAAGTTCTGTTACGAGGACCTGCCGCTGCGGCTGGACCCGTTCGACGAGGCGGCGTTCGAGGCTTCGCCGGTGGATTTTTATGTCACGGTGACAAACGTCGAGACCGGGCTCGCGGAGCACATCCTGTGCGACGAGCTGCGCGTGGGCGGCAAGATGGAGCTGCTGCGGGCCGGGGCCTCGATGCCGCTGTGTTCGCGCATTGTGGAGTACGGCGGGCGCAAATATCTGGACGGCGGCGTGGCGGACAGCATCCCCTACCGCGCGGCGTTGGGCCTGGGCGCGCAGCGCTGCCTGGTGGTGCTGACGCAGCCCGCCGGGTACCTGAAAAAAGACGGCAACATGCTGCCGTTCCGCCTGGCCTACCGGCAGTATCCCAAGTTTGTGCAGGCGATGGCCGCGCGGCCGAACGCCTACAACGCGCAGGTCGTGGAGGTCGAGCAGGCGGCCAAGCGCGGCGAGGCGTTCATGATCCGCCCCAGCCGCGACACCGGCATCTCCCGCATGGAGCGCGATGCGGCCGTGATCGACGAGCAGTATGCGCTCGGCCGCGCCGACGCCGAAGCCGCCTGGCCCGCGCTGCAGCGGTGGCTGGAACAGGCCTGAAAATCCAACAGCCCGCCGCGGGCGTTTGCCTGCGGCGGGCTGTTTGTTTGGTTGGGTTTTACCGCGCTTCCAGCGGGGTGTAGGGCTGTTCGTGGCCGACGTATTTGTACGCGGGGCGGATGATGCGGTTGGCGAACTCAACTTCCTCGACGCGGTGGGCGCACCAGCCGGGTACGCGGGCGATGGCGAACAGCGGGGTATACAGGTCCTCGCTGATGCCGAGCATGCGGTAGATCAGCCCGCTGAACAGGTCGACATTGGCACACACGCGCTTGCGGTTGGGGTGCTCCTCCATGATGACGGCCGGGGCCAGGCGCTCGATGCTGCACAGCAGCTCGTACTCTTCGTCGTAGCCCTTTTCATAGGCCAGGTGGCGCGCATGGGTCTTGAGGATCTGGGCGCGCGGGTCGCTCAGGGTATACACCGCGTGGCCCATGCCGTAGATCAGCCCGTTGCCGTCGCCCGCCTCCCTGCGCAGGATGCGGCGCAGCAGCTCGCGCACTTCGCCGTCGTCCTTCGGGTTTTGCACGTTGTGCAGGATATAGTCGAGCTGGTGCATGACCTTGAGGTTGGCGCCGCCGTGCTTGGGGCCCTTGAGCGCGCCGATGGCCGCCGAGATGGCCGCGTAGGTATCGGTGCCGGAGCTGGAGAGCACGCGGCAGGTGAAGGTGGAGCAGTTGCCGCCGCCGTGGTCCGCATGCACCAGCAGGCAGAGGTCGAGCAGGCGGGCTTCCTCATGCGTGAACTTTTTGTCGGCCCGGTAGGTCGAAAGGATGTGCTCGGCCGTGCTCTGGCCCGGGGTGGGCAGGTGGAAGTACATGCTGCCGCGGTCGTACACGCGGCGCTTGATCTGGTAGGCGTTGACCATCATCGTCGGCAGCTCGGCGATCAGGTTGATGCTCTGGCGCAGGATGTTGGGCAGGGAGTTGTCCTCGGCATGCTCGTCGTAGCTGTACATGGCCAGCACGCTGCGGGCCATCTTGTTCATGATGTTGGGCGAGGGCGAGTTGAGGATCATATCGTCGGCAAAGCCGCGGGGCAGCTCGCGGTGGCCTTCCAGCAGCTTGCGGAAGCGCGCCGTCTGCTCGGCCGTGGGCAGGCTGCCGAACAAAAGCAGCCAGACGACCTCCTCAAACATGAAGCGGTCGTGCGCGTCGGCTTCGGCGGCGAGGGTGTCGATGTCGATGCCGCGGTAGACCAGGCGGCCGGGGATCGGCTGCACCGTGCCGTCGGGCTGTTTTTCGTAGCCGATAACGTTGGACACGTTGGTGATGCCTGCCAGCACGCCGGTGCCGTCGGCGTTGCGCAGGCCGCGCTTGACGCCGAGGCGGTCGGCTTCGTGCGGGTCCAGGTGGGCGTTGTGGGCGAGATATTCGCTGCAGAGCAGTTCCAGCTCCTCCGGCTCAAGCGCCGGAACGTCGGGATAGTACATCGTTCGTTCCCCTTTCTTTACCAAAACCGCAGGGCGGCCAAATTCCGTATGGGTTAATTTTATCGGATCGGGGCGGGTTCGTCAAGTCTCCGCCTTAAATTAAGTAATTTTTGCCCGAACGGCGCTTTATTTAATTAAGCAAATCTTCCGCAAACGCCCGCATGACATTAATTGATTTCGTTGACAAGGGCCGTCAAAACGGGTATACTCGTGGTAATGGACTATACATCGGTAAAAGCTCGCGCTGTGCCCTGCGGCCGGGTTTTTTGAGATGAAAGGAGCAATTTGCATGAAGCTGCATGAAAACGGCGTCTTTCTTGTCAACGGCCAGCTGTGCGGCGCCGCGCCCGCGGGCGTGACCAAAGAGCAGGCCCGCACCGGCACCATCGCCTACGGCATCTTGAAGGCGCACAACACCGCGCCCGACATGAACGACCTGCGCCTCAAATTCGATTCGATGACCAGCCACGACATCACCTATGTCGGCATCATCCAGACCGCGCGCGCCTCCGGCATGGAGAAGTTTCCCCTGCCCTATGTGCTGACCAACTGCCACAACAGCCTGTGCGCGGTGGGCGGCACCATCAATGAGGACGACCACCAGTTTGCGCTTTCGGCCGCGCACAAGTACGGCGGCATCTATGTGCCGCCCTGCATGGCGGTCATCCACAGCTATAACCGCGAGATGATGGCCGGGTGCGGGCGGATGATCCTGGGTTCGGACAGCCACACCCGCTACGGCGCGCTGGGCACGATGGCCGTGGGCGAAGGCGGCGGCGAGCTGGCCAAGCAGCTGGTCGGCCGCACCTATGATATGGCCTACCCCGGCGTGGTGGCCGTCTACCTGACCGGTTCGCTGCAGCCCGGCGTGGGCCCGCATGACGTGGCGCTGGCGCTGGTGGGCGCGACCTATGCGAACGGCTATGTCAAGAACAAGGTCATGGAGTTCGTGGGCCCCGGCGTGGCGAACCTTTCGGCCGACTGCCGCAACGCCATCGACTGCATGACGACCGAGACGACCTGCTGGTCGAGCATCTGGCAGACCGACGCCGTCACCGAGGAATACCTCGCCATCCATGGCCGCCCGGGCGACTACCGCGCGCTGGCCCCGGCCGCCGTGGCCTATTACGACGGCTGCATCGAGCTTGACCTTTCCAAGATCGAGTGCATGATCGCGCTGCCGATGCACCCGAGCTACGCCTACCCGATCCGCGAACTGAAGGCCGACCCCTACGCGATCCTCAAGGCCGCGCAGGACCGTGCCAACGAGCAGCTTTCCGGCAAGGTGGAGATGGACCTGGTGAGCAAGATCGGCCCCGACGGGCAGATCCATGTGGACCAGGGCATTGTGGCGGGCTGCAGCGGCGGCACCTATGAAAGCCTGTGCGCGGTGGCGGACATCCTGCGCGGCAAGAGCTGCGGCAACGGGCCGTTCAAGTTCAGCTCCTACCCCGACAGCATGCCAACCTACCTGGAGCTGGTCAAAAACGGCGCGGTGGCGGATATCGTTTCGGCGGGCGGCATCTTCCGCGAGAGCTTCTGCGGCCCCTGCTTCGGCGCGGGCGACACCCCGGCCAACGGCGAGTTCAGCATCCGCCACACCACCCGCAACTTCCCCAACCGCGAAGGTTCCAAGCCCGGCGAAGGGCAGATTTCCGGCGTAGCGCTGATGGACGCCCGCAGCATTGCGGCCACCGCCGCGAACGGTGGCGTGCTGACCGCGGCGAGCGAGGTCGTGCACGAGCCGCTGGCCGTGCCGCCGTATCACTTTGACAAGAGCGTGTACGACAAGCGCGTTTACAACGGTTGGGACCGGGCCGAGCCGGACCACGCGCTGCGCTTTGGCCCCAACATCAAGGACTGGCCCGAGCAGCCGGTCCTGAGCGCCGACCTGCTGCTGCGCATCACGAGCCATATCACCGACCCGGTCACGACGACCGACGAGCTGATCCCCTCGGGCGAGACTTCCTCCTACCGCTCCAACCCGCTGCGCCTGGCGGAGTTCACGCTCTCCCGCAAGGACCCGGGCTATGTCGGCCGCGCCAAGGACGTGCAGGCGCTGGACGCCGCGCGCAAAGCGGGCAAGCTGCCCGCCGAGGTCGCCGCCGTCTATGCGGCGCTGCAGGCCGAAGGCTGCACGGTGGACCCGCAGAACACCAACATCGGTTCGGCCATCTTTGCCAACAAGCCGGGCGACGGCTCCGCGCGCGAGCAGGCCGCCTCCTGCCAGCGCGTGCTGGGCGGCGCGGCCAACTTTGCGCTGGAGTATGCGACCAAGCGCTACCGCTCCAACTGCATCAACTGGGGCATGCTGCCTTTCCTGACCACCGAGCCCGACGCGCTGCCGCTGGGCGGGTATGTGTTCGTGCCCGGCGTGCGCAAAGCGCTGCTGGAAAAGGCCGAGACCATCCCGGCTTTCTGCGCGCTGCCCGGCGAACACGGCTGGCAGGTGCGCGCGATCACGCTGCGCCTGGGCGCTTTGACCGACGCCGAGCGCCAGATCCTGGCCGACGGCTGCCTGATCAACTATTACAAGAACAACTGAGTTCCCGCACGGAAAGCCCCGCCGCATGGCGGGGCTTTCAAATTATCGAAAAAAAGTCAAAAATCCGCCGCCGACGGCGGCGAGCTGTGCTATAATAGGCTAAAATGTTCCTGTAAATATTGGCGCAAGATTAGAAAGAAGGATATCCATATGAAACGTTTTCTTTCGGTGCTGATTTCTGCAAGTATTCTGCTGTGCATCACGGGCTGCCATACGAACAGGGGAACCGGCGATGTGCAAGCTGCTTCATCGTCCCCGGCGGAATCGGAGGAGAGCTTGCATGAAACTTCGGATGAATTGTCCGAGTCTCCTAACGATTCGGATGAATCACCGGAACCTTCTGTCGATTCAGACGAATCATCCGAACCTTCTGACGATTCGAGCATACCGGCAGAGCGCCAAATGGAACACAGCTATGAGCGTAGTTATGTCCTAATGGGCTCTGAGGGGAATCAAACAGAGCATGACGTTTGCGCGGGAGATGAGATCACCATTGAAGTGGAAAACACCTCTGGAACCATAGATATTTCCATTCAAATCGACGGCGAAACTTTATACGATAAAAAAGGAATAAAAGAGGAATCCTGCACGCTGGAAGTTGATACCGATGGGCACTGCATGATCCTGGTGGTCGGACATAGGGCAAGCGGACATTTTGCAATAAATCATTATGCAGGAAGCGAGAACTCCTAGGGTGTATCTGCCCAATCAAAAGTGTTGGGGATTTTTCAGATAAACACATCGTTGGAACATTCTCTGAATTTTCGGCGGTGCGGCGGGCGTCAACGCCCGCCCTGCGGAACCGGGGGAAACAGGGTGGCCAACCGGAAAAACGCGGCGGCGCAAGGGCCCTGCGGGAGGGCCATGGCCCTCCCCTACTGACCGTAACGAACGCCCGGCCAACCAGTTAACCGCGGCCCCGCGTTATTGCAACCTCTGTAGAGGACGATGCTCGCATCGTCCCGGGGGCTTTGCGG
>DWXD01000025.1 GCA_019119365.1 Candidatus Gemmiger stercoripullorum | reverse complement strand
CCGGCCGCGGCGACCGTTATAATAGAGTTAAGAGTTGAGAGTTTAGAGTGAAGATTCGGAACGCGGCCTGGCGGCCGCGATCAAAATACAGCCGCAAAGTTTCCCCCCGCATTTTTTGAGCCGCCCGCAGGGCGGCGATCCACCAAATCTAAACTCTTAACTCTGAACTCTAAACACTATAACAAACTCTAAAAAAGAGGCTCCCCATGAACGAATCCAACCCCGCCCGCGCCGCCGCCCGCACCGCCCCCGGGCGGCTTTTTTACAACGGGCATTTTTATACCGGCCCCGGCTACGCGGCCAGCGTGCTGTGGGCGCAGGGCGGGCGCATCCGCGCGCTGGGCGGGCCGGAGCTGCTCGCCGCCGCGCCGCCCGAACTGCCGCGCACCGACCTTGGCGGCGGCTGGGTGCTGCCGGGCTTCAACGACAGCCACCTGCATCTGCTCGACGTCGGCCGTGGGCTCGCCTCGGTCGATCTGTTCGGCGCGTCCGGCCCGGCCGATATCGCCGCGCGCTGTGCCGCCTTTGTGCGCGCGCACGCGGTGCCGCCCGGGCAGGCCGTGTACGGCAACGGCTGGAACCAGGACCTGTTTGCCGGGCCGCACGCGCTGCCCACCCGCGCCGACCTGGACGCCGTCGTGCCGGACCACCCGCTGCTGCTCGACCGCGTCTGCGGGCACATCATGCTGTGCAACACCGCCGCGCTGCGCGCCGCGGGCATCACAAGCCAAACGCCCGACCCGCCCGGCGGCGGCATCGACCGCGGCCCCGGCGGCGAGCCCAACGGCCTGCTGCGGGATAACGCCGTCGCCCTTGTGCGGCCGCTGCTGCCCGCCGAAACGCCCGCCGCCTGCGCCGGCCGCTGGCGCGCGGCGCTGGCCCACGCGGCCGCCCACGGCCTGACCAGCGTGCAGACCTGCGACGTGCGCAGCCGGGACTGGCCCACCGTGCTGGCCGCGCTGGAGGAACTGGACGCACAGGACGCGCTGCCGCTGCGCCTGACGCTGCAGTGCGCGATGGACACGCCCGAAGACCTGCAGGCGCTGTGGGACGCCGGGTACCGCCCCGGCGCGCACGGCAAGCGCTGGAAGATCGGCCCGCTCAAGCTGTTTCTGGACGGCTCTCTCGGCGCGCGCACGGCCTGGCTGCGCGGCGGCTATGCCGACGCCCCCGGCGCGCACGGCCTGTGCTGCCTGCCCATGGCCGAAGCCCTGGCCCTGGCGCGCAAGGCCGACGCCGCCGGCATGCAGGTCGTCGCCCACGCCATCGGGGACGGCGCGATGGAAGAAATGCTCGACATCATCGAAACGCTCAACGCCCCGCGCGGCGGCGCCAACCCGCTGCGCCACGGCGTTGTGCACTGCCAGGTCACGGCCCCCGGCCAGTGGGACCGCCTGGCCGCCCTGGGCGCGGGCGCGCTTGTGCAGCCCATCTTCCTCGACTATGACCACACCATCGTCACGGCGCGCTGCGGCGCGGCGCTGGCCGGGACCAGCTACGCCTTCGGCGACGCCGTGCGCCGCGGCCTGCCGGTCAGCTACGGCACCGACGCCCCGGTCGAAAGCCTTGACCCGCTGCGCAACCTCTATGCGGCCGTCACCCGCCGCCCGCTGTCCGGCGGCGCGCCCTGGCAGCCGCAGCAGGCCGTCACCCGCGCGCAGGCGCTTTTCTGCTACACGCAGGGCAGCGCCTGGCAGGAGTTTGCCGAAGCCGAAAAAGGCCGCCTCGCCCCCGGATTCCTCGCCGATTTCACGGTCCTGGACCGCGATTACTTCACCGTTCCCGAAGCCGACATCCCCCGCCTGCGCGTGCAGGCCACCGTCACCGGCGGGCAGGTCGTGTACCGGGCATAAAACAACAAAACCGGAGACCCGCCAGGTCTCCGGTTTTTGCAATACAGGGCAGGGGGATCAGAACTCGATCAGCTCATACTCGCGCACGCCGTAGCCGAGCTCGGCCGCGGCTTCAATGGTGTGGATGCCGTTGCGGCTGGTCACGCGCTCCATGAAATGCTCCTTGCCGGGGTCGTCGGAGGCCATGACAAGGTCGATGCAGGCCTGGTCGATCGCCACCGGGTCCAGGGATGCCAGCATGCCGATGTCCTTCATGCAGGGGTCCTCGGCCACGGCGCAGCAGTCGCAGTCGACCGAAAGGTTCTTCATCACGCTGACATAGGCGATCCGGCCCTTGAAATGCTCGGCCACGCTCATGGCGGCGTCGGCCATCGCTTCGGGGAACTCCACCTTGCTCGCGTGTTCCTTCCAGGTCTCAAAACGGTCGTCGGTCTTGCCGGCCGAATGGATCAGCGCCTTGCCCGCGCGGGACGCGCAGCCGATGGACAGCTGCTTGAGCGCGCCGCCGTAGCCGCCCATCGGGTGGCCCTTGAAATGCGCAAGCACCAGCATCGAATCATAGTTCAGGATGTCCTTGCCGACCACGTTCTTTTTCAGCACCTTGCCGTTCGGGATGTCCCACACCACGTCGGGGCCTTCGGCGTCCATCAGGTCCACGTCAAAGTATTTGGTCCAGTCGTGCTCCTCCAGCAGTTTCCAGTGGCTGTCGGTGTTGTCCCGCACGCCGCCGGAAGCGTCGCCGTAGGCGGTGTTGCACTCCACAATGGTGCCGTGCACGGCCTCGACCATCGGCTTCCAGAATTCCGGGTGCAGATAGTTCTGGTTGCCCTTCTCGCCGGAATGCACCTTGACGGCCACCTTGCCGGGCAGCTGGACGCCCAGCTTGTTATACAGCTCCACGACCTTTTCGGGCGTGATGTCGCGGGTGAAATAAACTTTTGCTTTCATAACGGCTGCCTCACTTTCCGGCCGCGCCCTGCGGTTTGGGCGCGGTCCATTCTGTTTTTGCTGTAGCTTTATTGTAGCACCGCCCCCGGGCGCGGGCAATGCAAATCCTGTAAAAATCGTGCGCCAATCGCACGGGCGGGGCTCAGCACCGCGCGTTGCGCTGCCAGATTGCATACAGCCCGTCCAAAATCAGCGTCTCGCGGTACTCCAGCTCTGTTTCGCAGGCGGTGCGGATGCTGGCGGGCAGCGTGCCGGTCGCAACGACCGGGGCCTGCGGCGCGTTGAGCGCCGCGCGCATCTTGGCGGCCATCGCATCCAGCAGCGCGGCCGTGCCGTACACCATGCCGCTGCGCAGGCAGTCGGGCGTGTTGGCGCCCAGCAGGCGGCGCGGGGCTTCCAGCTCCACCTGCGGCAGCCGGGCGGTGTTTTTCACCAGCGCGTCCAGCGAAAGCTGCGGCCCCGGCAAAATCACGCCGCCCACCAGGCTGCCCTCGGCGTCCACGGCCAGCAGCGTCATGGCGGTGTCCAGGTTCATCACAATCAGCGGCGGTTCGTGGCGGCGCAGCGCGCCCACGGCCGCGCACAGCAGCTCCGCGCCCAGCTGGGCGGGGTTGTCCATGCGGATGCGCACCCCGCTCTTGAGCCCTGGCCCGACCTCCAGGATCGCGGCCTGGGTCATCTTCTGCAGCGCTTCGCGCAGGCGGCCGGTCAGCACCGGCACCACGCTGGCCAGGATCACGGCCTCGATGTCCAGCGGCGACACGCCGTACAGGTCCAGCATGTTGATGATCTTGTAGCACAGCTCGTCCGAGCTCAGCGCGCTGTCAGAGTACAGGCGCGAAGAAAACGCCAGCCGCCCGTCCCGCGCATACCCGCCGAACGTGATGTTGGTGTTGCCGATGTTGAAAGCCAGCAGCATGGGGAGAACCTACCTTTATATTTATTAGAGTTCAGAGTTAAGAGTTTAGAGCTTGTTATAGTGTTTAGAGTTCAGAGTTAAGAGTTTAGATTTGGTGGACCGCCGCCCTGCGGGCAGCTCAAAAATACGGGAGAAACCTTGTGGCCATATTTTGATCGCGGCCGCCAGGCCGCGTTCCATATCTTAACTCTAAACTCTAAACTCTTAACTCTATTATTATACGGTTGCCGCCGCCGGGTTGTAAAGCGAAAATTGTGGTGGGATGGACGCGCAAAACGCAAGATGTTGCGGGTTGTAAAAAAAGAAGAAAAAACCCGAAAAAAGGTGTTGACAAAAGGGTTGGGAGGTGTTAATATAATCAAGCTGTCCCGCGAGGCAGCGCCGCCGGAAGGCGGCGGGCAAAAAAATCTCAAAAAAGTGCTTGACAAAGGGTGCTCGATGAGATATAATAAATAAGCTGTCCCGCAAGGGGCGGCGCCCAGCAGGACCTTGAAAATTGAACAAACCTGAAACTTGTGGAACCTTACCGTGTTTGGAAAAACACGTTAATCAATTCCAAAAA
>DWXD01000002.1 GCA_019119365.1 Candidatus Gemmiger stercoripullorum | reverse complement strand
CGCCTGCGGCGCGATTTGAAAAAGATGGCGGAACGCTGCCGCCAAACTTTTCAAAATCGCGCCGCAGGCGCGTTTCACATCTTAATTCTACACTCTTAACTCTTAAATCCAACCTCTTTTAACAACGTTTCTCAGTTGATCGTCTTCCCAAAAAACGCCGCTTCCGGACGGATCACAGCCATGAGTTCGTCGAAGGCATCGGGGGTCAGGCTCTGGGCGCCGTCGCTCTTGGCGTGGGCGGGGTCGTTGTGCACCTCGATCATCAGCCCGTCGGCTCCAACCGCAACCGCCGCCTGGGCCAGCGGCGGTACCATGAAAGCCAGCCCGGCCGCATGGCTCGGGTCAATAACGACCGGCAGGTGGGTCATCTTTTTGAGCATCGGCACCGCCGAAAGGTCCAGCGTGTTGCGCATGCTCGGTTCAAAAGTACGGATGCCCCGCTCGCAGAGTACGACGTTCGGGTTTCCTTCAGCCATGATGTACTCGGCGCTCATGACAAGTTCTTCCAGGGTGCTGGCCAGCCCGCGCTTGAGCAGCACCGGCACATTCAGTTTGCCGACCGCTTTGAGCAGCTCAAAGTTCTGCATATTGCGCGCGCCGATCTGGATCATATCGACCCCGGCTTCCAGAAAAAGCGGGATGTGGGCGGCGTCCATCAGTTCGGTCACAATCGGCTGGCCGGTCACAGCCCGGGCTTTCTGCAGCAGCGCAAGCCCTTCGGCACGCAGCCCCTGAAAGCTGTAAGGGCTTGTGCGCGGCTTGAACGCACCGCCGCGCAAAATCGAAGCGCCGGCGGCCTGCACCCGCTTGGCAATGCCGGTGATCTGTTCCTCGCCTTCAACGCTGCAGGGGCCGGCCATCACGGCGAAATGCCCGCCGCCAATTTTGACCGGGTGTTCGCTGCCGACGGTGACGACCGTATCGTCAGGGTGGAATTTGCGGTTGGCTTTTTTATACGGTTCCGAGACGCGGCGGCAGCGCTCAACCAGCGGATTGGCCAGCAGCCAGCTTTCGCTGATTGTCTTGGTATCGCCGATCAGGCCGAGGATATGGGTGTTCGCACCGACCGAATCGTTGATCGTGAAGCCCATCGTTTCCAGTTCGCGGCAGAACGCGGCCACCTTATCCGCCGGAGCGTTTTGTTTGAGGATGACAATCATGACAAACTCCTTTTTCAGTGAAGCATAGATCTGAGCGGTTCCCGGGTGAGCCCCCGCCGCACCATAGTTTAACACATTAAAGTGCTAAAGTCAACTCTCCCGCTGGACATTCCGCCCCGTGCAGCGGTATAATGGGCGCAGAGATTGCGAAAGAGGTGTTTTTGTATGGCAAAGGAAGCCAAAACCAATGCAATGCGGATGCTGGAGCGCGCCAAAGTCGCCTACACGGCGCACGAATACCCCCACGCCGCAGGGGAAGCCGTTGACGGCGCCACCGTTGCAAAGCTGACCGGCCAGGACCCCGCCCGGGTGTTCAAGACGCTGGTCACCCAGGGGGCCGACCGCAACTACTACGTCTTTGTGATCCCGGTCGAGGCCGAGCTCGACCTCAAAAAGGCAGCCCGGGCTGCCGGTGTCAAAAGTGTTGCGATGCTGCATGTCGCGGACCTGCTCAAGGTAACCGGTTATGTGCGGGGCGGCTGCAGCCCGGTCGGGATGAAAAAACAGTACAAGACGGTGTTTGATTTGAGCTGCCTGGCCCAGCCGACCATCCTTGTTTCGGCCGGGCGGATCGGCGCCCAGATCGAAGCCGCGCCGGCCGACCTGATTGCGGCGGTGCGCGGCGCGACAGCCCCCATCACGGCGGAGGCCCCGGTATGATGCGGCTGGACAAGTACCTGGCCGCGCGGCTGGGTTTGACCCGCAGCGAAAGCCGCAAGGCCATCACAGCCGGTCGGGTGGCGGTAAACGGCGTTCCCTGCAAACAGGCCGACGCCAAGATCAACGAGGAAACCGCCGCCGTCACGCTTGACGGAAAGCCGCCGGAAGGGCGTTATGAAAAGTATGTCTACCTGATGCTCAACAAACCGGACGGTGTAGTGAGCGCAAGCCGTGACAAGCATGACACAACTGTAGCCGACCTGGTGGCCGACGCCTACCCGCGGCGGCAGCTCTTCCCTGCCGGCAGGCTGGACAAGACAAGCACCGGTTTTGTACTGCTGACCGACGACGGCGCCTTTGCTCACGCGCTGACCGCACCGGGCCGCCATATGGCCAAGACCTACCTGGTCACGCTGGATACCCCGTTGACCGAGGCGATGCGCGATGGTTTTGCCGCCGGTGTGACGCTGGCCGACGGGCAGACCCTGGCCCCTGCGCTGGCCGAACCGATCGGCAGCGATGCCTGCCGGGCGCGGGTGGTGCTGCGGCAGGGGGTCTACCACCAGATCAAACGGATGTTTGGGGTGTACGGCGCGGGGGTCAACGCGCTGCACCGCTGCGCGATCGGCCCCGTCGCGCTCGACGAAACCCTCGCCCCCGGCGCATGGCGGCCCCTGACTGAGGAAGAACTCACCGCATTGCGGGGGGAAGGGCGCGTGTAGGATCGGGCCATGCCCGCCCCCTGCAGTCTCAACGCTTTACATCCGCGCCCGCCGGGCGCACCGAGGTGCCTATGTCCATTCTTCTCAAATGGTTCGCCCTTGTCACGATGACGATCGACCGTGTCGGCGCAGTGTTCGGTTGGAGCGGGCTGGACTTGATTCCGTTTGCGATCAGCCAACCGATGCGGATCATCGGGCGGGCGGCCTTCCCGCTTTACGCCTGGGGTCTTGCCGCCGGGTGGCGGCGCACCCGCAGCCCCGGGCGGTATTTCGGCAACCTGGCGGCCTGTGCGGTTTTCTCGCAGCTGCCGTTCACACTGGCGCTCTACGGCGCCAACCTTCACCCATCCGGCGCAGTCCCGTTCTATTTTGCCTTCCGGCCAGGCTATGTGCTGCTGGGGCTTGGGCTTTCGGTGGCGGTCGGCTGGCTGGCGCGCAGCCGGGCCGCGGCATTTTGGACTTTCCTGGCGGCCGCATTGGCCGGGCTTCATCTTAAAGCCGGTGGGTTCTGGCTTTGGGCCGGGGAGGATCTCAACGTGCTGTACACCCTTGCGCTGGCGGCAGCCTGCCTCGGCCTGCGGGACAGCTGGCGCGGCTGGGGGGTTGCACAGCGCGCAACCGCTGCAACCGCACTGGCAGCGGCGCTGGCGTTTTTGGGGCTGCGGGCCGATTACGGCACTGGTTTTGTCGGGTTGCTGCTTGTTCTGGGGCTGGCCCTGCTTGGCCGCGCACAGCGGCCCGGCCCGGCACAGGCCGTGTTTGTACTGGCCTGGGGCGCGGTGTTTTACGGCTGCTACCAGCAGAACTGGCCGATGCTTGCCGGCCTGCTGCTGCCCGCCGCCTTGATTGCAGCGCAGGGCGGCATGGCAAGCGCCGGCCTGCCGGCGCGGCGCTGGAACCCGGGCTGGAAGCATTTCTTTTATGCCTGGTACCCCGCCCACCTGCTCGTCCTTGGCGTTCTGAGCGCCTGGCTGCGACCGGCCGGACAGTAAACCGCGCGGCCGGCCTTGTCGGCTGCACCGCCCCGGGAAAGTGAGGGATCTGCATGCATCTGTACAATCCACAGCTGGAAACCTTTGTCGCCGTTGCCAACGCCGGCAGTTTCAGTCGCGCGGCCAAGGCGCTCTACATCTCCCCCAACGCCCAACCTGCTGGAAGGCTCGCTGCGGCGGCTGAAAACCGACCACATCGACCTGTACTATCTGCACCGGATCGACCCCAACATACCGATTGAGGAAGTGGCCAGCCTGATGCAGCAGCTGATCCGGGAAGGGAAGGTCCTGCACTGGGGCCTGTCCGAACCCGGCATACCGCGCGAATGGCTGAAAATGTGCGCAGCACCGAAATCTCTCTGACCGAAGCCGAACTTGCGCAAATTGACGAGCGCTTGAAATCCATCCCCATTTTGGGCGACCGATACCCCGAAGCATACGCCAAACGGGTTGGCTTGTAACCCCGGCCCGCCCCCGTGCTTTGGCCCATTTTACACAACAAAAAACCGCGTACCCGACCGGATACGCGGTTTTTGGCAGGGGTAGAAGGATTCGAACCCTCGGCACGCGGTTTTGGAGACCGCTGCTCTACCAACTGAGCTATGCCCCTATAGGTAAGGCCCACAGTGTGGACACGCTGTGGGCCTTGCGCTGGAGCTGATATCCAGATTTGAACTGGAGACCTCATCCTTACCAAGGATGCGCTCTACCGACTGAGCTATATCAGCAAATGGCGACCCGAATCAGGCTCGAACTGACGACCTCTAGCGTGACAGGCTAGCGTTCTAACCAACTGAACTACCGGGCCAAAACCAGCGGCGCAGCGCCGTGGCGGCTGCAACGTATGCTATTATAGCCTACACCCACCGGGGTTGTCAAGGGGTTGGGGCGAGATTTTTGCAACTTTTTTGGAAAAAGCGCCTGTACACCGCCCGCGCTCTTTTTGCATTTTGCGCCCCGGCATGGTATGATGAAGGCAGCGCTTTCAGCGCTCGCTCCAGCGCGCCCACCGCGCGAACAGGTCCGGCTCCCGGCCGCGCAGCATGCGGCGCAGCGCCGGGCGTTCGCGCCAGCCCAGCAGCGCCGCCGCGCCCAGCACGCCCAGTGCGCCCTCCGGCCCGAACTGCAAAAGCGCCATCGGCGCGGCCGCCACCGGCACGGCCACGGCCCCCAGCGCCGGGAACCCCGCGGCCAGCGTCAGCGCGCCGCCGCCCAGGCAGGCCAGCGCGCCGGTGAACGGCAGGTACAAAACCAGCCAGGCGCACGCGGCCGCCGCGCCCGTGCGCGGGCAGGGGCGCGCCGCGCCCTGCCCCCACAGCGCGCCCAGCCCGGCGTACAGCATCGCTGTGCGCGCCGGGGCGGGCAGCAGCGCCTGCGCCGCCAGGCAGGCCGCCGCCGCGGCCGCCGCATCGGCCGCCAGGCCCACCGCCTTGCACCGCAGCGGCGCGCGCGCCGCCAGCCAGCCCGCCGCCAGCCCGAGCCCCAGGCACCCCAGGCGCGGCCACCATGCAAAAGTTCCCATCGCAAACGCTCCTTTCCGGCCCCCGGCCGGGGGCCATCCACAGTAAGTATGCGCAGCCCGCCCCGCCGTATGCCCGGCGCGGCGGGGCGCCGAAAAAACGAGGTGCACAATATGGACTTTGAAACGCTCAAACAGGAATGTCTTTCCTGCCGCCGCTGCGGGCTGTGCGAGACCCGCCAGCATGTCGTGTTCGGCCAGGGCGTGCCGGACGCCGAGGTCATGTTCGTCGGCGAAGGCCCCGGCGCGCACGAGGACGAAGAGGGCCTGCCCTTCGTCGGCCGCAGCGGCAAGCTGCTGGACAGCTACCTCGAGGCGATCGACCTTGCGCGCGATAAAAACATCTTTATCGCCAACATCGTCAAATGCCGCCCGCCGCAGAACCGCGACCCGCTGCCGGAGGAGAGCGCCGCCTGCATGCCCTGGCTGCGCCAGCAGTTCCAGCTGCTGCGCCCCAAGATCGTCGTCTGCCTCGGGCGTGTCGCCGCGCAGCAGATGATCGCCAAGGGCTTTTCGGTCACCAAGGACCACGGCAAATTCTTTGACAAGCAGGGCACGCTGTTCATGGCCACGCTGCACCCGGCGGCGCTGCTGCGCAACCCCAACAATAAACCGCTGGCTTTCGGCGATTTTGTCGCCCTGCGCGACAAAATCCACGAAGTCTGCACCCACACCTACACCGATCCGGCGTAAAAAACCGTCACCTCCCGGCGGCGCCGCGCATACGATGGCGCAGATACCGCAAAAGGAGGGGGTCCGCGATGCAAAAAACACCGGTGCTCGATTTTTTCCTTGGGGCGCTTGCGCCCTCCGGCTTCCGCGGCTGGTTCCGCGCGGCGGCTGACGAGCCGAACCAGACGCCCTGGCTCATCAAAGCCGGGCCGGGGTGCGGCAAATCGACGCTGATGCGCCGCCTGCTGGCCGCCGCGCCGCCCGCGCCCGCCGGAGGTTGGAACGAGCGCCTGCACTGCTCGAGCGACCCCGGCAGCCTGGACGGCGTGCGCCTGCCCGGCGCGCGGGCGCTGTTCCTGGACGCCACCGCGCCCCATACGCTGGACAGCAAATACCCCGGCGCGGCCGAGCGGGTGCTGAGTTTGTACGATACGCTGGACGCAGCCAGCCTTGCCGCCCACCGCGCCGGCATCCTGGCCCTCGGGGCGCGCCATGCGGCGCTCATGCAGCAGGCGGCCGCCCACTGGGCGCTGGCCTGCGCGCTGCTGCAGCGCCGCCGGGCCCTGGATGCCGCCGCGCTGGATGCGGACCGCCTGCAGCGCTTTACGGCGCGCCTGGCCGCCCGCACCATGCCGCGCCGCCGCGGCGCGGCCCCGGGGCTGCAGCGCCACCGGCTGCTGTCCGCCCCAACGCCGGGCAAACTGACCGTCTTTACGGCCACTGCGCCCGCGCTGGCCCCCGCGGCGCTGTATGCGCTGCACGACCCCTGCGGTGCGGCCGCCGCGCGCATGCTCGCCCAGCTGGCCGAACATGCGCGCGAGAACGGCTACGAGGCCATCCTCTGCCACTGCCCGACCGACCAGGGCGGCAAGCTCGACCATCTCTTCATCCCGGAGCGCGGGCTCGGCTTTGTCACGGCCAACCGCTGGCACCCGATGCAGTGCCCGGGCCAGAAGAACATCCACACCGCCCGCTTCCGCCGCCCCGGCGCGCCGGACGGCAGTGCGCCGGCGGCCTGGTACCGCCGCACGGCCGGCGCGCTGGTGCAAAAGACCTGTGATGTGCAAACCGCGGCCAAAGCGGTGCACGACGAGCTCGAACGCTATTACGTCCACGCCACCGACTTCGCCGCCGTCGACGCGCTGCGCGGGCGGGTCGAGCGGGAACTGTTTGCCTGAACCCCGGCGCGCGCCGGGCCCCGCAAAACCGTATACCACCCAAAGGGGATCTGATCCATGCCGCCGACTGCGGACGCCCGCACAACCGAACAGACTCCGCTGGCTGCCGCGCTCTCGGTGCGGCGGCTGGTGGAGTTTTTGCTGCGCACCGGCAGCATCGACAGCCGCTTTACCGGCTTTGACCGCGCCAACGAGGGCGCGCGCCTGCACCGCCGCCTGCAGAAAGAGGCGCTGCGCGCGCACCCAGACTACCGCGCCGAGGTCGCGCTCAAAGAAACGCTGACCTGCGCGGGCGTGACCTACACGCTGGAAGGCCGCGCCGACGGCATCTTTACGGCGGACGGCATGACCGTCATCGACGAGATCAAGACGACCGCCGCCCCGCTGGAGCAGATCAGCGAGGACTTCGCCCCCGAACACTGGGGCCAGGGCCAGGTCTATGCGGCCATCTGGGCGCGGCAGAACGCCCTGCCCGCCGTGCGCGTGCAGCTGACCTATTTCCAGGTCGACGAGGAGCAGACCGTCCGCTTTGCGCGCGATTACACGGCCGCCGAGCTCGACGCCATCCTCACCGGCCTGCTGGCCGCTTACGCCCCCTGGGCCAAGCGCGCCGCCGCGTGGCAGGAAACCAGCCGCGCGGCGCTGCGGGCGCTGGCCTTCCCGTTTGAAACCTTCCGCCCCGGCCAGCGCGCGATGATCGCCCAGGTGTACAACACCTGCACGCAGGGGGGCCAGCTCTTGTGCCAGGCTCCCACCGGCATCGGCAAAACGATGAGCGTGCTGTTCCCGGCGCTCAAGGCGCTGGGGGCGGGCGTGGGCGGGCCGGTGTTTTACCTCACGGCCCGCGGCACCACCCGCGCCGCGGCCGAAGACGCCCTGGCCCGCCTGCGCGCGGCGTCGCCCGGCCTGCCGCTGCGCAGCGTGACGCTGACAGCCAAGGACAAGATCTGCCTGTGCGAGACCCGCGAATGTACGCCGGAGGCCTGCCCGTATGCCAACGGCTACTACGCCCGCTGCAAAGACGCGCTGGCCGCCGCGCTGGACGATGACACCGGCGCGCTCGGGGCCGAAGCGCTGCAGCGCTATGCGCGGCAGTATACGGTCTGCCCGTTTGAGCTCGGGCTGGACCTTTCGCTCTGGAGCGACGTCGTCATCGGCGACTACAACTATCTGTTTGACCCCGTCGTGCGGCTGCAGCGCTTTTTTGAGACGCGCGGGGACTATCTCTTCCTGCTGGACGAAGCACACAACCTGCCCGACCGCGCGCGGGAGATGCACACGGCCGCGCTGGCAAAGTCGGGTTTCCTGGCCGCGCGCAAACGCCTGGGCAAGGGCCGCAGCCGCCTGAAGACGGCGCTGGGCCGGGTCAACGAGCACTTTGTGGCCTGGCGCCGCCGCTGCGAAGAGGCGGCCGGGGAGCGTTTCGGCAAAACGGTCTTTTCGCCCCAGAAGGATGAAACGTTCGACACGCTGCTGCGCCGCCTGTGCGAGCCGCTCGAAGCCTGGCTCGACGAGCACCGCGAACCGGACGAGACCCACGCCGCGCTGCTGCAGCTCTATTTTGACGTGCGCGCCTGGCTGCGCGTGGCCGATACCTTCGACGAGCACTTTGTTTTGCAGCTCTCGGCGTTTGGCGGCGAGGTCAAAGCCACCCAGCTCTGCCTGGACCCCAGCGCTTTTTTGAAGGCAGATTTCGCGCTGGGCCGCGCGGCGGTGCTGTTCAGCGCCACGCTCGGCCCGGCCGGGTATTATAAGGATCTGTGCGGCCTGCCCAACGCCAAAGCCGTCGCGCTGCGCAGCCCGTTCGACCCCGCGCGCCTCGCGCTTGTCTGCCCGCGCCGCATCAGCACGCGCTACCGCGACCGCGCCGCCAGCACCGGCGGCGTCGCGGCCTGCCTGGCGGCCATGGTGCGCGCGCGCCCGGGCAACTACCTGGCCTTTTTCCCAAGCTATGCCTACCTGCAGCAGGTTTATGAAGAATTTGTGCGCCAAAACCCCGACCTGCCCGCCTGCTGCCAGCAGGCCGAAATGGACGAGGCAGCCCGCGCGGCCTTCCTTGCGCAGTTTGCGCCCGCGCCCGCTGCGCCGCTGCTCGGCTTTGCGGTGCTGGGCGGCGTCTTTGGCGAAGGCGTCGACCTTGCGGGCGACCGGCTCATCGGCGCGGCCATTGTCGGCCCCGGGCTGCCGCAGGTCGGCCCCCGGCAGGAGCAGCTGCGCGATTACTTTGAACAGACCCGCGGCAGCGGCTTTGACTATGCCTACCGCTACCCCGGCATGAACAAGGTGCTGCAGGCGGCCGGGCGGGTCATCCGCACCCCGCGGGACAAGGGCGTTGTGCTGCTCATTGACAGCCGCTTCGCCCTGCCGGACTACCGCCGCCTGATGCCGCCGCACTGGTCCGGCCTCACCTTTGCCGATACCCCCGCCCAGCTCGCCGCGATGCTGGAAGATTTCTGGAAGGAAGAAAACGATGCCGCTGCAGAAGATTGAATGGTCCTGTCCATCTCCCAATTAGGAAACATATAAAAGCGCCGCCTCGGCTGAGGCGGCGCTTGCCTGTACTATATGGGGAACGATCTACGCGAACGTCTCGTCGTTTTCATGCGTGTTGGGTTTGCCCAGATCGGGCGCGGGCGTGCCGTCCGGCATGGCGGAGCCGAACGAAGGCACAAAGATGAACCGCCGGATCAGGAAGATCACCCCGATCGAGACGACGCTGATCAGGTTGCCCAGCGGGGAGGAATGGTCCAGGATCATCGAACGCGCAATGGCGTACAGCAGCACCTCCAGCGCGCTGCCCGGGCTGTGCTTGGCCAGCATCTTGATAAACTCGATGCCGATGACCAGGTTGAACGCATGGCCCAGAAACGTCTGGAAAGCGTCGGTGCTCTTGTTGGTCACAAGCGAGAACATTTCGCCCGCGATCGGCACCATGCTGATCAGCAGCGCGATCAGCACCAGCACCGAGAGCAAGACCTCCAAAATGCTGGACACGGCGGCCACCTGGTTGCGCAGCATATGGGTCAGGCGGCGCTCCCTGGCATACAGATGCAGGCGGCGGTAAAACGGCAGGCGGTCGTTGGGGGACATGGCGGTCATCCTTTCGTCGCGGCGTTGGGCGGCTTTTCTCCATTATAACAGGAAAAATCCCACAGGTAAATGCACTGCCGCCCCCCGGCCAAGAAAAAGTTCCGCAAACCCGTTTTGTATTTACATAGATAAAAAGGCGCTGCGGCGCCTGCTGTACGCACGACCCGGGCGGCAGGGGGGGCACGGTCTGTGCAGGTTCGCCCAGAAAAGCGCGCCTCACGCCATCGCCTGCAGCTGGACCACCGGCCAGCCGAGCAGGGCGGCGGCTGCGGCGTCGTGGGTCACAAGCAGCGTGTCCCGCCCGGCGGCCAGCCGCACGATGGTTTTGGCGGCCTGCGCCACCAGTTCAGCGTCCATGCCGGTGAACGGCTCGTCCAGCAAAAGCGTCTGCGCCTGCGGGCACAGCAGCGCCCGCAGCAGTGCCGTGCGCCGCATCTGCCCGCCGCTCAGCTGCGCGGCGGGCAGCGCCAGCTCGGCATCCGCAAAGCCGAGCGCGCGCAGTTCCCGCTCCGCCGTTTTGGGGGCGCCGCCCGGCAGCGTGATGTTCGCCGCCGCCGTCAGCTGTGGGCAGAGGCGGTTCTCCTGGAACACGGCCGCTACCCGCCCCACGCCGGTCACTTCGCCCGCGTCGGCGCGTTCAAGACCCATCAAAATGCGCAGCAGCGTCGTCTTTCCGCAGCCGGAAGGCCCCATCAGCACCAGCGGCCCATCTGCGCACAGCGTAAAACCGCGCAGCACGGCCTTTGGCCCGAACGCCTTGCACAGCCCGGTGATCTGGATGCTCATGCCGTCACCTCCCCGCACAAAGCGCGTTTGACACGGCGCAGCGCGGCGGCCGCCAGGGCGCTGAGGGCCGCCGAAAGCAGCACGATCACCAGCGTCCAGGCAAACACGTCGGGCGTGGTCAGCGTGATCTTGGCGCGGTACAGCGCGTCGCCCACGCTGTGGTCGGGCAGGCCGATGACCTCCGCCGAAACGCCGCTTTTCCAGCACATGCCCATGGCGGCAATGCAGCTTTCACAGAAAGAGGGGAACACCCCCGGCAGCCAGATGTACCGCAGCCGCTTGGCCAGCGGCAGGCGGTAGACGGCGGCCATCTCCAGCAGCTGGCGGTCGGTGTCGGCAATGCCGCTGGCCACCCCGGCGTAGATCACCGGCAGCACATGCGTGAAGCTGACCACGACCGAAAGGTTGGCGCTGCTGACCCACAGCAGCGCCAGAATGACAAAGCTGGCCACCGGCATGGCGCGGATCAGCGCCAGCGGCGGGGCGATCAGCCGCCGTACCCAGGCCCAGCGCGCACCGGCCGCGCCCAGGAAAACGCCGCAGACGGCGGCCAGGCCGAACCCGGCCAGGATGCGCAGCGAACTGAACGCGATGCGCCGCCAGAACGCCGCCGTGGGCAGCTGCGCGGCCAGCGCCTGCAGCGTCTGCCACGGCGTGGCCAAAAACAGCCCGCCGTGGCCAAGGCTCATGGCCAGCGCCTGCCACACCGCCAGCCAGAACAAAAGGACCAGCGCCGTCTGCCAGGGTTTGTTTTTGGTCTCAGCCGGCGCCATAATAGAACGCGTCGTCCGGCATCGCGCCGCCCACACTGGCGGGGTCGGCGTCGTACAGGACCTGCAGGTAGGTCGAAAGGTCGGTCTTCATCTCGTCGCCGGTCTCAAACACGATGTTGCACGCGGGCAGGGCTTTCTGCGCCAGCGCCGCCTTGGCGACGATGCCGTACTCCTCGCACAGCGCCGCCGTGCCCTCCACGTCGCTGTTGGCCTGCCCGGTGCTTTCGCCATAGGCGGCCAGGAACGCCTCAAACGCTTCGGGGTCCGCCTCAATGGCGTCGCTGCGGGCCACCAGCACGCCGGTCACGAGCTTGCTGCCCGCCACGGCCTCCCATTCGGCGTTCAGGTCCAGCGCCACGCGCAGGCCCTCCACCTGGGACAGCGCGCTCGTCACAAACGGCTGCGGCAGCATCGCGATGCTGCCCGCGCCCGCCTGCAGCTGGGCCAGCGCCTCGGTGGCTTCGCTGTAATACTCGATGGTCACATCGCTGTCGGGGTCGAGACCGTTCTCGGTCAGAAGATAGCGCAGCACATACTCCGGCGTCGTGCCTTTGCCGGTGGTCAGGATGGTCTGCCCGGCCAGGTCGGCCACGCTCTGCACCGTGTCGCCCTGCTCAAGAATGTACAGAACGCCCAGTGTGTTGACGGCGGCCACCTGCACCGCGCCTTCGGTGCGCTGGTACAGTGTCGCGGCCAGGTTGGCCGGGACGGCGGCGGCGTCCAGCTCGCCCTTGACCAGCTGCGGCACGATCTCATCCGCCGCGCCGTACATGCTGAAATCCAGCGTAAAGCCGTAGTCCGCGCCGTCGGCGGCGCTGTCTACCAGATTGATCAGGCCCATCGTGGTCGGGCCCTTCAGCCCGGCCACGCGCAGCGCCCCGGCGGCCGCGGCCGTCTCGGCGGTTTCGGCGGGGGCTTCGGTCGGGGCCGGTTCGCTCTCGGCCGGGGCCTCGGTGGCGGCCGGGGTCTCGCTTTGTGCCGGGGCGGCGCTTTCGGCCGCGCCGCAGCCCGCCAGGGCGGCGGTCATGGCCAGGGCGGTCAGCCCGGCCAGCAAACGCATACGTTTCATACCATTCTCCTCCTGCATGTCCAAGTCAGGGGGTATCTGATCAATCAAAAGTGCTGAAAAATTCGCTAAAAAGTAGCGGATGCAAGGCACGAAACCGCAGGAATACTTGATGTATTCCAAGGCTTCGTAACGCAGCAGACGCTGCTTTTTAGTAGAATGAGACAGTGCTGGGGATTTTTCAGATACGCCCTAAGGCCGCCGTCCGCAAACGGCGGCCAACTTTGATTTGATTTTGCGGGTACACTATACTATAATGAAAAGCAGATGTCGATTGCCTGTGCAACAATTTTGCCCCGGCAACATATCCGTGCCGAAAGGAGCCTGCCATGGACCTGCGCCCTTACTACCCGCTGCTGCGCGAAACTTCGCTGCTGCGCCTGATGCGGGACGATGAGCTCGACCTGCTCATGAGCTGTTTCGCCCCGCGCGTGCGCCGCTACCAGAAAGGCGAGCTGCTGTTGCTGGCCGGGTACGAGACCCGCGAAACCGGCATTCTGCTGGAAGGGCAGATCCTCGCGCTGAAAAACACGCCGGACGGCGCCAGCGTCGCCATCACACAGATGGGGCCGGGCGGCCTGTTTGGCGATGTGCTGTCCGGCTCCAGCCAGCGCAGCCCGGTCAGCATCATGGCGCAGACCGCCTGCCTGGCGCTCTACCTGCCCTATGACAAGATCATCCAGCCCTGCGCCCAGCTGCACGACAGCCACCTCCAGCTGCTCAAAAACCTTGTGCAGACCATCTCGAACAAATATTTTGCGCTCGACCGCCGTGTGGAACTGCTGATCTGCAAAAGCCTGCGCACCCGCATCAGCCTCTGGCTGCTTGAACAGGCCGAACAGGCGGGCAGCGATACCTTCGCCGTGCCGCTGACCCGCGCGGGTCTGGCCGAATACCTCAACTGCGACCGCAGCGCGCTCAGCCGCGAGCTCGGCCGCATGCAGCGCGAAGGGCTGATCGAGACCTTCCGCGGCAGCTTCAAGATCCTCGACAAAGACCGCCTGCGCGCCCAGTGCCAGGCGGCGTGAACCCTGCCTGAAACCAGCCTGAAAAAGGGAGAAACCGCATGAACGACCGCCAGCATCCCGTTTTGTACATCGTCATCCCCTGCTACAACGAGCAGGACGTGCTGCCCATCACGGCGCCGATGTTTTTGAAAAAGATCAGCGACCTTTCCGCCGCCGGCAAGATCAGCCCCGAAAGCCGCGTGCTGTTTGTCAACGACGGCTCCAAAGATAACACCTGGCAGATCATCTGCGGCCTGGCCGCCTCCGACCCGCACTATCTCGGCATCAGCCAGAGCCGTAACCGCGGCCACCAGAACGCCGTGCTGGCCGGGCTGATGGAAGCCAAAGACCGCTGCGACATCACCATCTCCATCGACTGCGACGGCCAGGACGACATCAACGCCATGGACGCGATGGTGGACGCCTACCGCGGCGGCTGCGAGATCGTGTACGGCGTGCGCAGCAAGCGCGATACCGATACCTTCTTTAAGCGCTTCACGGCCGAAGGCTTTTACAAGCTGCTCAACGCCATGGGCGCGGAAGTCGTCTACAACCATGCCGATTATCGCCTCATGAGCGCCCGCGCTTTGCAGGAGTTCGCCAAGTTCAAGGAGGTCAACCTCTACCTGCGCGGCATGGTGCCGCTGGTCGGCTTCAAGAGCACGGCGGTCGCCTACGAGCGGCACGAGCGCATCGCGGGCGAAAGCCACTACCCGCTGTCCAAGATGCTGGGCCTGGCGTTTGACGGCATCACGAGCCTTTCGGTCAAACCGATCCGCTTTATCACCGGCTTCGGCGTGCTGGTGGCGGCCGTCAGCTTCATCGGCGTGCTGTGGGCCATCGTCGAAGCGCTGCTCGGCGCGACGGTGGCGGGTTGGGCCTCCACCACCTGCATCGTCTGCTTTGTGTCCGGCGTGCAGCTCATCTGCCTGGGCGTCATCGGCGAGTATATCGGCAAGATCTACATGGAGACCAAGGCCCGCCCGCGCTATATCATCAGCGACCGCACCTGGGAGCAAACCGAAAACGGTGCGGCCGGGGAAGGGGGAGAAACATGAGCCGCCAGGTCTGGAAGGGCTCGACCCTGCTCAACCCGGAACCGCCGGTGCTGGTCAGCTGCGGCGCTTCCGCGCGCCCCAACCTCATCACGGTGGGGTGGTGCGGCACCATCTGCACCCAGCCCTCAATGCTGTCCATCAGCATCCGGCCGGAGCGCTACAGCTACGGGCTGATTAAAGAGAGCGGCGTTTTTGTCGTCAACCTGCCGACCGAACCGCTGACCCGCGCCGTCGACTGGTGCGGCGTCAAGAGCGGGCGCGAGGTGGATAAGTTCGCCGCCCTCGGCCTGCACGCCGCCCCGGCGGCCAAAGTGGACACGGTGCTTTTGGAGGAAAGCCCCCTCAACCTCGAGTGCCGCGTCAGGCAGGTCATCCCGCTGGGCAGCCACGACCTGTTTCTGGCGGAGGTCGTCGCCGTCGATGTGGACGAACGCCTGCTCGACGAAAACGGCAAGCTGTGCCTGAACCGCGCCCGGCTGATCGTCTACTCTCACGGCGACTACCTGGCCCTCGGCCGCCGCCTCGGCACCTTCGGCTACAGCGTGCGCAAAAAGCGCCGCCCCGCCGCCCGCTGAACCATCCTGATAATAAGAAAAGCGGCCCCACGCAACGGGGCCGCTTTTGCATTTGGTAAAGCACCTGTGAAGCAGAAAAGCTCTTTGGGCAGGGTTCAGATCGCGCGGAAGCCCTTGCCGATGATCTCGCTGCTGTTGACGATGGTGATGAAGGCGTGCGGGTCGTTTTTGCGCAGGAAATCGCGCAGCAGGGCGGCCTGGTGGCGGGTCAGCACGGTCATCAGAACCCAGGCCGGTTCGCGCGTATACGCGCCGGTGGCGTTCTGTTCGGTGGCCGAGCGCTTGAGCACCTCGACGATAAAATCCCGCGCGGGTCCTGGGTTGCGCGTCACGACGGTGCACACCTTGCGCAGGTTCAAACTTTCAATGGCGCTGTCCACAACGGTCGACTTGAGGATCATGCCAAGGATACTGTACAGCCCCACCTGCGGGCCAAACACGATGGCCGCCGCCAGCACGATGCCCAAGTCGCTGAGCATCAGCGCGCGCCCGACCTCAAGGCTTGTGTATTTGCTCAGGATCATCGCCACAATGTCGGTGCCGCCGGTCGAAGCGCCGATGTTGAACACGATCGCGCTGCCGATGGCGGGCAGGATGACGGCAAAGCAGAGCTCGAGAAAAACGTCGCTTGTCAGCGGCGCTGACAGCGGGAACGCCAGCTCGCACAGGCTGACAAAGAAGGACAGCGCAATGGAGGAATAGATCGTCCACCCCATGGAGCGCACACCCAGAAAAACGAACCCCAGCACGACCAGCGCCATGTTGAGAATCCACATGAACGCGCTGACAGGCAGGTTGGGGAACACGGCCGCCAGCACGATGGACAGGCCCGACGTGCCGCCAAACGCGAAATGGTTGGGTGTTTTGAACAGTTCGATGCCCAGCGCCGTCAAAAACAGACCGGCGTTGAGCAGCGCAAAAAACTTGAGTTTGTCCGGCAGGCGCTCCGGCGCCAGCTCGCGCCGGACCTTTGCCATGACCTCCTGGCTGGCGGTGTTCACATTCACGGGGCATCCCTCCTGCATGCAGCCCCCGGTTGGCCCGGCGGCACGGCTGCTTTCTTTTCCTGTTACCAGCATAACGAGTCAAGCCCCAAAAGTCAACCGTTTGTCACCCCGGTTTTCCTTGACAAGCGCCGCGCGCCGCGCGTATAATGAACAAGGTTTGTTATTTTGTTTTATGACGGTGCTTTCCGCCGCCTGTTTTGTGCTGCAATTCCCTGATGCAGATGCAAAGCCGATGCAAAGTAAACGCATGGCTTTTGCGCAGGGACATTCTGCGCGGTTCCACAAGAAAACAAAGCCGCAAAATTCTGACTGCCAAGCGGCATCTGCCGCGTTATCGGGGCACAGCATTCCACAAAGGAGTGCTGTGCCCCGCTGCCTTGCATCTGCCGCTTGGCAGCGATTTTGCGGTGCTGCGCAGTTCCTGCGGAACTTTTGCTTTCTTGTGTCACGCGCGCTTTTGCAGCCCTTTTTTATGGCTTTATGTATGGCTTTATGGTGGAACGCCGTTTTGGCGCCATGCGCGGCATGTCAGGGAGAATCCAATGCTGCAAATCAAACAGGTCTGCAAAGAATACCGCACCGGTTCGCTGGTGCAGAAAGCGCTCGACCATGTGGATGTGAGCTTCCGCGACAGCGAGTTCGTCGCCATCCTCGGGCCTTCCGGTTCCGGCAAGACGACGCTGCTCAACATTATCGGCGGGTTGGACCGCTACGACAGCGGCGACCTTGTCATAAACGGTGTATCGACCAAAAGGTACACCGACCGCGACTGGGACACCTACCGCAACCACACGATCGGCTTTATCTTCCAGAGCTATAACCTCATCCCGCACCAGACGATTTTGTCGAATGTCGAACTCACGCTGACCGTTTCCGGCGTCTCCCGCGCCGAGCGCCGCAAGCGCGCGGTCGCGGCGCTGGAGGAGGTCGGCCTGGGCAAGCATCTCAACAAGCTGCCCAACCAGCTCTCGGGCGGGCAGATGCAGCGCGTGGCCATCGCGCGCGCCCTGGTCAACGACCCCGACGTACTGCTGGCCGACGAACCCACCGGCGCGCTCGATTCCGAGACAAGCGTCCAGGTCATGGAGCTGCTCAAGCAGGTCGCCAAAGACCGCCTTGTCGTCATGGTCACGCACAACCCGGAGCTGGCCGATGCCTACGCCACCCGCATCGTGCGCCTGAGCGACGGCGTCATCCGCGCCGACTCCGACCCGTTCACCCCGCCCGAAGCGCAGGAAGAACCGGTCGAACGCCGCTGGGCGCGCCGGTCCAGCATGTCGTTTGCAACGGCCCTTGCGCTCAGTTTCCAGAACCTGCGCACCAAAAAAGCCCGCACGCTGCTGACCTCCTTCGCCGGGAGCATCGGCATCATCGGCATTGCGCTGATCCTGTCTTTGTCTACCGGCGTCAACCAGTACATCCAGACGGTCGAGGAGGATACCCTTTCGGAGTATCCGCTCTCGATCCAGAGCGCCAGCATGGACCTGGCCGGGATGATGGCGGGCATGATGGGGGACGAGGACGACGGGGAAGAGCATGAGATCGGCGTCATTGAGATGATCACCCAGACCTTCTCCAAGATCGGCTCCAACGACCTCGCCTCGCTCAAAGCCTACCTGGACAGCGGCGAAAGCGGCATTGAAGAATACGCCAACGCGATCGAATACGCCTACAGCGTTACGCCGCAGATCTATCTCTGGCAGGACGGCGGCTACCGCCAGGTCAACCCGGACAATTCCTTTGCGCCGCTGGGCATGGGTTCGGCGTCCGGCTCGGGCAGCATGATGTCGATGATGACCAGCTCCAACGTGTTTTACCAGATGCCCGCCGACGAAGCGCTTTACCGCAACCAGTACGACGTCAAGGCGGGCCGCTGGCCGGAAAACTATAACGAGTGCGTGCTTGTGCTGACCCCCGGCGGCAGCATCAGCGATTTCCTGCTCTATACCCTCGGCCTGCGCGACGGCGAAGAACTGGACCGCATGGTCGAACAGTTTGCCGAGGAAGAATCCGTCGCCGTGCCGGACGATATCACCGGCATTGCGTACGCCGATGCGCTCGGCATCACATTCAAGCTCGTGGACGCTTCCGGTTTTTATCAGTACGACAGCGCCTACGGCGTCTGGCGGGACAAGACCGACGACACCGCTTATATGGAAAAGCTCGTGCAAAACGGCGAGGACCTGACAATCGTCGGCATCGTGCAGCCCGCCGAAGGGGCGAACGCCGCCATGCTCAGCCCGGGCATCAACTACCCGGCCGCCCTCACCGCGCACTGCATGGAGCAGGCGGCCGCCAGCCCCATCGTGCGCGACCAGCTGGCCGATGCGGGCGTCAATGTCTTTACCGGCGACCGCTTCGGCGAGGAGAGCGGGGAGGACCGCTTCAACCTTGAGGATCTGTTCACCGTCGACGCCGACATTCTCGAATCCGCCTTTACGCTGGATACCGACGCATTGTCCATCGACACGGACGGCCTGTTTGATTTCGGCAGCCTCACGCTCGATCCGTCCGTGTTTGCCGGGCTCGATCTGTCCGGGCTGGATCTGTCCGGCATGGATCTTTCGGGCCTCGACCTTTCGGGGCTCGATCTGTCCGGGTTGGACCTGTCCGGGCTCGACCTCTCGGGGCTGGACTGGGGCGCGCTGCTCGGCGAGATCGAGTTCACAGCCACGCCCGAACAGCTGGCCGAACTTGCCCAACAGATGCTCGAGGGTTACGCGGCGTACTACGGCGACGACCCCAAGGCGGATTTCTCGCGCCTGGGCGAGTATTTCGCCGGCTACCTGAAAACGGACGAAGCCAAAGCCCTGCTGGCGCAAGAGCTGGAGCGCATCGTGCAGGACAGCGGCATCGCCCTTTCGGCCGAGCAGGTCAAACAGCTCGTCGTCACGGTCATGTCCGGGTATCAGGAGTGGGCCGCCGCCATGGGCTACACCGACCCGGCCCAGTTTGACGTCTACCTGGCCGAATACCTCGAGACCGAACAGGCCAAACAGCTCATTGCCGAAGGCTCCGCCGCGGTGCTCGCCTCGGTCGAAGCCATTGAAATCACGCCCGAGCAGGTCGAAGGGCTGGCGCAGGCGCTGCTCGAGGGCTACCAGGCCTATGCCGCGGCCAACGGCCTGGCCGACCCGACGACGATCGGCGAGTACTTCCTGACCTACCTGAAAACGCCGGAGGCCGAGGCAATGCTGGCCGCTGCGCTGGACGAGATGGTGGACACCAGCGGCGTCACCGAGCTGCTCAACGCCCAGATGGCCGAGATGCAGCAGGCCATCGGCGCGGCCATCCAGCAGGCGATGCAGCCGGTGCTGGAACAGGTCATGACCCAGGTGATGCAGCAGGTCATGACCACCCTGACCGGGCAGGTCATGCCCGCCGTGATGACCCAGGTTATGACAGGCTTCGGCCAGGCCATTGGCGCGCAGATCGAGACCGGCATGCAGCAGGTCATGGCCCAGCTCAGCGATGCGCTGCAGAACGCATTCCAGGTCGACCCCGATGTTTTTGCCGACGCCATCCAGGTCAACATGACCGAGGAAGAGCTCAGCGAGCTGCTCATGTCGCTGATGACGGCCGATACCGCGACCTACGAGGGCAACCTGCGCGCGCTCGGCTATGCCGACGCGGCGGAGCCGTCCTCCATCAGCATCTACCCGCGGGACTTCGAGAGCAAGGAGCAGGTGCTGGCCATCCTGGACAGTTATAACGAGCGGATGGAACAGACCGGACAGGAGGAAAAGGTCATCGCCTATACCGATATCGTCGGCACGCTGATGTCCTCGGTCACAGACATCATCAACGTCATCAGCTATGTGCTGGTCGCTTTCGTGGCGATCTCGCTGATCGTCTCCTCCATCATGATCGGCGTCATCACCTACATCAGCGTGCTCGAGCGCAAGAAGGAGATCGGCATCCTGCGCGCCATCGGCGCCTCCAAGGGCAACGTTTCGCAGGTGTTCAACGCCGAAACCTTCATGATCGGCCTGTGCGCCGGGCTCATCGGCATCGGGCTGACGCTGCTGCTGCTCATCCCGGGCAACGCCGTCATCCACAGTATTGCCGGGACCGACGCCGTCAACGCCGTGCTGCCGGCCGGGGCGGCCGTCGTGCTCGTCGCGCTCAGCGTCGTGCTCACGCTCATCGGCGGGCTGCTTCCCTCGCGCAAGGCCGCCAAGCAGGACCCGGTCGCCGCGCTGCGCACCGAGTAAAATTGCAAAAACCACAGGTTCTAACAGCGCCGTCCAAAAAGCAGTTGCCTTTTGGGCGGCGCTGTCGTATACTGTAGATGCCGACCCCGGTCCGATGTGGCTGCGGGGTCGGTCTTTTACGCCGGCTGTGCCGGAAAACGGGAGGGAATTTGACTTGAAGACGCTGCAAAACCAGACGTTTGAGCAGGAACGCGCTTTGTACGGCAGCCGCGGGCTGCACCTGGCCGCCTGCCGCTTCGACGGCCCCGCCGACGGCGAGAGCGCGCTGAAGGAATGTGCCGACATCACGGCCGAAGACTGCTTTTTCAACCTGCGCTACCCGCTGTGGCATGTGCACGGCCTGCGCCTGCAGCGCGCCGAAATGACCGAAAAGTGCCGCGCGGCGCTGTGGTACTCCGACCATATCGAGATCGAGGATTCCAGGCTGCACGGCATCAAGGCCCTGCGCGAATGCGCCGACGTGCGCATGACCGGCTGCGACGTCGTCTCGCCGGAATTCGGCTGGTCCACCCACCGCCTGACGATGCGCGGCTGCACGGCCGACAGCGAATATTTTCTGCTGCGCGCCAGCGAGATCGAGGCCGAAGAACTTTCCATGACGGGCAAATACTCGTTCCAGTATATTGAAAACGCCGTGTTCGAGCGCTGCCGCTTTGACACCAAGGACGCTTTCTGGCACGCGAAAAACGTCACCGTGCGCGACAGCGTGATCAAGGGCGAATACCTGGCCTGGTACTGCGAGAACGTCACGTTTGAGCGCTGCCGGATCATCGGCACCCAGCCGCTGTGCTACTGCAAGGGCCTGCGCCTGATCGACTGCGAGATGGAAGGGACCGACCTGGCTTTTGAAAAGTCGGAGGTGGACGCGACCCTCAAAACGCCGGTGCTCAGCATCAAAAACCCGCGCAGCGGCTATATCCAGGCCCCTGCCGCGGGGGAGGTCATCCGCGACGACCCGGAATCCAAAGCCGAGATCGTCCTCGGCGCCGCCGGGGCCTGAACCAGACCGCAAACGCAAAAGCCGCCGCCGGGCCAAGCGCCTGGCGGCGGCTTTTTGCGCGGGCATGGCGGTGCGGCGGCCGGCATAAAATTGCAAAACGGCCCCCAAACGCTGGACAACTGGTGAAAAACGCGGTAAAATGAGGAAGGCTGTGCGGCAGCACAGCCGCAAAATAGCGTGATAAAGTTCTGCTTTTATGGCTGCCTATCGCTTTTGAAAGGGGTTCCTTATGGGTAAATATTTTGGCACCGACGGCTTCCGCGGCGAAGCCAACGACACCCTGACCGCCGACCATGCCTACAAGGTCGGCCGTTTCCTGGGCTGGTATTATAACGAAAAGCGCAAGCGCGCCGCGGCCGAGGGCCTCGCCACGCAGGAGGGCCCGGCCCGCATCGTCATCGGCAAGGACACCCGCCGCTCGTCTTATATGTTTGAGTATTCCCTCGTCGGCGGCCTTGTCGCTTCGGGCGCGGACGCGTATCTTCTGCATGTCACCACCACGCCCAGCGTCGCCTATGTCGCCCGCGTCGACAACTTCGACTGCGGCATCATGATCTCGGCTTCGCACAACCCGTACTATGACAACGGCATCAAGCTCATCAACGGCCAGGGCGAAAAGATGGACGAGGAGACCATCGCCCTTGTCGAAGCCTACCTGGACGGCGACCTCAACGCCTTCGGCCAGCACTGGGACGAACTGCCCTACGCCAGAAAAGACAAGATCGGCTGCACGGTCGACTATGTCGCCGGGCGCAACCGCTACATCGGCTATCTGATCTCTCTGGGTATGTATTCCTTCCGCGGCGTCAAGGTCGGCCTTGACTGCGCTAACGGCTCCAGCTGGAACATTGCGAAAGCCGTGTTCGAGGCGCTGGGCGCGACGACCTATGTCATCAACGCCGAACCCAACGGCCTGAACATCAACAAAAACGCCGGCTCCACCCACATCGAAGGGCTGCAGAAGTTTGTTGTCGAAAAGGGGCTCGACGTCGGTTTCGCCTATGACGGCGACGCCGACCGCTGCCTGTGCGTGGATGAAAAGGGCAACGTCGTCACCGGTGACCATATCCTGTACATCTACGGCCGCTACATGAAAGAGCGCGGCAAGCTCATCACCAACACCGTCGTGACCACCGTCATGTCCAACTTCGGGCTGTACAAGGCGCTGGATGAGCTCGGCATTGACTACGCCAAGACCGCCGTGGGCGACAAGTATGTTTACGAGTACATGCAGCAGCACGGCAGCCGCATCGGCGGCGAGCAGAGCGGGCATATCATCTTCTCGAAATATGCCTCGACCGGCGACGGCATCCTGACCAGCCTCAAGATGATGGAGGTCATGATGGCCCGCAAGAAACCGATGAGCGAGCTGGCCGCGCCGATGAAGGTCTACCCGCAGGTGCTCGAAAACGTCAAAGTGACCGACAAGGCCGCCGCCCAGGCGGACCCCGACGTGCAGGCCGCCGTGGCCAAAGTGGCCGAGAACTTGGGCGATACCGGCCGCATCCTCGTGCGCGAATCCGGCACCGAGCCGCTGGTGCGCGTCATGGTCGAAGCGCCGGAGCATGACACCTGCCAGAAGTATGTGGACGAAGTCGTCAACGTCATCCGCGAAAAAGGCTGGTGCCGCTAAACCCGCCCGCCTGCCGATACAGCTGATACAAAAGAAAGGACCCGTGCCTTCCGGCACGGGTCCTTTTGCTGTAGGTTCGTTTGTTGTTCAGTGCTGGCCCATCGCGTTGTGCTCGCGCAGCGTGCGGTCCTTCTGGTGCTGCAGCGCGGCGCGGATAAAGCCCTTGAACAGCGGGTGCGCGCGGTTGGGGCGGCTCTTGAACTCGGGGTGGAACTGCACGCCGATGTGGAAGTCGCGGTCAGGCAGCTCCACGGCCTCCACCAGGCGGCCGTCCGGGCTGGTGCCCGCGATTACAAGGCCCTTTTCCTCCATCTCGGCGCGGAAGTCGTTGTTGAACTCGTAGCGGTGGCGGTGGCGCTCGTCGATCTCGCCCTTGCCGTAGCACTCGTACATGTGGGTGCCGGGCTTGATCACGCAGGGGTATTTGCCCAGGCGCATCGTGCCGCCCTTGGGGATGTTGCCCTGCTGGTCCGGCATCAGCGCGATCACATTGTGCGCGCCGTCGGGCGTGAACTCGCTGGAATTGGCGTCGGCATACCCGGCCACATGGCGGGCAAACTCCATCACCATGATCTGCATGCCCAGGCAGATGCCGAAGTAGGGGATACCCTGCTCGCGCGCGAACTGCTCGGCCTGGATCATGCCCTCGATGCCGCGGTCGCCAAAACCGCCGGGCAGGATAATGCCGTCCACGTCGGCCAGCTCCTCGGCGCAGCGCTCCTGGTCGACCAGCAGCTCGCTGTCCACCCAGCGGATGTCCACCTTGCTCTCGTTCTCAAAGCCGGCGTGGTACAGGCTTTCCATCACGCTCAGATAAGCGTCGTGCAGCTTGACATACTTGCCCACCAGCGCGATGGTGCAGTTGCGGCTGCGGGTGGCGATGCGGGAGATCAGGTCCTTCCATTCGGCCAAATCGGACGGCGGCGTCTCCAGGTGCAGCTGCCGCGCGACCACGTCGGTCAGCCCGGCGGCTTCCAGCATCAGCGGGCACTCGTACAGGCTGGGCATCGTCAGGTTTTCGATCACGCAGTCGGGCCGCACGTTGCAGAACATGCTGATCTTGCGCTTGATGTCGGCGCCCACGCTGCCGTCGGCGCGCAGCACGATCACGTTGGGCAGGATGCCCATGCCCTGCAGCTCCTTGCAGGAATGCTGCGCGGGCTTGGACTTGTATTCATTGGAGCCGGAGATGTAGGGCACCAGCACCACATGGATGTAGCAGCAGTTTTCCAGCCCCTGCTCGATGCCCACCTGGCGGATGGCTTCGAGGAACGGCTGGCTCTCGATATCGCCGGTCGTGCCGCCGATCTCGGTGATGACCACGTCCGCCTCGGTGCTCTTGGCAAGGTTGTAGATGTAGCTCTTGATCTCGTTGGTGATGTGGGGGATGATCTGCACGGTCTGCCCCAGGTAGGCGCCCTGGCGCTCCTTGTGCAGCACGTTCCAGTAGACCTTGCCGGTGGTCAGGTTGGAGTACTTGTTCAGGTTCTCATCGGTGAAACGTTCATAATGGCCGAGATCCAGGTCGGTCTCGGTGCCGTCGTCGGTCACGAACACCTCGCCGTGCTGCAGCGGGCTCATCGTGCCGGGGTCCACGTTGATGTACGGGTCCAGCTTCTGCGAAGCGACCTTCAGCCCGCGGGTCTTGAGCAGACGCCCCAGGCTGGCGGCCGTGATGCCCTTGCCCAGGCCGGAGACCACGCCGCCGGTAACGAATACATACTTGGTAGCCATTGCACATCCTCCACACATCAAAGGGTAAACACATACAAAATCATTATACACTGCCCGGCAGCGGTTTGGCAAGGCGTCCGCCGCAAAACCGGCGAAAATGTACAACCCCGACAGAAACCTCCGCCGAAATCTGTCGGATTTGGCAGGTGCGCACTTTGTGATTTTTGTGGCCGGACCCCGGGCAAACTTGAAAGGCCCGCCGGTGGCGGGCCTTTCAAGCGGTGTAAGAAGCAGGGGGCAGAGCCCCCGGGGAAAGGGCTGGCAGCGGGCTGTTTACTCGGTGTAGAACAGCAGGCGGCTGTAGCAGGGCAGGGGCCAGGCTTCCTCGTCGCACAGTTCCTCGGCGGCGTCGGCGGCGGCGCGCAGGCGGGCCATCGCGGGCAGCACCGCATCGTGGAAGGCGTGGGCCTTGGCGGCTTCGTCCTCCATGGCGCTGGCCTTGTCGGTCTCGGTTTTCAGCGCGTCGGCGGCGTCGGACATTTCGTCGGTATAGCGGGAAAGCGCGGTCAGCAGCTTGGTTTCGGCGTGGGTGCTGATGGCTTCGCTCACGGCCAGCTTGGCGGCGGCCGTGTTGGCCACGTCGCCCATGTAGGTCGCCACAGCCGGGATCAGCTGCTTGTTGGCGATCTTGAGCATCGTGCGCGCCTCGATGTTGATGACCTTGGAATAATGCTCCATCTCCACCTCATAGCGGGAGAACAGCTCGGTCTTGGTCAGCACGCCGAACTCTTCCATCAGGGCCACGTTCTTCGGGTCCTTCAGGGCGATCATCGCGTCGGGGGTGCACTTGCGGTTGGGCAGGCC
>DWXD01000024.1 GCA_019119365.1 Candidatus Gemmiger stercoripullorum | reverse complement strand
TAGGGGAGGGATTTACTGCGCCCGCAGGCGCGTTTCGGTGGCCAACCGCCGCGCAGCGGCGGCTCTTAGGCCGGAGATCCCGCCCGCGGGACCTTGCGCCGCCGCGAGGTTCCCGGGACGATGCGAGCATCGTCCCCTACAGAGGTTGCAACAACGCGGGGCCGCGGCCATCCCGGTTGGCCCAAAACATAAAATTTGTTCGTAGGGGCGGGATTTACTGCGCCCGCAGGCGCGTTTCGGAGGCCAACCGCCGCGCAGCGGCGGCTCTTAGGCCGGAGATCCCGCCCGCGGGACCCCGCGCCGCCGCAGGGTCCCCGGGCCGATATGGAATCGGCCCCTACAAGGGGGGGGCGGTGTTGTGCGGTTTGCGGTTTCCCGGGTAGCTGCGCCCCCCGCCTGGTTTGTATGGCCCTCCCGCGGGGCCTTACGCCGCCACGCTTTGCCGGTTGGCCGCCATGTTTTCCCCCGTTCCGTAGGGCGGGCGTTCACGCCCGCCGCACCTTGGCGATTTCAAAAATCGGGACCTTGCGCCGCCGCAGGGTCCGGCGGGATGAGGGCATCCCGCCCTACGGCCGCCCGGGCGGTTGCGGCCGTCCCGGTTGGCCAAAACGCAAAATCTGTTCGTAGGGGAGGGATTTACTGCGTCCGCAGGCGCGTTTCGGAGGCCAACCGCCGCGCAGCGGCGGCTCTTAGGCCGGAGATCCCGCCCGGGGGCCCCCGCGACGCCGCGAGGTTCCCGGGACGATGCGAGCATCGTCCCCTACAGAGGTTGCAATAACGCGGGGCCGCAGCCATCCCGGTTGGCCCAAAACGCAAAATTTATTCGTAGGGGCGGGATTTATCCCGCCCGCAGGCGTTCGCGCCGCCGCAGACCGGGCCGATATGGAATCGGCCCCTACAAGGGGGATACGATGTTGTGCGGTTTGCGGTTTCCCGGGTAGCTGCGCCCCCCGCCTGGTTTGTATGGCCCTCCCGCGGAACCTCACGCCGCCGCGCTTTGCCGGTTGGCCGCCATGTTTTCCCCCGCTCCGTAGGGCGGGCGTTCACGCCCGCCGCACCTTGGCGATTTCAAAATCGCAACCTTGCGCCGCCGCAGGGTCCGGCGGGATGAGGGCATCCCGCCCTACGGCCGCCCGGGTGGCCGTGGCCGTCCGGTTTGGCCGGTCGTTTCGGAAGGTTTGTAGGGGCGGGATTTACTGCGCCCGCAGGCGCGTTTCGGAGGCCAACCGCCGCGCAGCGGCGGCTCTTAGGCCGGAGATCCCGCCCGCGGGTGTCCGCGCCGCCGCAGGGTCCCCGGGCCGATATGGAATCGGCCCCTACAAGGGGGATACGATGTTGTGCGGTTTGCGGTTTCCCGGGTAGCTGCACCCCCGCTCGGTTTGTAGGGGAGGGCCATGGCCCTCCCGCGGAACCTCACGCCGCCGCGTTTTCCCGGTTGGCCGCCATGTTTTCCCCGTCCTGTAGGGCGGGCGTTCACGCCCGCCGCACCTTGGCGATTCCAAAATCGGAACCTTGCGCCGCCGCAGGGTCCGGCGGGATGAGGGCATCCCGCCCTACGGCCACCCGGGCGGCCGCGGCCGTCCGGTTTGACCGGTCGTTTCGGAAGGTTTGTAGGGGCGGATTCCATATCCGCCCGCGGGTGTCCGCGCCGCCGCAGGGTCCCCGGGCCGATATGGAATCGGCCCCTACAGGGGTTTACAATCATACCATAAGGTTGCGCCTTCCTGCCCGCCCCGCATTTTCGCCCCGCCGCCCCGCCTGCACCGGCGGGGCGCTTTTTTTGTGCCCGGCCGGCCGCGGTTTTTTCGCGCTTTATTTGCCAAGCGGCGCAAAAGCGTGTACAATAGGCGTAATGGCGGCGGGTGCGCCGCGGCCATACTATGAACTAACGGAAAGGGGGCGGGGGCCATGGCAGGCAGGGTTTGCCCGGCGGCGCAGGCGCGCACGGCGGGCGGCGTCGATTACACGCTGACGCGGCGGCGTGTGCGCAACCTGAACCTGCGCGTGCGGGCGGACGGCAGCGTGGCCGTGTCCGCCCCGGCGCGGGTGCCGCTGGCGGCGGTGGACGCCTTTGTGGCCGCGCATGCGGCGTGGGTGGCTTCGGCCGTCGGCCGCGCGCAGGCCCGCCGGGCGGCCGAAGCCGCCGAGGTCCTGCCGCCCAAAGCCGAAGCCCTCGCCCGCATGCAGGCGCTGTGCGCGGCGTACTACCCGCTGTTTGCGGCCAGCTGCCCGGGCGGGCGCATGCCCCGCATCGCCGTGCGGGACATGAGCACCCGCTGGGGGTCCTGCAGCCTGCGCACCGGCACGCTGGCCTTTGCGCGGCGGCTGTGCGCGATGCCGCCGCCCGCGCAGGAATATGTCGTCGTGCACGAATTCTGCCACTTTGCCCACCCCGACCACAGCCCCGCCTTCTGGGCGGCTGTGGCCGCCGTTCTGCCCGACTACCGCGCCCGCCGCGCGCTGCTGCGCAGCGGGCGGTGAACCCGCTCTTGCCCCATCTTCAAGATGCCGTCCCAGGGAGGCCCCCGATGTCTGAAGACAAAAAATATGCGACGCTTGTCAGCAACACCATCCTGTTTGCGATCTCCAACTTCAGCTCCAAGCTGGTCAGCCTGTTCATCCAGCCGTACCTGACCTATGCGCTGGACAGCCCCGACGTGCTGGGCGTGACCAAGATGATGCACAGCGTCACCAACCTGCTAATCCCGGTCGTCAGCCTCGGCGTCAGCTTTGCGGTCATCCGCTTCGGGCTGGATAAGACAAAGGATAAGGCAAGCGTCTTTTTCAACGGCTTTGTCACGATTTTGACCGGCTTTGCGGGCATGCTGCTGTTCTGGCCGCTTGTGCGCATGATCCCCAATGCGGCCGATTATCTGGCGCTGCTTTATCTCTGCGTGCTGGCCAGCTGCCTGCGCACGCTGTGCACCCAGTTCATCCGCGCGCGCATGCGCAACCGCCTGGTCGCCATTGACGGCGTGCTGACCACAGCCTCGCTGCTCGGCTTCTACCTACTGTTTTTGACCGTGCTGAACATGGGCGCGACCGGCTACCTGCTGGCGCTGTTCTGTTCGGACATGTGCTCGGCCGTGTTCGTGTTCCTGGCGGGCGGCTGCGCGCAGTATTTCCGCCCGCGCAAATTCGACAAAACCCTCTGGGGCGAGATGCTGCGCTACTGCGTGCCGATGATCCCGGCTTCGATCAGCTTCTGGGTCATCAACGCCTCGGACCAGTTCTACGTCCAGGCCATGTGCGCCGGTTACGGCGGCCGCAGCAGCGAAGCCTGGGTCGGTCTGCTCAGCACAGGGTACTTCCTGCCGCAGATCATCACGTTTGTCGGCCAGTTTTTCTACGAAGCCTGGCAGCTCTCGGCCGTGACCGAGGAGGAGGACCGCGCGGCGTTTTTCAGCAAGATCTTCCGCGTGTATGCCAGCGTGCTGTTCTGCTGCGCGGCGGGCATCATCTGGCTGTGCCACCCGCTCATGTACCTGTTCCGCGCCGATTATTACGACGCCTGGCAGTTTGTGCCGTTTTTGGTGCTGGCCTCGATGTGCACCTGCCTGAACAACTTCCTCAACAGCGTCTATGTCGTCTACAAGCGCTCGTCCGGTTCGCTGGTCACGATGCTGGCGGGGGCGGTGCTCAACCTGATCCTCAACTTTGCGTTCATCCTCTGGTTCGGGCCGGTGGGCGTCACGTCGGCCAGCTTCCTGTCTCTGCTGCTGGTGTTTGCGCTGCGCGCCTACTCCACCCGCGGGCTGCTGGTCATCGACTTCCACATCGGGCGCATGCTGCTCAATCTCGGGCTGATCCTGGCCGAGATCGCGGTGCTGTTCTTTGTGGAAGCCTGGGTGCTGCCGGTCACGCTGCTGACGGCGCTCGTCTGCGCCGTGAATTTCCGCGAGGTGTTCAGCATGGCGCAGAAGCTGCTGGGCATGGTTGCGGGCAGGCTGGGACGCAGAGGCAACTGAAACGGGAAGCCCGGAGCCAAAAGCAGGGAACGGAAAAATGAGGAATTAGAAATTAGGAATGAGGAATGATGGTGGACCGCGCGTCGTGCGGCGCGCTCAAAAAAAGTTAGCCGCAGGCCAACCCGCAAAACAATTCCTAATTCCTCATTCCTAATTCCTAATTTAATATTTCGCTTCATCATTGTTTCAAACTTTTTTCTGGGAGGTCAAACCATGCCTGATGTGACTTTGCGCGGCGTCACGCTTGCGGCGCCCTGCCGGGCCGGGGCGGGGCGCTGCCGCGTCATTGTGCCGGTCACGGCGCTGCTGCCCCAGCCCGCTGCGCTGCAGGCGCAGGCCGCGGCCGCCGCCGGGGATATCGTTGAGCTGCGGCTGGACGCGCTGGCCGACCAGAGCCACCTGGGGCTGGTCTGGGCCGTGCAGACCGTGCGCCGCGCCGCCGGGCAGACGCCGCTGCTGGTCACGCTGCGCACCGCGCGCGAGGGCGGGCAGGCCGCGCTTGACCCCGAAGCCTACGCCGCTTTGCTGGAAACGCTGTGCGCCAAAGCGGCCGGGGCGTTCGATCTGCTGGATGTGGAGTTTTCGGCCGGGCCGGGCCCCTGCGCACGCCTGCTGGCCGCGGCCCACAAGGCCGGGGCCGCGGCCGTGTTCAGCGAACATCATTTCGACGGCACGCCCGCGACCAAGGCCATGGCCAACGCCCTGACCGCCATGGCCAACGCCGGGGCGGACATTGCCAAGCTGGCCGTGATGCCCGCCGCCCCGGCGGACGCCGCCCGCCTGCTGGAAGCCACGGCCCTGGCCGCCGCCCGCCGCCCCGAAACGCCGCTCATCACAATGGCGATGGGCCCGCTGGGCGCCGTGACCCGCGTGTGCGGCGCGGCGTTCGGCGTCTGCGCCAGCTTCGGCACCGCCGGGGCCGCCAGCGCCCCCGGCCAGCCCGACGCCGCCGCCCTGCGCGCCGCCCTGCAGGCCCAGAGCGCCTGCGGCCTGGGGTGAGCCGCGGCCGAACCGGATTTTTGACCCGGCTATTTTGATTTGGAAGGAGACTTTCCCATGCCCTGCCTGACCATCGGCGGCCACACGCCGGACACCGCCGCCGCGGCGTTCGTGGCGGCGGGCGCGGTGCTGGCGGGGGCGGTGCGCCTTGGCGCGGGCGCCAGCGTGTGGTACGGCGCGGTGCTGCGCGCCGACACCGGCCGCATCACGGTCGCCCCCGACACCAACGTGCAGGACAACGCCGTGCTGCACACCGGCCCGCAGCTTGACATCACGCTCGGCCGCGGCGTCAGCGTCGGGCACGGGGCCATCCTGCACGGCTGCACGGTCGGGGACGGGTGCCTCATCGGCATGCACGCGACCGTGCTGGACGGCGCCGTGCTGGGCGAGGGCTGCCTGGTCGCCGCCGGGGCGCTGGTGCCGGAAGGCACGGTGGTCCCGCCGTACAGCCTGGTCGTCGGCGTGCCGGGCCGCGTGCGCGGCCCCGTGCGCCCCGACCAGACCGCCGCCCTCGCCGCCAACGTGGAGGAATACCGCCGCCTTGCCGCCGCCCACGCCGCCGCGCAACCGCAGCCATAAAAAGCAAGCCGCGCCCGCACCCCGGCGCACCCCAGACACAACGCAACAGGCCCGCGGCCATATGGCCGCGGGCCTGTGTTATGAAACTGTATGGGGAAAGAAGGGCGCATCAAAGCCGGCGCGGCGTGCGGGGGCGGCGGCCTTTTTTGACCGTGGACTCCAGCTGCGCCACGATCTCCTGCATGCTCTTTGCGAACTCCTCGTCCGAAGAGTTGTGGAAGATCAGCAGCGAATCGGGCTGGTTCTTGAGCTTGAGGTTCATCGGCGGCTCAAAGTTGACGCCGAGGATGTATTCGTCCCAGTGGGTCAGCTTCCAGATATCGCGGTCGCTGGCGCGGTCGATCATGCGCTGGTGGCAGACCTCCGGGTCGGTATCGACCCAGATAACCACGAGCTCGGCCTCCTTTTTGGCCAGCTCTTTGCGCAGGGTGGCGATGTAGGCGTCGTCGCGGATTTCCTGCGTAAAGGGGGCGTTGATCAGCACGATATCGTCGTACAGCAGCGCTTCCATCGCCAGGTCCAGGATGACCTGATATTCAAGGTCGCGGATATACTTTTCAAAAAAGATGCTGCTGCGGTCATACGGCTGGTGCGCCACCGCAAAGATCTGCTTGGACAGCGGGATCAGCGTGTCCTTGTCCAGATACACGACATGCTGGAGCGCCCCCGCCAGCTGGCGGGAGATGAACGTTTTGCCGCAGGCGGGCGGGCTTGTTACCAAAATCAGCTTTTTCAAACAGGACACCCCTTCTCTGCATCGGCGGCCGCGCGGGCCGCCCCGGCGCTTTCCCCACCGCGGCACATTCCCCAGCCCGGCAGGCATCCTAAGCAGTGTTAAAATTTTAACTGCTTTTGTCCAGATTATACAACAAATCCGCCTGTTTGGGAATGGATAGAACGCCGAATTTGGCGTAAATATGGACTATTGATGCCGTCAATGCAGTTTCGGCACCCTCCACGACGCCGCCCCTTGTCAGCCGCGCCAAAATCGTGCAGGATGCCAAGGGCGGGCGCAGGGGTGCGGCAGCGTGAGGTTGGCATTTTCCTGGCCGACCGCGCACCCGCCGCCGGTCGTAGGGGCGTATTCCATATCCGCCCGGGGAACCTTGCGCCGCCGCGGGGTCCGGCGGGATGAGGGCATCCCGCCCTACAGCCGCCCGGGTGGCCACAACTGTCCCGGTTGGTCCAAAACATAAAAATTGTTCGTAGGGGCGGGATTTACTGCGCCCGCAGGCGCGTTTCGGAGGCCAACCGCCGCGCAGCGGCGGCTCTTAGGCCGGAGATCCCGCCCGCAGGGCCCTGCGCCGCCGCGAACCGGGCCGATATGGAATCGGCCCCTACAAAGGTTTGTTATAACGCAGGGCTACGGTTTCCCAGGTGGCCGGGCGTTACCCCCGGTTTGTAGGGGAGGGCCATGGCCCTCCCGCGGACCTTGCGGCGGCACGCCTTGCCGGGTAGTCGCCGTGTTTTCCCCGTCCCGTAGGGCGGGCGTTCACGCCCGCCGCACCTTGGCGATTTCAAAAATCGGGACCTTGCACCACCGCAGGGTACGGCGGGATGAGGGCATCCCGCCCTACGGCCGCCCGGGTGGCGGTGGCCATTCCGGTTGGCCTAAAACACAAAAATTGTTCGTAGGGGCGGGATTCATCCCGCCCGCAGGCGTCCGCGCCACCGCAGGGTTCCCGGGACGATGCGAGCATCGTCCCCTACAAAGGTTGCAATCGTGTGGGGCCACAGTCATCCCGTCTGGCCGCGACGTTTGCCGCGGTTTGTAGGGGGGAGGGGCATAGCCCTCCCGCAAAACCCTGCGCCACCGCAATTTCCCGGTTCGCCGCCGCATTTTCCCCGTCTCGTAGGGCGGGCGTTCACGCCCGCCGCACCTTGGCGATTTCAAAAATCGGGACCTTGCGCCGCCGCAGGGTCCGGCGGGATGAGGCATCCCGCCCTACGGCCGCCCGGGTGGCGGTGGCCATTCCGGTTGGCCTAAAGCACAAAAATTGTTCGTAGGGGCGGGATTCATCCCGCCCGCAGGCGTCCGCGCCACCGCAGGGTTCCCGGGACGATGCAAGCATCGTCCCCTACAGGGGTTGCGGCACCGTGAAGGTTTGCGGTTCCCCGGCCGGCCGCGGCCTTTCGTTCCGGCCGGGCGTTTGCCGGTACGCAAAAAGACGGACCTCCCTTTGCGGGAGGTCCGTCTTTTTGCAACAATTGGAAACGCCGGTCATTCTGCGCGCTTTTCCGGGCGCTTATTCCTCAAAGTCGAGACAGCTGCGCACGGCCGTGTAGGGGCGGACCTTGCCGTCGGCAACGGCGACGTGGGCCGGGTGGGTGGCGTAAGCCGCAAGGGCGGCCGGGCTCTCGAAGCTGGAATCCAGCATGAGGTCGGCGTTCGAGGACGGCAGCCGCCGCGTCTCGACGCGGATCGACACAAGCCCTGGGATCTGCCCGGCCAGGCCCTCCAGCCCGGCCTTGATCTCCGCCTTGACACGCGCCTTTTCCGCCTCCGGCATCTCCTTGAGGGTCCAGAGGATGATGTGGCGCGTCATTTTTCTTCCTCCCAGATCGGGTGCTTGAGGACCCATTCGCCGCAGGCGTTTTTCTCAAACAGGTCGCGGTTGTAGAACTTGTCCATGATGGCCCAGAATTCGCTTTCGGTGTAGCCGCAGAAGGCGCAGAAATCGCGCACGCACAGCGGGTCGAGCTTGCCGTCGCGGGCTTTGATGATGGGGATGGCTTCCTCGCGGGTCATCATGCCGTAGCGGATGTAGCGGGCCGTGTAGTCGGTGGCGGCGGCGTGGCCGAATTTGGGGTACTTCAGCCAGGAGTGGACCAGGTAGGCGCGCGAGTCGATCTGGTCGAAGTTCTCGGCGTGGTGGGTGCGGTCCCATTCGTGGGTCAGGTCGTGGAAGCCGTGGGCCTTGGCGATCTGATAGTTCTTGTAGCTGTTCCACGGCACAAAGTAGCTGAGGTAGAACGGGTCGAGCTTGGCGCGTTCTTCGGCCGAAGGGGCCAGGGTCAGGCTCAGGTCGTTCTCGGTGACGCCGTCGCCGACAAGCTCCTCCATCGGGAAGCCGACGGCCACGCCGTTCTCGATCTGGTCCATGGCGGAGTAGGTCTCCTTGTCGGCGTTGCCGCCGTACTCGAAGCTGACGTTCTCGCCGTAGCACAGCATCGGGGTGTTGAACTTGGCCGCCATATGCAGCGGGAAGGTGTAGATCAGCCGGTCGACATACCAGGTCGGCTTGCCGTATTTTTCAAAGAATTTGCGCATCAAAATCTTCTGCGCCCGGATGTTGGGCTTGCAGCTGATGATGGTGCAGCCGAATTCCTCGCTGATGTTTTTGAGGTTGTGGACGCCTGCGGCGGTCATCGGGAAGTTATCCTCCACACTGAAGAGGATCGGGTTCATGTGCATGACCTCTTTGAGCATCCAGACCTGGAAGTGGCTGTCCTTGCCGCCGGACACGGCCACCGCACAGTCGTAGCCGCCGGGGCCGTTCATGCCGCGGTATTTGTCGCAGAATTTTTCAAATTCCCGAAAGCGGGCGTCCCAGTCGACGTTTTTGCGGCTTTCGTAATGGCGGCAGGCGCTGCACACGCCCTCGGCGTCAAAGGTGATGCCGGGGCGGGTGTCCGGCATCGTGCATTTTTTGCAGTAACGCATAGGCTTCTCCTTTGTCATATGAGGGGGATGGTTATACGCCTATCATACCCCATTTGCGCGGCGGACGCAAGTTTATTTCCGCGGCAAGCGCCCGGGGGGGCGGCGTTCGGGCGCAGCGGCCGGACAAAAACGAACCCTGCACGGGCGAGGGCAGGGTTTCAGCGTGTCGAGAAACTCGACACGCTGCAAAGGGGGGCAACAGCCGCGCACGGCAATTGCCTAACGCGTCTATTTCCCCCTTTGGAATCCCCTTCGACAAAATTTCACGGCAAATCGCGCACTCGTCGCTAACGCTCCTCGCACACAATTTGCCGTAAAATTTTCCTGTCGGTGTCACCGTCGTCGGCACATGTCCGCCGACGGCGACGGTTTTTAACTTTTTTGACAGTCTGGAACCCTGCCCGGGCAAGGGCAGGGTCCGTTTGGTTTGGTTTATAGGATATCAGGCGTCGTCTTCACTGAGGTTGCCCAGCGCTTTGGCCTGCTCGATGACTTTGGCTTCGAGCATCTGGGGCAGCGTCTCGTAGCGGACGAACTCAAACGTGAAGTGCCCGCGGCCCTGGGTGAGCTGGCGCAGGTAGGTCGTGAAGTCCTGCATTTCGGCCATCGGCACCTCGGCCTCCACGATCTGGCCGCCCGCTTCCTCGGGGTCGGGGTTCATGCCCAGCACGCGGCCGCGGCGCTTGGTCACTTCGCCCATGATGTCGCCGGTGTTGTCGGCCGGGACATGGGCCTGCAGCGTGCCGATGGGCTCCAGCAGCACGGGGCCCGCTTCGGGGATGGCGGCCTTGTAGGCCAGCTTGGCGGCCATGATGAACGCCATTTCGCTGGAGTCGACCGGGTGGTAGCTGCCGTCCAGCAGCGTCGCCTTCATGCCGACCATCGGGTAACCGGCCAGCACGCCGTGGGCGGCCGCCTGGCGCACGCCCTTTTCAACCGCGGGGAAGAAGTTCTTGGGCACGCTGCCGCCGAACACCTTCTCCTCGAACTGGATCTCGTCGCCTTCGCAGGGCTCGAACTGAATCCAGACGTCGCCGAACTGGCCGTGGCCGCCGGTCTGCTTTTTGTGGCGGCCCTGGGCCTTGCAGCTCTTGCGGATGGATTCGCGGTAAGGTACGCGCGGCGCTTCGAGCGTGATCTCCACGCCGAACTTGCTCTTGAGCTTGGCGACCGCGACTTCGAGATGCTGGGTGCCAAGGCCCGCAATGACCTGCTGTTTGGTCTCGGGGTCGACCGTGAAGGTGATGGCCGGGTCCTCCTCCATCAGGCGGGCCAGCGCGCCGGAGACCTTGCCCTCGTCGCCTTTTTTGGCGACCTTGACCGCCATGCGGTAGCAGGCGGCCGGGTAGGCGGGCGCGGGCAGGCTGACGACGCGCGCGGGGTCGCACAGCGTATCGCCGGTTTTGGCGGTGGACAGCTTGGCCACCGCGCCGATATCGCCGGCCGGGATGGCGGCGGCGTCGGTCTGGCGCTTGCCGCAGACAGTCAGCGTCTTGCCCATGCGCTCGGGCTGGCCGGTGCGGGCGTTGACCACGTTGGAGGCGGCCGTCAGCTTACCGGCCAGCACCTTGATGAAGCTCAGCTTGCCGACAAACGGGTCCGCAACGGTCTTGAACACATAGGCGCAGGTGGGCGCGGCGGCGTCGGCCGTGATCTCGACCGGCTCGCCGTCGGCCGTTTCGGCCACGGCGGGGGCGGCGTCGGGCGCGGGCAGCAGCTCGCGCAGGTTGTACACGAGCATATCCAGCGCCTGCTGGTTGACCGCGCTGCCGCAGAACACCGGCGTGATCTGGCCGGCGCGCACACCGGCGGCCATCCCGGCCACGATCTCCTCGGTCGTGAAGGGCTCGCCCTCAAAGAACTTTTCCATCAGGGTTTCGTCGGTCTCGGCGATGGCCTCGTTCATGGCCTGGATCAGGCCCTCGAACCGGTGGCCGATGTCGGGCAGGTCGATCTGGACCTGCTTGCCGCTTTCATATTTAAAAGCCTTCTGGCTGAACAGGTTGATGTAGGCGACGGTGCCGTCGTCCAGGCGCACGGGCACGACGCAGGGGCAGACCGAAGGACCGAATTTGATCTTCATCTGCTCGAGGATCTTGAAGTAATCGGCGTTTTCAAGGTCGGTCTTGGTGACAAATACCAGGCGGGCCTTGTTGTGCTTGACTGCGAGGTTGTAAGCCTTTTCGGCGCCGACGCTGACGCCCGAACGCCCGGACACGCAGATGAGCACGCTCTCGGCGGCTTCAACGCCCTCGCAGGCGCCGGTCTCGAAATCAAACAGGCCGGGGGCGTCGATCAGGTTGAACTTGGCGCCGCCGATCTCGACCGGCACGACGCTGCTGTTGAGCGAAGCCTTGCGCTTGACCTCCTCGGGGTCAAAGTCGCTGGCGGTGGTGCCGTCTTCCACGCGGCCCATGCGCTCGGTCGCGCCGCTCTGGTACAAAAGCGCTTCGACCAGCGTTGTTTTGCCGCAGCCGGCGTGCCCGGCCACAAGGATGTTGCGGATGTCTTTGCTGGCGTATTCCATCGTGATTCAAAACCTCTTTCCGCGCCCGGCCCGGGCCTGTTGGCAAACATCCCGGCCGCTCGGCGTTATTTAGTCCAAACGGCGGGCGGGCCCGGGCCGTTTGTTTGTTCAAGTGATTCTACTTTACCATACATTTGGAAAAAATTAAACAGTTTTTTTCGCCGTTTTTGTAAAAAAATTGTGGACAGTACCAGCCCGCCGCACCGGTTTGGCGTTGCTGCGCGGTTTTGGTTTTGGGGAAAATGTATGAAAACGCGCGGCCGCACAAAAGGCCCTCTTGTCAAAGGGGACGAGCGCGGAGATCGGGGGATTGCCTTGCGGTTGGCGGCCGCTTCCGGGGGCGGCATTTCGGGGCGGGGCAATCCCTCCGGCCGCGCCCGGCGGCGCGGCCACCTCCCTTTGACAAGGGAGGCAAATGGCGGCGGAGGCCCGCGGCCAACCGGGGAACCGCACCTCTGCGGCATTGCAAGCCCCTGTAGGGGACCTTGCGCCGCCGCAATGTCCCCGGGAGGGCCATGGCCCTCCCCTACAAACCATGGCAAACGTTGCGGCCAAAAGGGTTGGCCGTCACCACCCGGGCGGCCGTAGGGCGGGATGCCCTCATCCCGCCGGACCCCACGGCGGCGCGAACATCCCGGTTTTGAATCGCTGCGGTGCGGCGGGCGTGAACGCCCGCCCTACAGAACGCGGGGAACATCGCGGCCAACCAAAGACCTTGCGCTGCCGCAAACACCCGCGGGAGGGATAAATCCCTCCCCTACGACCAACGGCGGGCCCGCGGCCAACCGGGAAACCGCCGTCCCTGCGTTATAACAAACCTCTGTAGGGGACGATGCTCGCACTGCGCCCGCAGGCGCGTTTCGGAGGCCAAAGACCGCAGGTCCGGCTCTTAGGCCGGAGATCGTCCCGGAGACATTGCGGCAAACGCCCGGCCGTTTATGGCCGCCCTCCCCCGCCGCTCCATTCCTCATTCCTAATTCCTCATTCCTCATTTTCTCTCCCCCTTCACGCTCCTTCCAGCTGCAGCACGGCCACCGTGATGTCGTCCTGTTTGTTTCCGGCGCGGCGCTGGGCGCTGTCGGCGACGGCGTTGGCGGTCTGGGCGGGGGTCTGGCCAAGCCGGGCGGACAGCTGCAGCTGGTCGGCCACCCAGTCGCAGCCGTCGCACAGCGCGCCGTCCGAGACAAGCACGACCATATCCCCGGCCGCCAGCCCGAACGCCGTCGAACGGCCGACAACGCCCTCGGTCACGCCGATGGGCAGGCTCGGCGCTTCCAGCACCTGGGCGACGCCGCCGCGCACCAGGAAGCTGGCCGCCGCCCCGGCCTTGAACAGCCCGGCCCGGCCGGTGTAAAGGTCGACGGTCAAAAGGTCGATGGTCGCGCCGGACTCCTGCTCGGCGTTTTTCAGCCCCAGCGCCACGTTGACCAGGCGGGCCGCGCTCTCGGCGGCAAAGCCCGCGCGCAGCAGCTGGCCGGTCAGCCGGGCGGCCATGCGGCCGTCGACAGCCGCGCTCTTGCCGGTGCCCATGCCGTCGCACAGCAGCATCTGCGCGCGCCCGGCGCGGTCGCAGAACTGGTCGCAGGCGTCGCCGCTCACGCTCTGCCCCGGCGCGGGGCGGCTGGCCAGGCCGAAGACCGGGGCGAACAGCGGCCGCTCCGAAAAGCGCAGCATGGTCACGGTGCGGCAGTGGGCGATGTCGGGCAGCGCAAAGTCGCGGCGGCAGGCTTCGCCCACCTCCTTGGTCAGGGCGGCGGCTTCGCCGGTACTGAAGCTGACGCGCGGCACCGTGACGTTGGCGGTCAGCCGCCCGGCCGCATCGGCCGTGACCGAACACTCGAGCGGGTCCAGCCCCAGCGCCGCAAACAGCTGCGCGACCCGGGTCTGGCGGCGCGCGTCCGGCAGGCCTGCCGCCCCCAGTTTGGCGGCCATCTGCGCCAGGGCGGCGGCCATCGCGCTGTACTGCTCGGTCAGGGCGCTGCGCAGCGCCCCGGCCCGCGCGCGGGTCTGGCGGCGGCTGCACCACAGCCGGTAGCCGTGCGTGACGGCGGCGCACAGGTCGCTGGGGTGGGTGCAGACGCTGAGCTGGCCGGGCAGGTCCTCCAGCTCGGCGCGGCCATGGGCCTCCAGCGCGGCGCGCAGGCGGTACAGCCCGTCCACGGCGGTCGAGTAACCGCGCACCCAGCACAGGCTGCGGCGCTCGCAGGTCTGGCAGACATGGCGGGCCGCATACTCCACCACAAAATCATAGTTCTCCCCTTTGGGCGGCAGCTGGCGTGCGCAGACCTCGTTGACGGTGTCCGCAATGTCGGAAAGCGCATCCGCCACGCCGGACAGGCGGCGCGCCGCGCCGCTCAGGCTCTGGCTGACCGCCGGGGGCGCAGGCGGCGGGAACACCGCGCGCAGCCACGCACCCGGGCAGGCCAGCGCGGCCAGCCCGCCGCCCCCGGCCGCCGCCAGCAGCCACAGCGCCTGCGGCCAGCCCGGGGCCGCCAGCGCGCCGACGGCGCAGCCGGAAAAGAACACGCCCGCGCCGCGGCGGCGCTCGCCCGGGGCCAGGACGGCCGCGCCCAGCGTGCCCAGCGCAACGGCCAGCGCCGCATAACTGGCAGCGGGCGTGGCCGCCGTGACGGCCCCCGCCAGCGCCAGGGCCAGCACGGCGCTCTGTTCCAGGCTGCCGGCCAGCGCCGTGGCCAGCCCGCCGCACGCAGCCAGCGCCAGCCCGGCCCCCAGCCCACCGAACAGCGGGAAGCGCTGCGCGCAGGCGGCGGCCATCGCCAGCCACAGGCACAGCGCGCCGGGGCGTCCCGGCGGCAGTTTGTGCAGCGCAAGGCCCAGCCCCGCCGCCCCCAGGCCGGTGACGGCGGCCAGGGCGGTCTCAGCCGGCGTTGTGCGGCCGGCCGCCATGACAGCGACCTGCTCGGCCAGCAGCGCGGCCCCCGCCGCCCCGGCCCCGACTATGTATGGGCGGCCCGGCAGCTGCGCCGCGCCCATGCGCCCGGCCAGCGCCGCAACAACAGCCCCCGCCAGCTTGAGCGCCAGCACAAGCGGCTGGAATGCAAACGCCCCGGCCAGCACGCCCACCGCCGCGGGCAGCGCCAACGACGGCGTGCAGCCCAGCACCAGCGCCAAACCGAACGGCGCGGCCCCGCCGTACACCTGCCCCGCGCCCAGCAGGCACCCGGCCGCCGCGGCCCCCGCCCGCCACAGCAGCACCCCGCGCGCGGCCAGCGGCGCCGGCGATGCGGCAGGTGCGGACGATGCAGCCGGTGCGGCTGCCGCGGCGGCAGGCCCCGCCGCGGCGGGCGCGGGCGCGCCGGGCGGCACGGCGCGGGCGCGGTGGAACAGTCTTGTTTTTTCCTGTGTGGTCTGGGTGAACAACGGCATCTCGATCCCCTCCTCTGAATACGGCATCTGCCAGAACAGCCCGGGGCCTGTCCCCGGCGCTGTACCCGCAGTATAGCGGAGCGCCGCCGCGCCTTTTGCCGCAGAGCGGCGAAGGTGCAAAAGCCCGTAAAAGCAGACCGGAACATCCATAAAAACGGACGCCGGGCCGCGTTTCCCCGCACTGTGCGGTTTTCCCGCCCGGAAAGACGCGCTCACAAAGGAAAGTATAAAAGTTGAAACATTTCGCCGCCTGCGGTGGGTGCGTTGTTGAATTTTTGGAGAGCGCTTGACAATTTTAATTGTATCTGATATAGTTACAGTATGAACTGAAACAAAATCATTTACAGTTCAAACCATTTATCCGCCTTTCCTGCATTTCAGTTTATCGTTTATCATTCGTTTGATCTGCCCCTGATCCGCCAATGATTTCTCTGGGGCGCATCTATGGGGCGCATCCGAAAAATTCCCCGCGCTAAATCCCCGCGCTTTTGATTTGTCCGATACACCCCAAACCAAAGGAGGTCCGTTATGGCTGTTTTTGATATCACCAAAGAAAATTTTGAGCAGAAGGTCCTTGCGTCCCCCGTGCCCGTTCTTGTGGACTTCTGGGCCCCGTGGTGCGGTTACTGCCTGCGGCTCGGCCCTGCGGTCGCGCAGGTCGCGGCCGAAGAAGACGGGCGGCTTGCCGTCGGCAAGCTCAACATTGACGACGCGCCCGAGCTGGCGGCCCGCTACGGCATTTCCAGCATCCCGACGCTGATTTTGTTCAAAAACGGGCAGGCCTGCCCGCCCGTCGTCGGGCCTTCCGGCAAAGGCGGCATCCGCGCCTATCTCAGCGAGCAGGGGCTGTAAGCCCCGGAAAGGAGACCCATGATGGCAGAGCTTTATGATGTGGCCGTGCTGGGCGCCGGGCCGGGCGGCTGCACGGCGGCGCTGTATGCGGCCCGCGCGGGCCTGCGCGCCGTTGTGCTGGAGCAGCTTTCGGCCGGGGGCCAGATGGCCGACGCGCCGCTGATCGAAAACTACCCCGGCTTCCCCGAAGGCGTCGGCGGCTTTGAGCTGGGCCAGCTCATGCAGCAGGGGGCCGAGCGCGCGGGGGCGGAGTTCCGCCTTGCGCAGGTCACCGGCGTGCAGCTGGCCGGGCCGGTCAAACGCATCGAGACCGACTCCGGCCCGCTGGAGGCCCGCACCGTTGTGCTTGCGACCGGGGCCGGGCCGCGTACGCTGGGCCTTGCGGGCGAGGACACGCTGCGCGGGCGCGGCGTGAGCTACTGCGCCGCCTGCGACGGCATGCTGTACCGCGGCAAGACCGTCGCGGTCGTCGGCGGCGGCAACACGGCGGTCGGCGATGCGCTGCACCTGGCCAAGCTGGCGGCCAAAGTTTACCTGGTGCACCGCCGCGGCACGCTGCGCGCCGCCCCCGTCTACCGCCAGGCGCTGGACGCGGCCGGGGTAGAGATCGTGTGGAACGCCAAGCCCGCGGCGCTGCTGCGCGGCGCAGACGGCCGCCTGACCGGCCTGCGCGTGGCCGATACCGCGAGCGGCGCAGCCCGCGACATTGCCTGCGACGGCGTGTTCGCGGCCATCGGCCGCGTGCCGGACACCGCGCTGTTCCGCGGCCAGGTGGAGCTGGACGCAGCCGGGTACCTGCTGGCCGACGAAACAACCCGCACGAGCGTGCCCGGCGTGTTCGCCGTGGGCGATGCGCGCGCCAAGGCCGTGCGCCAGGTCGTGACCGCAACGGCCGACGGCGCGGCGGCGGTCCACTTTGCACAGGAATACCTGACCGAACAGGGAGGGGGACCGGCATGAACAGCGATTTCAGCCTGGCGCTGCATGCGCTGGTGCTGCTGCACCGCCGGGGCGGCGTGCAGTCCAGCGAGGCGATGGCGCAGAACATCTGCACCAACCCCGTGCGGGTGCGCCGCGTGCTGGCCAAGCTGAAAAAGGCCGGCTGGGTGCAGACGCGCGAGGGCAGCGAGGGCGGCTACCGCCTGGTTGCCGACCCGGATACGCTGACGCTGGCCGACGTGGCCGGCGCGCTGGAAGTGCGCTTTGTGGACACGCGCTGGCACAGCGGCCGCGACAACCTGCCCTGTATGATCGCCTCTGGCATGGCCGGGGTGATGGACGCGCTGCTGGCCGACCTTGACGCTGCCTGCCGCGCCCGCCTGGCCGTCACAACGCTGGCGATGCTGGAAAAACAGCTCCACCTGCCGGAAACCGGCGGCTGCGGCTGAGCGCCCGCCTGTCACCACAAATAGAAAGCGATCCCGCCCGGTAGAACGCCCCGGGCGGGATCGCTTTGTTTTTTGTTTTTTATCCGCTATCTGCGCCGCCGCAGCGTGCAGGCGGTGCCGGCGACCATCAGGGCGTAGAAGACAAGCAGGTACGGGCCGAACAGGCCGGTGCCGAAGTTCTGCGCCAAAATGCCGAACAGGGCGGGCGAAAGCAGGATGCCCGCGTAGGAGGCCGCCATCTGCAGGCCCATGACCGACTGGGAGCGCTCGCTGCCGAACAGCTGCGGGGTCAGGTGCAGCAGGTTGGGGAACACCGGCCCGTTGCCGAAACCGACCAGAAACAGCCCCAGCCCGGCGCACGCCGTGGGCAGCGGCGCAAGCAGCAGCACGATGGCCGCCAGCACAATGCCCTGCCCCACGCGCACAAGGCGGCGGCCCGGCCAGCGGGCGGACAGCAGCCCGGCCGCGAACCGCCCCGCCGTGATGCCCAGGTAATACAGCGTGATCGTGCGGGCGGCCATATCGGCGCCCAGGCCGCGGTGCTGCACCAGGTAGGTGCTGCCCCAGCTGCCGCAGGCGTACTCCATGCTGCAGGAGCCGAAAAACGCCAGGCAGGACACCCGCACGCGCGCGTCGCGCAGCAGCGCGCCGAAGCCGACCGTCTGCCCGCCGTCGCTGACGGCCTCGCCAGGCGAAGTGTGCCCCGCGCGCGACCAGACCGGCAGCGTGACGACGGTCAGCACCGCGATGGCGGCCTGGAACCAGCCCACCCCGCGGTAGCCGCTGCGCCACGACCCGGCCGAGAGCGCCAGCGACATCAGAAACGGGCTGAGCGAGACGCCGACACCGTAAAAGCAGTGCAGGAAATTCATGTGCGTGGCGCGGTAGTGCAGCGCCACATAGTTGTTGAGCGCCGTGTCGATACAGCCCGCGCCCAGGCCGAGCGGGATGCCGCAGGCGCACAGCCAGACAAGGTTCTGCGAAAACGAGAACGCAAACAGCGCCACTGCCGTGAGCACCGTGCTGAGCGCCGTGACCCCGCCGGTGCCAAGGCGGCGGATCAGGCGCGCCGAGAGCAGGCTGGACAGGATGGTCCCGGCGGAGGTGAGCACCGTGACAAAGTTGGCCGCCGAGAGCGGCAGCGAGAGCTCGGTATAAATGGCCGGCCAGGCCGCGCCGAACAGCGAATCCGGGATGCCGAGGCCGATGAAGGCGATGTAGATGACCGCCAGCAGGAGGGTTGCCATAAAACGTATCCTTTCGCGTGTGATGCCGTTTTATTATACGCGCTCCCCTGCCCGGCCGCAAGCCCCTTTCCCCGGCTTGTCCGCCCTTATTCCGCCAGCGGCAGGCGGCCGGGCCGCGCCGGACCCAGCGTGCGGTACACTTCGCACAGCTGCTGCCCGAGCCGCGGCAGGGCGCGGGCTTCGGCCACGCGGCGGCCGGCGGCGGTCACATCGGGCAGCGCGCCGCTCAGGATGGCTCCGGCCAGGCGGGGCCAGTCGGCCGGGGCGGCGGCCTTATAGACGTTTTCGCCGTCGCGCAGCCAGCCCGCGTAGACCGGGATATCCCGCACAAGCACCGGCACGCCGCAGGCCAGCGCTTCCAGCACAACGATGCCCTCGGTCTCCTCCTCGCTGCAAAAGCAGAACAGGTCCGCCCCGCAGTAGGCGTCGCGCAGGTCGGCCTGGCTGACAAAGCCGGGGAAATGCAGGTTGGCCGGGGCGGCGGCCATGGCCCGGCGCACCGGCGCGGGCACAAGGGCAGGTTCGGTGTAGCCGAACCAGAAAAATTCCGCCTGCGGCAGCGCGCGGGCCAGGGCGATGAAGTCAAAGATGCCTTTGCGCTGCATGAAATGCCCGGCGCTGACCACCGCCTTGCGCTGCGGCGGCAGGCCGTATTTTTGCCGGAACGCCGCGCCGCGGGCGGCGCTTGGCGCAAAAAAGCGGGTGTCGACGCCGTTGGACAGCGCCACGACCGGCCGCTTGAGGCCGTAGCCCTGCAAAATACCGCGCGCGTAGGGCGTGGGCGTGAGCACGACGTCGCCGCAGTTGTAGCAGAAACAGATCCAGCGCTTAAACAGCGGCGCGAGCCGGTCGGACCCGACAAAGGAATGGCGGAAGTCCTGCTCGGTCGAATGGCCGTAGAACACGACCCGCTCGCCGCGCAGGCGGGCGCGCAGCGCGGCAAGCGGCGCGTCCGGCAGCACGGTATTGATGTGCACGGCGTCGGCGGGTTTGGACCAGTCGGTCACGACCTCGACGCCCGCGCTCTGCAGCATGGCGCGCTGGTGTTCGACCGCCTGCCCCACCCCGCTGCGCCGCACCAGCGCCAGCGAACCGGTATAGAGATGGACACGCATGAGGAGGCCCCCTTTGTGGAGTTGTTTGGAGTTGAGAGGTTGGAGTTTTTAGAATTCAGAGTTAAGAGTTCAGAGTTAAGAGTTTAGATGTTGTGGACCGCCGCCCTGCGGGCGGCTCGGAAAATATTGAGGGGTTGCGGGGGTATATGCGGGGTGCCGCGGAGATTGCAGGGTGCCGGATGGTCGGGCGTTTGCCGCGGTCGTAGGGGAGGGCCATGGCCCTCCCGCAAACCTTGCGGCGGCGCAGGGTCCCTCGGGACGATGCGAGCATCGTCCCCTACAGAGGTTTGTGGCATCGCGAGGTTCGCATTTTCCCGGTTGGCTGCGGGCCTTGCCACCATTCGTAGGGGCGGATTCCATATCCGCCCGCGGGGCGTTCGCGCCGCCGCAAACCGGGCCGATATGGAATCGGCCCCTACAGGGGGTTTGTTCTGACGCGTGGCCGCGGCCGTCCCGGTTGGCCCAAAGCGCAAAATTTATTCGTAGGGGCGGGATTTATCCCGCCCGCAGGCGCGTTTCGGAGGCCAACCGCCGCGCAGCGGCGGCTCTTAGGCCGGAGATCCCGCCCGCGGGCCTTGCGGCGGCGCAGGGTCCCCGGGACGATGCGAGCATCGTCCCCTACAGAGGTTTGTGGCATCGCGAGGTTCGCATTTTTCCGGTTGGCCGCAGGCCTTGCCACCATTCGTAGGGGCGGATTCCATATCCGCCCGCGGGGCGTTCGCGCCGCCGCAAACCGGGCCGATATGGAATCGGCCCCTACAGGGGTTGCGTTTGCGCAGGGCGCACGGTTTCCCGGTTGGCCGCCGCGTTTACCATGCCCCGCCGGGCGGGCGTTCACGCCCACAGCCCCAGCAGGCGCTGGGCGACGAGGGTCAGGCCCAGGCTGTACAGGGCGATGGCAAACGGCTTGCACAGCAGGATGATGGCGATGTAGGTGCGCCAGCGCATGGTGGTGGTCCCGGCCAAAAAGCAGAGGTAATCGTCCGGCGCGACAGGCAGGAAGATCAGCAGCGCAAACCAGCGCGCAAAGCGGTCGTGCGCGGTGCTCCAGCGGTCGTATTTTTCCACAAGCGCCGCCGGGAACATTTTGTACAAAAGCGGCCGCCCGCAGCTGCGCGCAATGCCGAACGCCGCGAAAGACCCCAGGCAAATGCCCATATAGTTGTAAAGGAAACCCCAAAACGGCCCGAACAGCACGACCCCCGCCAGGCACCCGAGCCCGCCGGGCAGCACCGGCACCACGACCTGCACGGCCTGGAAGGCGACGAACAGCGCGGCCGCCCACGGGCCGAACGGGGCCAGAAACTCCTGCAGCGCCGCGCGGGAGGACAGCAGCCCGGCGCGCCACATCCACACCCCGGCCGCCACACACAGCCCGAACCCCAGCGCCGAGACCAGCTGCCCCGGGTTGCGCGCCAGGCCCGCCGCCAGCGCGCGCAAGGTTTGCATCCACTTCATCCCGCCGCCCCTCATGCGCTCCATACAGCCAGCCCCTTTCCGGCGGCGCGCGCCGCCTGTTTTTGTATGATTGCGCGGCGGTAGAGCGCCGCAGCCTGCAAAGCGAACGCCTGCTCGCTGAAGCGGGCGGCGGTGGCGGCGGCGCAGCGGCCCATGGCGCGGCGGGCGGGCTCGTCGGCCAGCAGCGTGCGCACATGGCGTTCCAGCTCCTCCGGCGTGCGGTACTGCCAGCCGTTGACGCCGTCCACAATGACGTCCTGCAGGCACGGGTCGGCGCGGCAGACGGCGGGGCGGCCGGCCGCCAGCGCCTCGAGATAGGTCAGCCCCTGCGTCTCGCTGGTCGAGGCGCTGAGGAAGATGTCTCCGGCCGCATAGCACACCGGCACAAAGGACGGCGCGGCCATGCCCGCAAACACGACCTGCGGCCCGGCCTGCGCCTGCAGGCGGGCGCGCTGGGGGCCGTCGCCGACAAGGACAAGTTTGGCGGCGGCGCCCTGCGCCCCCAGCCGCTGCGCCAGCGCCAGCAGCTCGCCGATGTTTTTCTCCTGCGCCAGGCGGCCCACATACAAAAGCACGGCCTGGCCGGGCTGCACGCCCCAGCGCGCGCGCAGTGCCGCGGCGGCGGCCGGGTCAACGCGGGCAAAGCGGGCGGTGTCGATGCCGGTGGGCAGCGTGTGCACGGGGCAGGCGACGCCGTAGCTTTCCAGCAGGCGCGCGACCTTGGCCGTGGGGGCGATGAAGGCGTCGCACCCGGCGGCGATGTGCCGCGTGAAGGCGCGCACGGCGGCGCGGCCCCAGCGGCGGCTGGGCGAAAAGTAGTGGGTGTAGTCCTCGTATACCGTGTGGTAGGTGTGCAAAAGCGGCGCGCCGCACGCCCGGGCGATGCGCTTTGCCAGCGGGAAGGTGCTGAACTCGCACTGCGAATGCACGACATCCGGCCCCCAGGCCGCCAGCGCGCGCACGGCGGCGGCCGCATCCGGCGTGCGCAGCCGCGCGCCGGGGTAGATCGCCCCGGCGTCGACCGAGCCGACCGCCCAGACGCCGTCCGCCTGCCAGCCGCGCAGCCCCCCGGCCAGCGTCAGCACGCGCACATCGTGCCCATGGGCCAAAAGCTGCCGCCGCAGCGCCAGCACCGAAGTCACCACGCCGTTGACGGCAGGGGTATACCAGTCGGTCGTCAGCAAAATTTTCATCGCGTTCACCTTCCCTTGCGGTTTCGTTTCCTGCCCATTAAAACGCGGCAGCCGGGCCGGTTTTGGCAAAGGAAGGAAAATTTTTGTTTTTATGGCGTTGCTGCGCTTATATTTTTTTGCAAACCGGCAGCAAAAAGCCCCGCGCCGGAGCGCGGGGCACAGCCTGCCGGAAAAGGCGGCGTACTGCCGGTGTGAGGGAGCCGGGCCGGGGCCCTTTCACAGGTGCAGGCGTTTTTCGAGTTCGGCGCGCAGGGCACGGCCTTTGAAGATGACGAGGCCCAGAAACGTGATGACGCTGACGATCAGGCAGATCACCCAGGTCAGCGGCGTGCGCGCGCGCATGACCGTGAGGGCGATGTAGGGCGTGACGCCGACCGCGATGTTGAGCAGCAGATAGACAAGGCCGTTTTCGGTAAAGCGGCGGTTGATGAACGCAAAGATAAAGTTGAGCGCCAAGGTCACGCTGCACAAAATCGGGATCACATACAAAAAGCTGACGCCCCCAAGGCCGAGGAAGCGGTCAAGGAAATAGGCCACCAGCGCCGTGCCGATCAAAATTTGAAACAGCAGCTTGGGCGCGTTGCGGCTGCCCAGCAGCAGCGCGCGGCACAAAAGCAGCGCCGCCGCCGCGCAGACGGCCACGGCCAGGCTCCAGTGCAGGCGGCCGCCGGTTTCGCCGGGTTCCAGGATCAGGAAGTCGACCGCCACGCAGACGACGACCGCCGCCAGCAGCACGAACAGGACGAGCTTCATTGCCAGCGGCATGCGCTGGCCGGGCGGCGGGCTGGGCGGGAAGTAGGGCGCTTCGCCGTCATCGCCCCCGGCCAGCGGCGTGTGGCACAGCGGGCAGTAACGCCCCGGCCCGCCGACTTCGATATGGCAGTGCGGGCAGTGCTTCATTCGGTCTCCACCTCCGATGCGTACAGTGTGACCGCCAGGCCGGATTCAGCCAGGCTGCGGTAGAAGTTGCGCAAAATGTTCGTGCTGCGCAGCGCCGAAACGCTGCCGAGCACAAGGTCGCCGCCGTAGGAGCAGACCGTGGTGAACAGGCCGTCGCTGCTGCAGTAGGCCGCAAAGCCCTTGATATAGGGGGCCAGCTCCGGCGCGGTCTGCACCCGCCCCATGTTGGACAGCGTGAACGTGACCTTGCGCGATTCGACCCAGTTGCACAGGCCGACGACCGCATTTTTGACCGGCAGCGGCACCGGCCGCACGCCGGGGATGCGCTCGAACCGCTGGAAGCCGTCCATGCGCGCCATGATGCGCTCGGGCGAGAGCTCGGCCTTCAGCTTGGCGTCCAGCTCGGGCGCGAGGGTGTCGAGCGTCTCGTCGCCGGTAAAGACATGGGCGACGCGGATCGTGTTGAAAAAGTTGCGCGCCGTGTCGGACGGGAAGTAGTTGCGCAGGTTGACCGGCAGGCCCACGGCGATGGCGCGGCCGCGCTCGAGCGCGGGGGTCTCCTGCCAGACGGCGAGCATCTGAGCCGCGGCCAGGTAGCTTGTCAGCGTGACGCCGAGCGCGCGCGCTTTGGCCAGCACATCTTTGACCGGCAGGTGGCCCTCAAAGAACTGGGTCTGGTCCAGCGGCAGCCGCCGCCCGTGCAGGCGGCAGACCGGGCGGCGCGCGGCGGGGTCGGCCGGGGCAAAAGCGGCCTTGCGGCGGGCGTAGAACTGCTGGAAGCTGTCCTCGGCCATATCGGCGGCCGAAGCGCCCTCGTCCCGCGCAACGCCTTCGAGCTCGTCCGGGTGGCGCAGCGCAAGGTAGTTGTGCACAAGCACCTTCAAAAACAGCAGCCCGCCGTTGCCGTCCGAAAGGGCGTGGAACATCTCGACATTGATGCGCGCGCCGTAGTAGCTGACGCGGTAGAGCAGCTCGTTTTTGATGTCCCGGCCATAGATGGCCGCGCAGGGGCGGCGGTGTTCGGGTTCGGGGCGCGGGCATTTGCCGCTGGCTTCAAGATAATGCCAGAACAGCCCGCGGTGCAGCGTGACCTGGAAGTTGGGCAGGTCGCCCGCCGTGCGCTGCAGCGCCGCGGCCAGCGCGTCGGGGTCGATGTCCTCGGTCAGCGTGCAGCTGATGCGGAACACGCGCGGGTCCCGCCGGGTAACGGAGGCCAGGAACACCTTGGCCACATTATCCACCTTGTACCAGGTATTCGGCATGGCGGAACCTCCTTTTTTGAGCGTCAAGCGTTCAGAAATGCGGCATAGCGGCGGGGATCACAGCACGCGCTGGATGAAACGGCCGACGCTGTCCATGGCCTGGGCGGCGTGGCGGGTGGGCATCTGCTGGAACACATGCCAGCATTCGTCGTAAACCTCCAGCGTGGAGAACACGCCCTGGCGCTGCATCGCCTCGTACAAAAGCTCGGAATCCGAGTACAGGATCTCGTTGGTGCCCACCTGGATCAGCGTGGGCGGCAGGCCGCGCAGGTCGGCCAGCAGCGGCGAGAAGCAGGGGTTGTCGAAGTCGGTGCGCTCGCCGCAGTAGGCCGCGCGCACCGATTCGATGTATTCCATCGTCAGCATCGGGTCGATGTCGGCGCGCTCGGTGTAGCTGGGGCCGGAGGCGGTCATGTTGGTCCAGGGGCTCATCAGGATCAGCGCGCGCGGCTGGCGGCGGCCCTGTTCCTTGAGCTTGAGCGCCAGTTCCAGCGCCAGGTTGCCGCCGGCCGAATCCCCGGCCAGCAGCACGTCCCGCGCGCCGTAGCCCATATAGGCGATATAATCCCACACACTCAGCGCGTCCTGCTGGGCGGCCGGGTAGGGGTGCTCGGGCGCAAGGCGGTATTCAAACGACAGCACATCGCAGCCCGAAGCCAGCGCCAGCTTGCTGGCCAGCACGCGCGCATAGCCCAGCTGGCCGCAGGTGTAGCCGCCGCCGTGGCAGTACAGCACGACATGGCGGCGGTCGTGGCCGTCCTCCTGGCTGACCCATTCAGCCGGGACCGGCACCGCGCCGTGGCGGATGGTGAGGCTGTCGAACCGCAGGCCGGCGGCCGGGGTGACCAGACGGCCGAACAGCTCCTGCCCGGCGCGCTGGCGCTCGAGGTCGTCGGGGCTGGTCGAGGCCGACGACGTGGCGCTGTGCACGGCCTTGATGGCTTTCATCATCGGGGTCAGTTCATCGTGCCCGGCCAGGTGGCGCATCCGCCGCAGGCGGGCGGGGTCGCGGTGGTTGGGCATCGGGTTTGCGGACTGCTTTTCCATGGTGGGCTCCTTTGGTAGAGGTGGGAGGGAGGGGTGGTGGGAATGAGAAATTAGGAATTAGGAATTGAGGGCGGGGGAAGGCGTGCGGTAAAGCCTTGTGGGGGCGGGGTTCGCGGTTTCCCGGTCGGCCGCGGGCCTTGCCGTGATTCGTAGGGGAGGGCCATGGCCCTCCCGCGGGCGTTTACGGCGGCGCAGGGGTTGCGGGACGATGCGAGCATCGTCCCCTACAGGGGTTTGTTATATCGCGGAGGTTGCGGTTTCCCGGTCCGCCGCGGGCCTTGCCGTGGTTCGTAGGGGAGGGATTTATCCCTCCCGCGGGCGTTTGCGGTGCGGCGGGGTTTGCGGGAGGGGCATGCCCCTCCCCTACATGCCTTCCGGCAACGACCGGCCACACGGGAAGGCGGACACCCGCCCGGCGGAAAACCCATTGTAGGGGCGGATTCTATATCCGCCCGGGGCGTTTGCGGTGCGGCGGGGTTGCCCGGGCGGGATGAATCCCGCCCCTACGAACAAATTTTACGCTTCGCACCTCCCGGTCCGCCGCGTCGTTTTCCACGGTTTGTAGGGGAGGGCCATGGCCCTCCCGTGGGCGTTTGCGGCGGCGCAGGGTGCGGCGGGATGAGGGCATCCCGCCCTACGGTCGTTTTATAGGTTCCGCATATACCGGGAAAGCCGCATGTTTCCGGCGCGGGGTTCGCGGTTTCCCGGTTGGCCGCGCGCCCGCCCCCAATTTAATTCCTAATTCCTCATTCCTAATTCCTCATTATTATTTTATCCTTTTCAGTGCAAGTTTCGCCCGCAGCCGCACCCAGAGGGTGCGCAGCAGCGGCGGGCGGGCGGCGGGCAGGCCGCACCAGCGCCAGACCGTGGCGTCGGGCGGGAAATGCCCGCGCCGCGCATAGTACCGGTACAGCAGCACGAGCTGCCGCGCCTTGGCCTGGCCCGGCAGGTGCAGGATGCACAGCGGTGTGAGGCAGTAGCCGGTGGAGACGAAATAGAACCGCGCCCCCAGCCAGAACCGCCCGATATAGGCGTTGGCCGCGCGCACCGGCGCGCCCGCCTGCAGGCTGCGGTAGGCGGCAATGTCCAAAATTGCCTCGTCGCCTTCCTGCGGGGTGAGCCCCGCCGCCTGCATCTCGTCATAGACGGCGGCGCAGCGCGCGGCAAACGCGCGCAGGCGCGCGGCGCTGCCCGCCACCAGCTCGCCGCCGAAATGGGTCAGGCAGTGGGGCGCGCCCGCGGGCGCGAGCCGGTCGTAATTGCGGCTGATGGCAGCGGCCATCGGCTGGCTGGCCGGGTGCTCGACCTGATAGAGCAGCACGGCTTCGTCCGCCTCGCGCCAGAGGTCGGCAAACGGGCGCTGGGTGTAGGTATCGGCGTCAAGCAGCAGGTAACGCTCGTAGCCGGTGTGGTCAAGCACCCACCGCAGCGCGCAGAGCTTGTAGAACGCCAGCGCCCACGGCGTGTCGGGCGGGAAGCGGAACGCATCGAACGGGCAGAGCAGCACCTCGACGCCCGCAGCCGCCAGCTGTGCGGCATAGGGTTCCGGCACCGGCGCGTTGGTCACAAGCGCCGCCGCGCAGTCCGGGTTTTGCGCCCGGGCGCTGGCCAGCGCCACCACGATGCCGCGGTCATACGCCGCGCGCCCCAGGTTGGCGTTGGCGCCCTCGCGGTGGCCGTCCAGCACGGCAAACGCCGAAAAAATCAAGTTCATGTGGGGGCCTCCTGTGGGGGGAAGGGGGGGGGAAATTAGGAATTAGGAATGAGGAATGAGGAATGAGGAATTGAGGGCGGGGGAAGGCGTGCGGTAAAGCCTTGTGGGGGCGGGTGCGATATCCGGGCGTGGGGTTCGCGGTTTCCCGGTCGGCCGCGGGCCTTGCCGTGGTTCGTAGGGGAGGGATTTATCCCTCCCGCGGGTGTTCGCGGCGGCGCAGAGTGCGGCGGGATGAGGGCATCCCGCCCTACGGTCGTTTTATGGGTTCCGCATATACCGGGAAGTCCGCGTGTTTCCGGCGCGGGGTTTGCGGGAGGGGCATGCCCCTCCCCTACATGCCTTCCGGCAATGACCGGCCACACGGGGAGGCGGACACCCGCCCGGCGGAAAACCCATTGTAGGGGCGGATTCTATATCCGCCCGCGGGCGTTCGCGGCGGCACAGGGTTGCCCGGGCGGGATGAATCCCGCCCCTACGAACAAATTTTACGCTTCGCACCTCCCGGTCGGCCGCGTCGTTTTCCACGGTTTGTAGGGGAGGGCCATGGCCCTCCCGCGGGCGTTCGCGGCGGCGCGGGGGTTGCGGGACGATGCGAGCATCGTCCCCTACAGGGGTTTGCGATAACGCGGGGTTCGCGGTTTCCCGTTTGGCCGCGCGCCCGCCCCCAATTTAATTCCTAATTCCTCATTCCTCATTCCCATTATATCTTCCCCGCCGCGCTTTGTCTAATGGTTCATAGTCTAGCGGACAGGTTCGAGCCCCAGGTCGTGCAGGATGTCGGCGCGGGTCTCGAGGGCCAGGGCGCTGATGCGGCGGATGCGCTCGTCGGTCATGTAGGGCGCCAGGCCGCTGATCGAAAACGCGCTTTCGGCGCGGCCGCCCGGGCCGGGGATGGCCAGCGCCACACAGCGGATGCCGAGCTCGTTCTCCTCGTCGTCGATGGCGTAGCCGCAGCGGCGCACTTCGGCCAGCTGCGCTTTAAGCTGGTCCAGGTCGGTGATGGTGCGGCCGGTCAGCTTGCGCGGGCGGCTGTGCCGCCAGATGTCCTCGACTTCGGCGGCGGGCAGCGTGGCCAGGATCGCCTTGCCCACGCCGGTGCAGTACAGCGGGCTGCGCAGCCCGACGCGGCTGGACATGCGCATGGGGCTGGACTCCGTCTTATAGATGTAGACGATGTCGGTGCCGTCGCGGATGACCAGGTGCACGGCTTCGGCCGTGCGCTGGCTCAGGCGCTCCAGGTGCAGGCGCGCCACGCTCATGATGTCCATGTTGTTGACGATGCCGGAAGAGATCTCGAACATTTTGAAGGTCAGGCGGTAGCGCCCGCCGGCCGGGTCCTGCGCGGCATAGCCCAGCGCCACCAGGCTGCCCAGCAGGCGGTGGGCCGTGCTTTTGGCCAGGCCGCACTCGGCGGCCAGCACCTGCAGCCCGGCCCCGGCCGGGTGGGCGGCCAGCACCTCGATCAGTTTGAAGATGCGCGCCACGCTCTGCACGCCGCCGCTGTCGGCGTGCGGGGCGGGCGCTGTCGGCGCGTTCGCCATGGGGCGGGCCTCCTTTCGCTTTCTATTCTGCCTGCTTTTTATTACACGAACGTGAAGTTTACAAAAAATTCACATTTTATTTTCAGCCCGCAGAGCGGAAACATGTTCCGCATTATGGAACCAAGTATAGCAGGAACCGGGCATTTTCGCAAGCGGCATGCCGGATGACGGAACGCGGGCAAAACCCACAAAAAGCGGTCGCCCGGGGGCAGCATTTTGCCCGATTGACGCGGCGGCGCTGGCTTTGTATAATAAAACCAGCAAATTGCGGAACGCTGTTCCATAGCGCGGAACGACTGTGGGGCGCGCGCCGCAGATTTGGTCCGGTCCTTTCTCAACGTTCACAATGACAAAGGAAATCTGTTGTAAAAGGAGAATGTGCTATGAACCCTATCATGGAGCGTGTCTACGAAATCGGCATCATCCCGGTCATCGCTTTCAACAGCGTGGATGAAGCCCTGCCGCTGTGCAAAGCGCTGGCGGACGGCGGCCTGCCCGCGGCGGAAGTCACCTTCCGCACTGCCTGCGCGGAGGACTGCATCAAGCTGATCCACGAAAAAATGCCCGAGATGCTGTTGGGCGCCGGCACCGTGCTGACCATCGACCAGGCGGACCGCGCCATTGCGGCGGGCGCTTCCTTCGTCGTCAGCCCGGGCTTTGACCCCAACGTGACCAAGCATGTGATCGAAAAGGGCAGCATCATGATGCCCGGCACCTGCTCGGCCGGTGAGATGCAGCAGGCGATGAACCTGGGCTGCGAGGGCATCAAGTTCTTCCCGGCCGAGGCCAACGGCGGCGTGGCGATGCTCAAGAACATCGGCGGCGCGCTGAAGACCGCGAAGTGGATGTGCACCGGCGGCGTCAACGCCAAGAACGTCAACGACTACCTGGCCTATGACCAGATCTTCGCCGTGGGCGGTACCTGGATGTGCAAGTCCGACAAGATCAAGGCCGGCGCGTGGGATGAGATCACCGCCATGTGCCGCGAAGCCGTGGATACGATGCTGGGCCTGGAGCTCGCGCACATCGGCATCAACAGCGCGGATGAAGCCGAGGCCGCCAAGACGGCCGAGACGCTGGGCCTGCTGCTGAACATGGCTGTCAAGCCGGGCAACTCCAGCATCTTTGTGGGCAAGAAGGAATTCGAGATCATGAAGAAGCCGGGCCGCGGCACCCACGGCCACATTGCCATCGGCACCAACAACGTCGACCGCGCCATCTACCACCTGGGCCGCCGCGGCGTCAAGTTTGACATGGATTCGAAGGTCGTCAAGAACGGCAAGACCACCGCCATCTATATGGCCGATGAGATCGCCGGGTTTGCGATCCACCTGGTTCAGAAATAAAGAGTTAAGAGTGAAGAGTTTAGAGTTTAGATTTGGTGGATCGCCGCCCTGCGGGCGGCTCCAAAAAACCGGCCGGAAACCTTGCGCCGTATTTTGATCGCGGCGCAGCCGCGTTCCGCATCTAAACTCTTAACTCTAAACTCTGAACTCTAAAAAAAGCAACCTCTGAACTCTAAAATTAACAAACTATTGATAAAAGGAGCTTGTTTCCAATGAAAGTCGTAACCTTCGGCGAGCTGATGGTTCGCCTGCAGCCGTACAACTATGAGCGTTTCGTTCAGGCTTCCACCCTCGAATTCACCTTCGGCGGCGGCGAAGCCAACGTGGCGGTCTCACTGGCCAACTATGGCGCGGACGCCGTGTTCGTCACCAAGCTGCCCGCCCATGCCATCGGCCAGTGCGCCATCAACAGCCTGCGCCGCTACGGCGTCGACACCACCAAGATCGTGCGCGGCGGCGACCGTGTCGGCATCTACTACAACGAGAAGGGCGCCTCGCAGCGCGGCTCGGTGTGCATCTATGACCGCGCGCACTCCGCCATCCAGGAGGCTTCCACCGCCGATTTCGACTGGGACGCCATCTTTGAGGGCGTGGACTGGTTCCATTTCACCGGCATCACGCCGGCGCTGGGCCCCAATGTCGTGGACATCTGCCGCGAAGCCTGCAAGGCCGCCAAGGCCCATGGCGTCAAGATCAGCTGCGATTTGAACTACCGCGGCAAGCTGTGGACCCGTGAGGAAGCCCGCGCCGCCATGACCGACCTGTGCCAGTATGTCGACGTCTGCATCTCCAACGAGGAGGACGCCAAGGACGTGTTCGGCATCGAGGCCGAAGCCACCGACATCTACGCCGGTGAGATCAACCGCGAAGGCTACAAGAGCGTGGCCAAGCAGCTGGCCGACAAGTTCGGCTTTGAGAAGGTCGCCATCACCCTGCGCGAGAGCCATTCCGCCTCTGACAACGGCTGGAGCGCCATGCTCTACGACGTTGCCTCCGGCGAGTACGCCTTCAGCAAAAAGTACGAGCTGCGCATCATCGACCGCGTCGGCGGCGGCGACAGCTTCGGCGGCGGCCTGATCTATGCGCTGCTGTCCGGCAAGAGCACCCAGGACGCCGTGGAGTTTGCCGTGGCGGCCTCCGCGCTCAAGCATTCCATCGAGGGCGACTACAACATGGTCACCGTCTCCGAGGTCGAGAAGCTCGCCGGCGGCGACGGCTCCGGCCGCATCCAGCGCTGATCGCGCCCCTTTTTCCGCTTTTCCCGCTTATACGGTTTACCTTCCCATAAAAACGCCCCGGCCATCCCCTGGCCGGGGCGTTTTTGGCTGTCAAAAAAGGCGGCTGCCCGCTGTCCGCAGCGCCCTTTCCTGCCGTGGGTCGTAGGGGAGGGATTTATCCCTCCCGCGGGCGTTTGCGGCGCGGCGGGGTGCGGCGGGATGAGGGCATCCCGCCCTACGGTCATTTTATAGGTTCCGCATATACCGGGAAAGCCGCGTGTTTCCGGCGCGGGGTTCGCGGTTTCCCGGTTGGCCGCGGACCTGCCGTGGTTCGTAGGGGAGGGATTTATCCCTCCCGTGGGTGTTCGCGGCGGCGCGGGGTTTGCGGGAGGGGCATGCCCCTCCCCTACATGCCTTCCGGCAACGACCGGCCACATGGGAAGGCCGGATACCCGCCCGGCGGAGAACCCATTGTAGGGGCGGATTCCATATCCGCCCGGTTCGCGGCGCCGCGGGGTTGCCCGGGCGGGATGAATCCCGCCCCTACGAACAAATTTTACGTTTCGCACCTCCCGGTTGGCCGCTCACCTCTCCCCCCATTCAATTCCTCATTCCTCATTCCTAATTTTCCCCTCTCCCCTTCACCCCGCTGAAAAGGTACTTGCGGGAAACCCAACCGGCCAGGCGGTAGTGCCAGGGGCGCAGGGCTTTGTCGGCCTGTTTGAGCAGCGCGCGGATGGGCAGGTGCTGCGGGCAGTGCTGCTCGCAGCGGCCGCAGCCGACGCACTGGGTCGCAAAGGCCGGTTCCCGCCGCAGCGAGACGACCTGCCAGTACTCGCGGCGGCCGGTGCCCTTTTTCTCGGTGTACATCTCGTTGTAGCAGCGGAACGCGGCGGGGATATCGACGCCCTTGGGGCAGGGCATGCAGTAGCCGCAGCCGGTGCAGGGGGCCTTGACGCCGCGGGCGATCTCGGTTTTCACCTGTTCCAGCAGCGCAAAGTCGCTTTGCTGCATCGTGTGCGGGCGCACAGTGTCCGCAATGCGGCAGTTTTCCTCCACCATCTCGACGCTGTTCATGCCGGACAAAACACAGGTCACTTCCGGCTGGTCCCACAGCCAGCGCAGCGCCCATTCGGCCGGGGTCCAGCCGCGCGGGCTGGCGGCAAACAGGCGGCGCGCGCCTTCCGGCAGCAGCGTGACCAGCTTGCCGCCGCGCAGCGGCTCCATGATGATGACCGGCAGCCCGCGCGCGGCCGCCGCCTGCAGCCCGGCGCGCCCGGCCTGGCTGTTTTCGTCCATATAGTTGTACTGGATCTGGCAGAAATCCCAGTCATAGCAGTCGAGCAGGCGCTCAAACATCGCGGTCGAGCCGTGGAAGCTGAACCCCGCCTGCCCGATCTGCCCGGCCGCTTTCTTTTCGGCCAGCCACTGCCGCACGCCCGCGGCTTCGAGCTTGCGCCAGCTTTCGACATCGGTCAGCATGTGCATGAGATAATAGTCGATATGGTCAGTGCGCAGGCGGCGCAGCTCCTCGGCAAAATAGCGCTCAAAGTCCCCCGCGCCGCGCACAAGGTACTGCGGCAGCTTGCTGGCGATGCAGACGCGGTCGCGGCAGTGGTTGCGCTCTAAGATCTCGCCCAGCGCGGCTTCGCTGCCCGGGTAGATGTAGGCGGTGTCAAAGTAGTTGACCCCGGCGTTTATGGCCGCCATCACTTCGCGCTCGGCCTTGTCCAGGTCGATGCCCGCGCCCTTGCGCGTAAAGCGCATGCAGCCGTAGCCCAGCACGCTCAGCGGGCGGCCGGTCTTATCATTGCGGTATTGCATCTTTGCCTCCTTCGGCCCTGTGCGGGCTGTGGTGCTTTCGCTGCCTTCCATTATAAGAGCTTGCCCGCCGGAACGCAAGGGGCGGCCGCGCGGCTAAGATTCGACTAAGAAACGCCGTTTTCTCTTTCCGGGCCAAGGGCGCGCATGCTATACTGTACAAAAGGCGCCGCCCGTTTTGCTTTTTTCCCACGGCCGGCCCCGGCGGCGCAGCGCACACTGGTACAGGAGGTATGCACGATGAAAAAGACACGCAACGGTATCCGCACATTGGCCCTGCTGCTGTGCGCCGCCCTGGCCGCTCTGACGCTGGGCGGCTGCCGGGACAGCGCCGCTGCCCCCAGCGCCCCGGACGGCGGCGAAAGCAGCGCCTCCTCCGCCGAGACCCCCGCCGCCGAAACGACGCTGCTGAACACCGAGACGGTGGCCGGGCGCGAGGCCGTATACGGCAAGCCGCTGGCCGAGACGCTGGCGGCGTTCGGCCTGAGCGAAGCGGACGTGACCTACAACGAGGCGTTGTCCGCCTACGACCTCAACGCGCCGGTCACGCGCGGCGGCGTTGAGTGGGCCGCCAACCTGCAGTTCGACTTCACGGCCAACATCTTCTATGCCTGGCAGTACCGGTGGCAGGGCGAAGCCGCCCAGGCCGCCGCGCTGGCCGAGCAGCTGATGCCGGAGGCGACCGAACTGTACGGCGAGCCGACGACCTACCCCGGCGCCAGCTACAGCCTGACCTATGAAGGCGCGCTGGACGGCGTGCGCGAAGGCGGCGCGGCCCGGCTGTTCGACACCTGGCTTGCAGGCGAATGGACGCGGTTCGAGCTGCACCTGGACGGCCTTGGCGACGGCACGGCATCCGTGCAGCTGCTGTACACCTTCAACGCCGACCGCAACGACCCCGCCACGCTCGAGCGCTGGCAGGAACTTGTCGACGCGGCGGCCGCAGAGTAAGGACCCGCAGGCGGCAAACAGCCAAAGCGGCCCGCCGGGGGTTCCCCTGCGCGGGCCGTCTGGTTTTTACTTGCGCTTATGCGCCGATGGCGTGGCCGGTGTACAGCTGATAGTAGCGGCCTTTCTTTTCGAGCAGCTGGGCGTGGGTGCCACGCCCCCGACGCGCTGCATATCTGTGATTCGACCGAAGCGCTGACCGCGCTGGCGGCGGCCGGGTACGGCACGGCCGTTCTGCCGCTGCTGCCGGGCGCGGCGCTGCCGGGGCTGGCGCGCGTGCCGCTGGCCGGGGTGCAGGCGTTGTCCTTCGGCGCGTATTACAAGACCCTGCGGGACCGGCCGCTGCTGAAAGAATTCCTCGCCTGCCCGTTTGCCCCGCCCCTGCCCGAAAAGGAGGCGCTCAACCATGACGACCCGTGAGTATGTGGAGCCCACCCCGCTGGCCAGCCGCCTGACGCTGCCGCTGTGCTTGGCGCTCGCGCTGCTGCTGTGCCTGGTGCTGGCGCAGGCGCTGCCGCGGCACACCCCGGCGCAGCCCACGCCGGAGCCCGCGCCGGAACCGGCGGCGCTGCTGAACGCCGGCGCCATCGCCGCCAACGAGGCGCTGTACGGCCTGCCGAAGCCCGGCGCGCTGGCCGCGCTGGGGCTTGCCGAAGAAGACCTGGCCCCGCACCCGGACGGCTACACCGGGTATTTCTGCGCGCCGCCCGCGCAGGCGCTGGGCGGCGAAGAATACAGCCGCTACCTGGTGTTTGACTACCTTGACCCGCGCGCGGGCGAAGGCCCCCGCGCCTACTATTCCGGCTGCCAGTATGAGCACGCCTGCGCCGACGCGGAGGAGATGCTCGCGCTGGCCGGGGCCCTGCTGGACGAAGCCCACGCCTGCTACGGCCGCCAGGCGCCCGGGCTCACGGGCGGCACGCTGAAAAGCAGGCGCAACTTCAGCGCCATCCGCCATGCCGCCGAGCACGGGATGCCCGGCCAGTGGATCGGCCTGTGGCCCGTGGGCGATTGCACCGAGTTCCGCCTGACCCTCACGCTGGCCGCCGACGGCCGCTGCAGCGTGCTGCTCTCCTACCTCTACGACTTCGACTACACCGACCCCGACACCCTCGCCCTCTGGTCCACCCTCACCGCCCGCGGCAGCGGCTGACGTTCTTCGCGCCTTCTTTACAAACCAAAAGACAGACCAAAAGCCCCCGCGCCTCTGCCTGTGCAGCGGTGCGGGGGCTCCCTTTTTTATGCCTGCTCAGCGCAGGTATTCTTCCGCCATGGTCAGCATGGCGCTGGCGGTCCAGGTGTAGGCGCGGTCGCGCAGGCCGGCGCCGGTGCGGGCGTCGAAGTTTTCGGCGCAGCCGCTCTGCGCGACCAGCTGCGCGAAACGGCGCGCCATGTCGCGCACAAAATCGCGCTCGCCGCAGCGCCAGAGGCCGTCGAGCAGCAGCATCGTCGCGGGGGCCCAGATGGGGCCGCGCCAGTAGCCGTCGTCTTCATACAGCGGGCTTTCCGGGGCTTCGGTCGCAAAGCCGTGGGCCGTGCGGAAGGTCTCGCCTTCCAGCATTTGGATCAGCGTGCGGCGCGCGGGGTCCGGCAGGCGGTCCGCCAGCACGATGGGCAGGCAGAGAATCAGGCTCTGGCAGTCGATGCGCGCGCCGGTGGCCGCCTGCAGGCCGAAGGGCCGCCCGCCGACATCGAACAGCTTGGCCAGCATCGCCTCCAGCATCTGCTGCGCGCGCTGCCGCCAGAAGTCCGCGGCGGCGCAGCGGCCGAGGCCGCCGGCAAAGTCGGCCAGCTCGTCCATCTGCACCACCAGGAAGGCGGCCAGGTCGGGCAGCGTGACCGGCGGCGCGGGCGCGAAGGCGGTCGCATTGTCCCAGCCGGAGTCGTTGCCGTGCGTGTATTCGCACAGACCGTCGCCGTCCCGGTCGCGGCAGTTGAGCCACCACAGCGTCCAGCGGGCCAGCTTGTCATAGGCTTCGGCCTGCATGGGGCGGGTCAGGGTCATGCGCTCGCGCATCTTGTGCAGCGCCCAGCCGTGGATGGGCGGCTTGCAGAAATTGTCCACCACTTCGGAATCGTTGACGCTGTCCAGCAGGCGGCCCGCGGCGCTCTGGTGGTCGAACAGCACCATGAACTGGTCCCAGGCGAGGGCCGGGTCCCGCTGCGCAAGCGCGATGGCGTTGAAGCAGTGGTCCCAGCTGTAGACGTTGCACATCCAGTTTTTGGACATGTACATCGTCTCCCGCTTGAGGAAGCCGCTCGCGTCCACCAGGCTGCTCCAGTTGACATAGGCGGCCAGGCGGGCGGGCGCGGCCAACGGCGCGGGGACCTGCGGCATGGCGCGGCAGAAATCCTCGAACGAGCGCTGCATGCGGGCGCGGGCGGCGTCAAAGTCCCAGGGGCCGCGCCCGGCCCCGTCGCCGCGGATCTCCCCGACCGCGAGCAGGAACTCCCCGCCGTCCGCCTCGACGGTCAGGCGGGCGTGGTCCGCGCTGCTGACGTTCCAGGCCTGGTCGATGCACACCCGGCCGCGCTGCGCGCGCAGCACAAGGCGGGTGCGGCTGACATAGCAGCTGGCATAGTACACCCCTTCCGCCGCGGGCAGGGGTTCGAGCATCGTGTAGGGGCGGCCCGCGCTGAGGAAGTCGAGGCAGAGCCCCGCCGCGGCCCCGCGGCCGCGCAGCAGGAGCGTGGCGGCGTCGGCAAAGGCGATGTCGATGTCCGCCCCATCGGCGGCCAGGTGCAGGCAGGCCGGGTCCGCCTGCGGCGCAAAGGCGGCGGGCCGGCCGCCGCACAGCGGCGTCAGCCGGGCCAGGAACGGGTCTTTGGCCGCGCCGCGCACCGTGCGCAGGTAGAGCCCGGGTTCCGCCGTGCGGCCGCCGAATTCGCCTTCGTTCTGCGACAGCGCCAGATAGCTGCCGCGGCAGCTGAACGGCACCTGTGTGATGTCAAAATTCATGCGTCTTGCTCCCCGTAAGCAAGGTTCAGTTTGGCAAACAGGTCCTCCAGCGTCAGGCGCGCGCTGAGCCAGTCGTAAACGCGGATCGGGCGGCCGGCGGGGTCTTCGGCATAGCGGCGGTCGGGCAGGATGCGCGGCGCGCGCTGCATGTGCCAGCGCGCCCCGGTGCTGAGCAGCACGGCGATGGTCGTGTTGTCGCCCAGGGTCCAGTTTTCGCCGGAGCGGAAGGTGATACCGGGGTAGAATTCGCGGTCGTACTCCTCCCGCAGCTGGGCGAACAGATATTCGCCCAGCGCGCCGCAGGGGCGCACGCGGGCGGCCAGCTCGGCGAGCGAGACTTCCAGCATGCCGTAGACGTTCTGGGGGATCTGCCAGACTTCGGCGCGGCTGGCCAGCAGCGCGCGGCAGGCGTCGGCGTCCTGCAGCAGGTTGAACTCGCCTTCGCTGCCTTCGGGGTAAGGGCCGCCGCCGTTCCACAAAACGACGATCTTATCCGCAATATCCGGCGCGCGGTTGAGCGCCGCGGCCACGTTGGTCATGGCGCCCTGCACGGCGATGTAGAGCGGGCGGTCGTCCGGTTTGCGCGCTTCCTCAATGAGAAAGCGCACGCCCTCGCTGTCGGGGGCGTCGGCGGGCGAAGCCAGCGGCAGCGGGCAGCCGCGCAGCAGCGGCACGTCGTCGATCTGGGCGAGCGCCAGCAGCTTTTGCGCTTCGCGGTAGCTCATCTCCATCGTTTCGCCGGGGGTCTGCGCCTTGCTTTCAAAATGGGTGGCGATGATGCCGCGCACATCGAACATCGGCGTGAGCAGGTGGTGCAAAATCGCGTACTGGTCGTCGGCTTCGTTTTTGGCGTCGGTGTCGACGATCACGCGCCGGACCGCGCCCGCGGGCACGGTGTAGCCCAGGCGCTGCAAAATTTCGCTGCGTTTCATCGGGGTATGACCTTCTTTCCTGTGGCGTTTGGCCCGCCGGGCGGGCCTTTTTTTGCATTGTACCGGTTCATGGCGGGAAAGGCAACGGGGCAAAGTATAGAAAAACGGCTAAAAAGCAGCGCTGCTGCGCCGCCCGGCGCGCAGGTCTGGACTGCGCGGGGGCTTTTCGTGCATACGCTGCTTTTTAGCCAATGGAGATATGCTATGAGAGCTATAGCTACGGGAATGGTTTGGTTGCCGCCTGCTTACTCCTTGACGCCGCCGATGGTCAGGCCGGTGACGAAGTAGCGCTGCAGGAACGGGTACAGGCAGACGATGGGCAGGATGGTGACGATGGTCGCCGCCGCGCGCACCGTTTCCGGCGTGACCGCGCCCGCAGCGGTGGCGGTCTTCATCGCTTCGGCGCTGGCGCCCTGGTTCGTGACCGAGGACAACAGCTTCATCAGCTCATACTGCAGGGTGGTATATTCTTCGCTCATGCGGTTGTACAGCATGGCGTCGAACCAGGAGTTCCACTGCCCGACCGCCGCGAACAGGGCGACCGTGGCGTAAACCGGCAGGCACAGCGGGGAGATGATCTTGACAAAGATGGTCATGTAGCCCGCGCCGTCCAGCTGGGCGGATTCTTCCAGGCTTTCGGGGATGCCTTCCATGTAGGTGCGCAGCACCAGCATGTTGAAGGCGCTGACCATGCCGGGGATGATGTAGACCCAGAAGCTGTTGGTGAGCCCGAGGTTCTTGTAGAGCAGGAAGATCGGGATCATGCCGCCGTTGACGTACATCGTGATGACCCAGAACAGCGAGAGCTGGCGGCGGAACAGGAAGCGCTTGCGGCTGACGATGAAGGCCAGCAGTGCGTTGGCCGCCAGGGCGGTCAGCGTGCCGATGACGGTGCGCAAAACCGAGATGTAGGCGCCGGTGATCAGGTTATCCTTCTGCAGAACGGTCACATAGTTTTGGGTCGACCATTTGCGGGGCAGCAGGTAGATGCCGCCGCGCAGCGCGTCGGTGCCGTCGTTGAAGGAGATCGCCAGCGTGTTGAGCACCGGGTACAGTGTGATGATCACGAACAGGACCATGAACAAAGTGTTGAGCGCGACAAACAGCGTGTTGGAAACAGTGGCCCGGTAATGGATGGGTTTTGCTTTGAGCTCTTTTTCTTTTGCCATAATGTTCGGACCTCCTTCCTTAGAACAGGCTGTCGTCGCCGGTGCGCTTGGCGAACATGTTGGCTGCAACGATCAGCACGATACTGACCACGCTCTTGAATATACCGGCTGCGGTACCGATGGCGTAGTCGCCCTGGCTGATGCCCCACTTGAGGACGTAGATGTCGATGGTCTGGGACACGTTCTGCACCAGGCCGTTGCCGAGCAGGTACTGCACTTCGAAGCCGGCGTTGAGCACGTTGCCGACGTTCATGAGCAGCAGGATCATGATGGTGGAGCGGATGCCGGGCAGCGTGATGTTCCAGATCTTGGCAAAGCGGCCCGCGCCGTCGATGGAAGCCGCCTCGTACAGAGACGGGTCGATAGAGGTGATGGCGGCCAGATAGATGATGGCGTTCCAGCCGGTCTCCTTCCAGACGTTGGCGAAGGCGACGATGCCCCAGAAGTACTTGGGATATGCGAAGAAGTTGAGCTCGGTCTCGAAAATACCGAGGTTGACCAGCAGCTCGTTGACGATGCCCGTGGAGGACAGCGCGTCATGCAGGATGCCGGTAACGATGATCCAGGACAGGAAGTGCGGCAGGTAGGAGATGGTCTGGATGGTCTTTTTCCACCAGACCGTGCGCACTTCGTTGAGCAGGATGGCGAACAGGATGGCCATGACGAAGGTCGTGACCAGGTTGAGCACGCCCATGGCCAGCGTGTTGCGGATGACGCCGAGGAAGGTGTCGTCCGAGAACAGCTGCTGGAACTTGGCCAGGCCGACGAACTGGGAGCCGAACAGACCGTCCTTCGGCTTATAGTTCTGGAAAGCCATAAGCCAGCCGGCCAGCGGCAGGTAGCAGAAGACGAAGCCGTAGACCACAAACACGGCGGCCCAGATCAGCAGGACCTTCTGGCGGCCGACTTCTTTCCAGAAGCGCTTTTTTTCCAGTTGCCGGGAGCCGGCATCTTTTACTTGAACAGCCATATGTACCTCCCGTTACACTTATAAGAATCAGGCAGCCGCAGCGTGTTCCGCGGCTGCCCGATCGCAGGTTTTAAAACGGAGCCGGGGCGGGGGGCCGCCCCGGCGAATTTCTACAGGTTTATCCCCTGTGTGGTTTTTGCTTATTCAGCCAGAGCGAGACGGCGGTCGAGCTCTTCCTGCATTTCGGACAGGAAGTCTTCGGGCTTGCACTCGGAGTAAGCGACCATGTACTCGTCCCAGGCAGCGTCATAGTCTTCGGCCATGACGATCTGCGGCAGCCACTGGTGCTTGATCTCACCCATCTTGGTCCAGGCCATGCCGCCCGGGGTGGCGGTGGTCATGTTGTTGGAGTAGGAGTACATCGGGTACCAGATGCCGGGGATCTCGTTGTTGCCGATCATATCGACGTAGTTGCTGCAGCCATAGGCTTCGAGGCAGGCAGCGACCTTATCCGGCAGGCTGTCGAGGAATTCCTGCGGCTGCTCTTCGGGCTTCATCGCGTTGATGCCGTCAAAGCTCTCGCCGCCGTAGTTCGGGAAGTAGGAGTAGTTGCACAGGTGGGACGCCTTGTAAGCGGTGTCGGCAACCTGAGCGCGCTGCTCGTCGGTGCGGTAGTAGACGCCGTTTTCGTCAACGTTGTAGTCAACGCCTTCAACGCCCCAGTTGCGCAGGTCGAGAACTTCCTGGTCGAGCAGGCCGTTGATGAAGCTCAGCGCGCCTTCGATGTCTTCGCAGCTGGTGGTGATGGCGATGCCGCTGGCTTCGTTGATGTTGTCGCCGCTCAGGCCGGTGGTGTGCCACTGGTTCTTGACATCCTCGGAGATGGTGATGGGCAGCGGCACATAGTTGCAGCCCTGCTCCTCGAGGCCCTGCATCTTGAGGGAGTCGTTGACGGAGTACGCGAAGTTCCACCACTGGTCGATCATGCCCAGCACGCGGCCGGTGGACAGCTTGGCGATGTATTCGTCATAGGTCTGGGTGAAGGATTCGGGGTCGACGATGCCCTTGTGGAATTCTTCGTTCAGCTTGCCGAAGTATGCCTTGGCGGTCGGGGTGGTGTTGTAGTCAACGATGGTGGTGCCGTCCTTGACGATGACCGAACCGTCGTTCGGGTAGCCGTCCAGGAACTGGGGCGCGTTCTCCAGGCAGAAGTAACGCCAGTCTTCGCACAGGATGGTGTAGGCGATGTTCTCGGTGCCGTCCTCCATCGTCGGGTTCTCGGCGATGTAGCTCTCGAGCAGGTCGAAGTACTGGTCCATCGTGCGGATCTCGGGGTAGCCCGCCCATTCCAGAACGCGGACCTGAATCCAGAACGCTTCGTCGTTGTGGGTGGTGGTCATATCCTTGCCGTTGCGGGAGCTGAACTGGTTGATCCAGTAGATATGGCCGTCATCCTGACGCAGTTTTTCCCACTGGGTCTCGGTCAGGTAGTTCTTGATGTTGGGATAATCGTCAAAATATTCGTCGAGCGGGATCAGCGCGCCGGCTTCGTACAACTGCATGGTGCCGTCGCCGCCGTCGATGAAGTCGGGATATTCGCCGCCGGCGATCATGGTGCCGACAGCCTCCGCCGCGGTCTGGCCGGTCAGCCAGGTCTCCTTGACCTTGGCGCCGGTCTTTTCGGCAATCAGCTGCTGGATCTCGTTGTCGTCGTTGATCTCAGAGCCGGGAACGGCGAAGAAGGCGTCAAATTCCTTGATCTCGCCGCTGCCGGCCGCCGCCGCGCTGCCGCCTTCCGCGGTCTCGCCGGTGCCGCCCGCGGCATCGCCGCCGCCACCGCAGCCGACCAGCGTGGTCGCTGCCAGGGCTGCCGCCAGCAAAGCTGCTGCGATTCTCTTCTTTTTCATGTGTGGGTCCTCCTTTTTTCTGTTTTGCGCCCGGGATTGCGCAAGTTGTACACAATCCATCCACACCGGCGCAAATTTCTGACACTTTTATTTTACAGGTTATTCACACTTTTTTCACTGGAAAAACCATAGAAAAGGACCGGACAAACTATGGCAGCTTGAACGCATGCCATAATTTGCCCGGTCCCTGCGTTTTGGGCTCACGCGCCGGGGTCCCTCGCCTGTTTGCGGAAGCGGGCGGGCGTGCACCCGCGCGAAGCAATGAAGCGGTTGATGAAATAATCGGGGTCGCGGTAGCCGACCGCCTCGGCGATCTCCATCACCTTTTTGTCGGTGTGCAGCAGGAGTTCGGCCGCGCGCTCGACGCGGTATTCGTTGAGATATTCCTTGAAGGAGACGCCGTACTTTTTGCGGAAGATCTGGCCAAGGTAGGCGCTGTTGATGTAATATTTGCGGCTGAGCTCCTTGAGGGTCAGGTTCTGGGTGTAGTTTTCCCGCACCTCGCGCTCGATCTTGGCCAGCACGCCGCCCACGTTGCGGCTGCGCAGCTGGGCCAGGTAGCCCGCGTACTCGTTGGCGAAGCGGTTCAGATATTCCCGCCCGCCGCGCAGCGCGCCTTCGGCGTAGGTGTTGGCGGTGATATAGCGCAGGATCTCCTCCTGGTTGACGTTTTCATCCTGCTGCACGGCCAGGTAGACGAGCCGGAACAGCAGGTAGTTGACATTGACTGTGATCATCTGGGCGTCCAGCACGCCGCTGTCCAGCGCATTGCACAGCCCGTCGACCCCCTGCGCGATCGCGCCGGCGTCGCCCTGCTCCACCGCCTGGATCAGCGCGTCCAGCGTCTGTTTGCAGAGCTTGCCGCCGTTTTCGCTGTCCGCCTGCAGGACGTCCATGCGGAAACTTTCGACCACGCGCGCCGCAATGGCGCTGCGCACCGAGATATCCAGCGTTTCGAGCGAGCCGACGCGGTCGCCGATGAACATCAGCACCGGCACGCCGGTCTGGGCGTTGACGCGCTCGCGCAGGCGGTCAAAGTAGGCTTGCTCGTCGCAGCCGTCCGCTTCGGCCAGCGCGTCGCTGTACAGCACGCAGACATCGTAGACGCCGCGCTGCTGGGTGGCGTCAAACACGCAGTGGTAGGCGTTGGCCGCCCCCAAAAAGGACAGGCAGGCGGCGTACAGCTCCTCCTGGCAGCGGCGCAGCGCCTGGTCGTCCATGGCGCGGACCTTTTCGTCGCGCCCGTCTGGCTGCAGCAGCACAAAGCGCAGCCCGCCGTGCAGGTGCAGGCGCTCACGCACATAGTCAAGGGTCTGCGGGTCGTGCTTGCCATACAGCACCGAAGTCAGCCGCCGGGTAAAGAAGGCTTTCTCGTTGCGGGTCTCCTCGGCCTTTTTCTCCTCCGCTTCGCGGTAGAGCTTTTGCACGCGCTCGAGCAGCGCAAGCAGGTCGGCGCGGGAAACGGGTTTGAGGATATAGTCCAGGCAGGCGTTGCAGATGGCCTGGCGGGCGTACTCAAAATCATTGTAGCCGCTCATGATCGCAAAATAGGGGCGTTTGGCGCCCTGCTCTTTGCGCAGCGTTTCGACCAGCTCCAGCCCGGTCATGCCCGGCATGCGGATATCGGCCAGGACCAGGTGCACTTTTTCGCGCCGCAGATACTCCAGCGCGTCCAGCCCGTTCGAGGCGGTCTTGACGATCTCAAACCCCTGCTCGCGCCAGTCGATCAGGAGGGAAAGCCCCCGCAGGATAAACGGTTCGTCATCCACGAGCATTACTTTCAGCATGTATATCCCCCTTTTCCAAACCTTCGGCCGGCAGCAGGACCGTCACGGTCGTGCCGACATTTTCTTCGCTTTCCAGCTCAAAGCGGACACGGTCGCCCGTCGCCATCTTCAGGCGGATGCAGGCGTTCAGGATGCCCACGCGGCCCTTTTTGCGCAGCTGGCTGATCTCGGCTTCGTTCATGCGCCGCCGCATGGCCTGCGCGTCCTCCTCCGGCATGCCGATGCCGGTGTCCTCGACCTCCAGGCAGAGCGTGCCGCCCTGCAGGAAGACCCGTACAAAGATCCAGCCCGGCGCAGACTTTTTCTCGATGCCGTGCACGCAGGCGTTCTCGACAAAAGTGACAAGGCTCAGGCGCGGGATGTGCAGGCCGCGGCAGTCCTCCTCGGCTTCGATCTCGTAGGAGAGCCGGTCGCCGAAGCGGTATTTCTGCAGCTCCAGATACGCGCGCACAAACTGCAGCTCGCCTTCGACCGTGACGTCGTCGCTGCTCCATTCCACATTCTGGCGCTGCATCAGGGCCAGCTTTTCGACCATGTCGGCGGTCTCGTACTCCTTTTTCAGGATGCTGTGCATGCGGATGCTCTCGAGCGCGTTGAACAGGAAATGCGGGTTGATCTGGCTGTGCAGCGCCAGCAGCTCGGCTGTCTGGCGGGCGATGTCCATCTCCTGCTGTTTGAGCTTGTCCTTGTAAACGGTCTGGATCAGGCCGTTGGTGCGCTCGGCCATGTGGTTGTAGCTGCGCATCAGCGCGCCGATCTCATCATAGCCGCGCACCCGGGCGATGGGCTCGAGGCGGTCGGTGTTCTGGTGTTTGAATACATCGCTGAGCAGCTGCAGCCGCTGGGTGAAAGAGCGGTTGATGAGCCGCATGAACAGAAGCGGCAGCCAGATGTTGGCCGCCAGCAGCAGCGCAAGCAGCGCCAGGTTGCGGCGGATCACGCCGAGCAGCTCAATCGGCTCCGGCATGACATAGACATCCCAGCTGGTGCCGTTGAGCGGCAGCGGGCGGCGCACGCCCGCCTGTTTGCGGATTTCGGAGGTCAGCGCCTCGAACGGGGTGTTGATGCCGCCGCGGCCGTCGTTGGAAAGCAGGATGCGGTTGCCGACACAGACATAGACCGTGTTGGCATAGCGGGCGTTGTCCAGCGCGCGGCTCATGCCGGAATAATCAAGGTCCAGCTTGAGGATATCCCGGCTGCCGGCGCGTTGATAGTCCATGCGGCGGATAACCGAGATGGTCTTGCGCGTGCGGTAGCCGATGGCCTCCTTGCTGTAGTAGTAGGTCGTGACCATCGAGGAGCGGCCGCTGTCGTTGAATTCCTGGTACCAGCTTTCCCCCTGCACGCTGGACAGGCGGGCGAAGTAGCCGCCGTTGATGAAATCGGGGTTGTCGGCATAGATGACGGTCTGGTAGGCGCTGCTGCCCATCACGACCTCATAGAGCGATTCTTCCATCAGGTCGTTGTAGGCGATGTAATAGTCGAGCGGCGTCGGGTAGCTCCCCTGCAGAAATTCGTTGATATAGCGGTTCTGGTAGATCATCTGCGCCAGGTCCACGGCGGCGTCGATCGTGGTGTTGAGCTCGTAGGCGACCGCCTCGGCGGTGTTTTCCATCGTCTGCTGGCGGGATTTGTGCTCGGTGTCATAGAGCATCCACATCACGATGCTGTCGGTGAGCACCAGCGGGCAGAGCACGCAGAACACAAAAATGCTGTACAGCTTGCTGCGCAGGCTGACGTTGTCCAGGCGGCCGTCGATGCGTGCGAGCACTGCGTCCAGCCAATGCTGCAGCGCCCGTTCGATCTTTTCCCGCATCCGCCTCACCTCGCTCGCCCGCCGCGGGCGTTTTTACCGGCCCATGACCCGGCGGTAATCGTAGCCGCGGTCGCCGCCGCCGGTCACAGGGGCTACTTCAAAATATACCACACCGTTCGGGCGGATGGCAACCTGTACGGAAACTTTTTTATCTTCGGCCGTTTTGCGTTCAGTTTGCACAAAAGGCACGGCGCTGCGCCGCAGCAGGTCGATCTGCGCCCGGTTCAGGCTGGAAGGCTCGCCCAGGTCATGCCAGACTTTCAGCGGGTTGCAGGTCTCTTCGTCGACGGTCTGGGTCGTCACGCAGGCTTCGGCCGCCTGGGCAAACGGCAGCGCAAAGGTCAGCGAAAGCGCCTCGCCGCCGCCCTCCGCCGGGTTCCAGGCCACGCCGCGGTAGCGTCCGTCCGCCCCGCGCACAACGACCGCCTGCTGCGAGCGGTGCACGCAGGTCCCCTGCAGCTTTTTGAAGAAAGCAAAGGTCCAGAACGTCGGCTTGGGGATGCAGTGGTCGGCCACCAGGCCGAAGCCGCCGTAAAACGGCGTGAACGGCACGCCGCTCTCCTCGAACACATCGCCGAAGGTCCAGTAGGAGTAAGACTCGTTGCAGTCGCCCAGGCGGGAGAGCTGGTGGGCGATGTAGGCGGCGTTGAGGTTGGTGTCGTGCAGCGGCGTGGTGGGGCTGTAGGAGGTGTTGAACTCGGTCACATGGATGGGCAGGCCGCGGAACTCCGCAAAGCTGTCGACAATGTCGCGGCTGGCCTGCAGCGTCGCCAGGCAGGTTTCCGGGTCGGACAGCTTGGGGTAGCCATAGTGGCCGTCGCGCTCCGGCGGCTCGATGGTATAGTGGTGGCGGGTGATGTGGTCGGGGCGCAGGCCCTCGGCGCGGCAGAACTCCAGGAAGCAGCGCAGCCAGCGCTTGTCGTCCACACCGCAGATGGCCGGGCCGCCCACCTGGAAGCGCTCGTCCACCGCCTTGACGGCGCGGAACGTGCGGGCAAACAGGCGGAAATATTCGTCCATATCGGCATGTTCCCAGAACACTTCGAGGTTGGGCTCGTTCCAGACCTCGACCGGCCAGGTCACAACGTCGTCCGCGCCGTAGCGGTCCATCAGGTGGCGCAGCGTGGCCTGCACCAGCGCGCACCAGGCTTCGTAGTCCGCCGGGGGCGTGACGTTGCTGGCCCAGTAGAACACGGTCTGCGTGCCGCTGGCGAGCTTTTTGGGCATGAAGCCGAGCTCCAGGAACGGCCGCAGGCCCAGCCGCCGGTAGGCGTCCATGACGCGGTCCAGATAGGTGAAGTTGTATTCGGCATGTTTGGCGCCGGTTTCGTCCTCATATTCCTGGTAGATGGCCATATCGTCATGGAACAGGCCATGGCCGCGGATGTGCTTGAAGCCGATCTCCTGCTGGACCAGCGCGAGCTCGTCCTGATATTCTTTCTGCAAAGCCAGGCCCATGCGGCCGGTGCCGACGCAGAAATCCACGCGGTTGTTGAACGGGACCTGCGCGTTGGCGGCAATGTCAAAATGCAGTTGTTTCATGATGGGGTACTTCCTTTCCTGTTGTGCTGCGCAAAAACGGCCCCGGGCGGCGCCCGCCCGGGCATTACACCCTTGTATTGTACCAGAATGAGGGCTATAATGTGTATCATTCCGCAAACAAAACCAGTCAAAAATTGGCCTTTTGGGCAAAGGAGGCGCAGCCGATGGACGAGAACGAAAGCCCCTATTACGAAAAAGGCGGGCGGTATCTGTGGGCGTTTGCGGCCGATGATATCGTTTCCCCGCTGCACCTGCACGAGGAAGCGGAGTTCATGTGCTGCCTGGAAGGCTCGTTCCACGCGACCGTGATGGACGAGAGCCGCACCGTGACGGCCGGGGACTGCGCGCTGATCTTTCCCGGGCAGATCCACGGCTACCGGCCGGTTGGCCACGGGCGGCTGCTGATCGTGATTTTTTCGCCGGTGCTGGCCGGGGCCCCGCGCGGGCTGCTGCAGAAATACTGCCCGCAGCAGGCGTTTTTGAAAAGCGACCGTCTGCCGGAGGACGCGCGCATCGCGCTGGAACGCCTGCGCCTGACCGCCGTGCGGGAAAAGCGCGACCTGTGCGCGGCCTGGCTGGGCGTGCTGCTGGCGGCGCTGCTGCCGCAGCTGGCGCTGCAGGAAAACCGCGGCGCCGACAGCATGGACCTGACCCGGCGGCTGCTGGAATATGTGCGGGAGCATTTCCAGCAGCCGCTGACGCTGGACCGCCTGGCCGCCGAGCTGCATGTGAACAAGTATTATCTTTCGCACATTTTCTCCCGCAAGCTGCAGATGAACTTCCGCGAATATCTCAACCGCATCCGCTTAAGCTATGCCGAGCAGCTTATCACGACCACCGACCGCCCCCTGACCGAGATCTGGGCGGAGTCCGGCTTTGAGAGCCAGAGCAGCTTTAACCGCATCTTCCGCGAAGCTGAAGGCATGACCCCGCGCGAATACCGCGAACGCGGGCTGAAATAAGGCGAACCGGGCAAAACAAAGCGCCCCGGCCCGCAGAGCGTTGGCTCTGCGGGCCGGGGCCGTTTTAATTTTTTGGGGGTGGTAAGGCTTTAGACCTCGAACCAGTCGCCGAAGCCCAGCTTGACGAGGTTGTCGTGGCTGATCTTGAGGCTGTCGAACGGGTCGCGGCCATAGCAGTCGTCCTGCTCGATCAGGAAGTACTCGCTGCCGCCCGCAAGGCCGGCTTCGATGCAGTCCTTGATCGGCAGCGTGCCTTCGCCCACTTCGGCAAACTGCACGATGCCGTTGAACGCATCCATAAAGGTCTTGGCGTTGAACTCGCCCTGCGGCATCTGCACTTCGCCGATGCGGTAGTCCTTGAGGTGCAGCAGGCGGATGCGCCCGGCGTACTTCTTGATGAAGGAGACCGGCTCCTCGCCGCCGCGGTGAATCCAGTGGGTGTCCAGCTCAAAGCCGATGTTCTTGGTGTTGTCCTTGATGATGTCCAGCAGATACTTGCCGTCATAGCGGACAAACTCCACATGATGGTTGTGGTAGTACAGGTCGATGCCTTCCTCTTTGAGCTTGGCGGCCATCTCGTCCGCTTCCTTGGCGAAGTCCATCGCCTTCTGGTAGCTGCCCATGCAGGTCATCGGCAGCATGCCGATGCGCAGCATATCGCAGTCCAGCTTGCGGCAATCCTCCACGATCTTCTTGAAATCGTCGGGGTTGGAGAGGTACTCGCCGGGCATGCCGGGCACCATGGGGGACACCGACGCCGTGCAGGAGGAGACCTTCATGCCCAGCTCGTCGATGGAACGGCGGAAGCCCGCAACGTTCTCGGCCGTCATGGGCACCTGGGAGATCTCGATGCAGTGGAAGCCGATATCGGTCAGCTTCTGCATCGACTCGAAGGCGTCGAATTTTGGCATTTTGGCGGGGGCGATGGTGCTCATCTGGACACCGATCAGGCCTTTTTTCATACGATCATGCTCCTTTCAAAACAGGGGTTCACAGGCGCACCGTTTCGCCGGTGCGGCCTGCTTTCTGGACCGCGTCGATCAGGCGGATGCTCATCAGCGCATCGCGCACATGGATGTAATCATCGGTGTTTTGTTCGATGGCGCGGTAGAATTTTGCAATCAGCTTGGCGTGGGACGCGCCGTAGTAGAACTTGGTGCCGGGCATTTTGGCATCCTCGCACAGGCGGGTGCGCTCGCCGTCCGGCGCGACTTTGTACAGCACGCTGTCCATGATGGCGAAGTTCGCCTTCTCCAGCTGCACGCCGATCTGCACGCTCTCGTTCTGGTAGTTGGCGTTGGTGGCCATGAACAGCCCCGCCGCGCCGCCGGCATAGTGCAGGCGCACGGCGACGGTGTCCTCCACCTCGATGCCGTAGTCGAGCAGCTGGGTGACGCTGGCCTTGAGCGAAGCGATGTCCCCGCCCAGGAAGTACAGAAGATCCAGCGTGTGCACGCTCTGGTTGATCATGCAGCCGCCGCCCGCCGTCTCCCACCGGCCGCGCCAGGGTTTGACGTCGTAGTAGGATTTGGGGCGGTACCAGGGCACGATGCCCTTGGTGGCCGTGACCGCGCCGTACTCGCCGCTGTCGATGATGCCCTTGAGCATCTCGACCGATTCATTGAGACGGTTCTGCAGGCAGATGCCAATGTGCAGCTCCGGGTGGGCGGCTTCAAGCGCCACGAACTCCCGGCCCTGCGCTTCGTTGAGGGCGACGGGTTTTTCGCAGAAGACGTGGACGCCCTGCCCGGCGCACCAGGCCGACACCGGATAGTGCAGCCAGTGCGGCAGGCAGACATGGACGCAGTCGGGTCTTTCCGCCCGCACCATCTCCTGATAGTCGGTATAAAAGGGGACGCCGGGGTACTTTTCTTCGCACATCGCCCGCTTTTCGGGGTCCGTGTCACACAGCGCGCCCAGGGTGATCTCCGGGTTGGCCGTGATGGCGGCCAGATGGATGGGGGCAATGTCGCCCAGGCCGATCACTGCTGCTTTTTTCATGGTTTGTTTCGCCTCCGGCGGCGCAGGGCGGGGCGCGCCTTATGGCAGGGCGCGCCCCGGGGCGCCGTTACAGTTTGTCCGCGTTATTCGCGCACGGGGAACTTGCCCTCGGCCGCGATGCGCTTGTTCAGTTCCGCCGCATAGAGCTCGGGGTCAACAGGGTTGTCGACTTCCTTGCCCAGCCAGCTGGAAAGCTGGGTCGCGTTGGCCAGGTTGACGCCGTTGATGCCGTCCGAACCCGGGGCCAGCAGCGGGCTGCCGGTCAGGATGTGCTGGGCAAAGTTTTCCATGACGGTGACATGCTGCACGCCCCAGCCGTCGGTGTTCTCGAACTCCTCAATGTCGTACAGGCCGCCGCCCGCAGAGTTGCCCATCGTGAGCATGGCGACTTCCATCATGCTCATGGTGTCGTTCATCTCGGCCTCGCTCTTCTTCATGCGGTAGATCGTGGCCTTCTTGGAATCTTCGACCACGATCTTGCCCTTGTCGAGGTCGATCTCGAGGCGGTCGGTGCCGATGGCGTCGTGGGTGCAGGTGATGAAGCTGCCGGTCGCGCCGTTTTCATAGGTCGTGACGATGGTGACGTCGTTCTCGACGTCGATCTTGCGGTGGCAGCCGCACAGGCACTTGGCGTACACGGTCTTGGGGATGCCGCAGATCCACTGCCACAGGTCGAGCTGATGCGGGGCCTGGTTGACCAGGACGCCGCCGCCTTCGCCGCCCCAGGTGGCGCGCCATTCGCTCTGCTGATAGTAGCTGTCGGGACGCCACCAGGTGTTGATGATCCAGTTGGAGCGGCGGATCTCGCCGAGCTCGCCGGAAGCGACGATTTCCTTGATCTTCTGGTAGAGCTTGTTGGTGCGCTGGTTGAACATGATGCCGAACGCGACGTCCGGGTGTTCGGCCGCGCACTTGTTCATGGCCATGACGTCCTTGGCGCGCACGCCGGCCGGCTTTTCGACCAGGACGTTCATGCCGTGCTCCAGGCAGTAGATCGCGATCTCGTGGTGCAGATAGTGCGGCACCGTCGTGACGACGGCGTCCACCTTGCCGGAATCGACCATTTCCTTCCAGTCCTTGAAGAACGGAAATTCGGGGTATTTTTCCTTGCACATCTTCTCCTTTTCGGGGTCGATGTCGCACAGCGCGCCAAGCTCCATATGCTCCGGCTGCGGGGCCGGGGGCATGCCGGGCATGCCGCCGCGGCCGGTGAGGAAGCCGGCATACGCGCCGCCCTGGGCGCCGACGCCGATGATGCCTAATTTGATCTTTTCCATAAAGCTTTCTCTCCTTTTGGGGTGTTTGTGTTGTATCGTGCGGCGCCGCGGGCAGGCAGGCCCGCCGGGGCGCCGGGTTCCTGGGTCTGCACCGGTTCAGATGGCGTTGAGGATATCCACCAGCGCGTGGTACTGCATTGCGTAGCCTTCGGCGCCATTGCGGGCCTTGTTCTTGCGGATGACGTTGTGCGCTTCTTCGACTTCGAGCGCGCTGAGCGATTCAAACAGAACAAGGTGGGGTTCCAGCGTCAGGAAGCCCTCGTAGCCTTCGTCGCGGATGGCGCGGGCCAGCAGCTGGGCGATCTTGCCTTCGCCGGTGCCGCACAGCACGTTCTCCTTGCCGGTGGTGACGGCGTCCTTGATGTGAATGTACTCGATGTAGGGGGCGAGCAGGTCCCAGCAGGCGGCGGTATCCTCGCCGCACTGGACAAAGTTGGCAAAGTCGAACGCGGCGCGGAAATGCGGGCTGGCCAGCGCGTCAAAGATCTTTTTGCAGCGGCTGCCAACGTCGCCGTAAATGCCTTTTTCGTTTTCGTGCAGCAGCACGACGCCGTATTTCTGCGCGATCTCGTCATAGCGGCGCAGCTTGGCCACAACGGCGTCGTGGTAGGTTTCGGGGTCCTCGGCCTCGGGGATGTAGAAGCTGAAGATGCGGATGTAGCGGCAGTCGAACACCTTGCACATCCGGCACAGCTCCTCGAGCTTCCGGCAGTCCTGCGCAAAGGCTTCCTCGTCGTTGACCGGGATCTTGCCGATCGGCGACCCCAGCGAGGACACGCCGACGCCGTAGGCTTTCAGGCGCGGCAGCAGCTTTTCTTCCGCTTCCGCGGCGGTGTAGTCGGCCACGTTTTTGCCGTCGGCCGAGCGCAGCGAAATGTAGTGCATCCCCAGTTCGGTGACGGTCTTCAGCTGGGTCTCAAAGTCCTGGCTGATCTCGTCCGCAAAGCCGGAGATCTTGATGTTTTCTTTCATGGGCGGTCAACTCCTTTTCGTGTCGGGCGGCCGGGCGCGCAAAAGCCGGAAACGGCGCGGCGCACGGGGGCCGGGCCCGGGTCGCTACTTTAACTATAGCACAGCGCTGTGCGGCGTACAACGGATGTTTGCGGCCGCTTTTTGTAACATTTTTCTGAATTTTCTTGCAGGCGACAAATTTTCATTGTATTATTTGTACAAAGTGCGATTTTTGTGTCACAGCGGCCGCGCATGTGTCCCAGCCGCCGCGGCGGGAGGTGTGTTTCCATGATCCCCGGTATCCAGATTTCCAGTTTCCGTCCGCTGCTTTCCACGCCGGAGGGCGTGGCGCAGGTGATGGCCGAGACGGCCCGCATGGGCTGCACGACGGTGCAGCTGCAGTGGATCGATTTTTCCGTCCCGCCCGAGGTCATCGTGCGGGAGATGGAGCGCCGGGGCATCCGCTCGGTCTCCACGCAGGACCTCTTCGAGGTGGTGCAGGCGCGGCTGGACTATTTCATCCGGCTCAACCGCCTGAGCGGCGGCGAGTGGGTGTGCGTGAGCCGCATCCCGCCCGAATGCGCGGGCCCCGCCGGGCTGGCGGAATTCGTGCGGCAGCTGGAACGGCTCGAGCAGCGCCTTGCGCCCGAAGGGCTCAAGCTCTGCTTCCACCCGCGGGCGGAGGACTTTGCGGCGGCGGACGGCGTGTGCCCGGTGGATGTTCTGATGCAGCGCTGGCACGGCGGCGCGCTGTGCCTGGACCTGTACCACGCTTACCGCGCGGGCCTTGCGCCGGAGGCCGCCCTGCGCCGCTGGGCCGGCCGCGTGTGTATGGTACATTTCAAGGATTACCGCCCCGGCCCCGCAGGCGATACGCTGACGCCCGCAGGCAGCGGCGTCATCCCCTGGGACGCCGCGCTGCGCGCCTGCCGCGAAACGCAGGTCCCCTACGGCTTTGTGGAGCAGGAGACCTGGGACGGCGACCCCTTCCGGTGCCTGGGCCAGGCCTTCGCCTGGCTGCGCGCGCAGACGGCGGAGTGACCACCCGCGTTCCCCCTTTTTCCCGTTTGCAAAATCCCCCGGCCGCGCACTGCTGCGCGGCCGGGGGATTTTATCTGTTCAGGGCGTTTTATGCCAGACGGTGCTGCACCACGTCGAGGCGGACCGGGCCGCCTTCGGCGGTGAAGGTGAGGGCCTCGGCTTCGGGCGGGGTGTCCAGCACGGCGGAGAGCGCGCGCTCGCCGTCGTTGACAAAGAGCTCGGCGCAGTCTTTGTCCAGGATCAGGCGCAGCGTCAGCACGCCGTCTTTGGGCGCGGCCTTGATGTGCCGGGTGTGGGGCGCGTCGCGGCGGCTGCCGCCGTGGCTGCGGTCGAAGGCCAGCTCGCCGCGGTCGAGGTCGCAGCGGATCTCGTTGTACAGGGCTTCGTCTTCGGCAAAGCGCAGCGTGAAACGGCGGCAGGCCGGGCTGGCGGCGGCGTCCACCCGCACGGTCAGGTCCAGGCTGCGGCCGTGGATGCCCGGCAGCGCGGCGCGGCCCTCCACCGTCACGCCGGTCAGCGCGGTCTTTTCGCGCCACAGCGTTTCGATCTCCCGCACGGGGTTCTGGTACAGGCGGCCGTCCTTCACATGCAGCTCGCGCGGCAGCGTCATGCGGCCGAACCACGGTTTTTCGCACGCGGCCGGGTTGACCGGCGCGGTGGCCCAGCTCTGCATCCAGGCCACCAGGATGCGGCGGCCGTCGGGGGAAAGCGTTGTCTGCGGGGCGTAAAAATCAAGCCCGTAGTCGACCGCCTGCACGCTCTGGCGGGCAAAGGCGTGGGTGGCGGGGTCGTAGCGGCCCAGCAGGGCCATCGTGTTGTCCCCGGCGTGGAACTCGCCGTCGGCGGTGGCGCGCATCTCCTGCGGGCTGACGAGCAGCACCTGCGCGCCGTCCAGCGCGAAGAAATCCGGGCATTCCCACATTTTGCCCAGCGCGCCGCGGCTGGCATCCAGCACGGTCACATATTGCCAGTTGTGGCCGTCCGGGCTTTCAAACAGCAGGATGCTGCCCTGCTCGGTTTTGTGGCGGGACGCCGCCACGCAGTAGTAGGTTCCGTTTTCGGCCCAGATCTTCGGGTCGCGGAAATCGGCGGCGCAGAAGCCCTCCGGCAGCATGCCGGCGGGGATGACCGGGTTGGCGGCGTCCTTGGCGAAATCGCGGCCGTCGCCCACGGCCACGCACTGGGCCTGCAGCTCCTTGTGGCCGGTGGCGGCGGGCTGCACGCCGGTGTACAGCAGCAGCAGCTCGCCGTCCGGCAGCGGGATGGCGCTGCCGGAAAAGCACCCGGCCGCATCGGCGGCGGTGTCCGGCGCGAGGGCGCAGGGCAGATAGTCCCAGTGCAGCAGGTCGGCGCTGGCGGCGTGGCCCCAGTGCATGGGGCCCCAGACCGTGTTGTAGGGGTGGTACTGGTAAAACAGGTGGTAGCGGCCGCCGTAATAGCTAAAGCCGTTGGGGTCGTTCATCCACCCGACAACGGGCGACAGGTGAAAGGCCGGGCGGCTGGCCGCCGGGATGCGGGCGGCCTCCTTGCGCTCAAATTCGCGGGCGGTCTCCAGTTTGGAAAGATAGCGCGGCATAAGGGATTCCTCGCTTTTTTGGTTTTTTCTTTTGGTTAATCCCCCAAAGGCCAGCGCCCCGCAGGGCGCCGGCCATGGCTGCAAGGGGGTTATTCGGCGGTTTCGGCCGTGGCGGGGGCGGCCGGGGCGGCGCTTTCCTGCGCGCCCGCGGTCTCGGCATAGCGGTCATAGGCGCTCTGGTAGGCTTCCAGCAGCTTGTCCATGCCGTAGCTGTTGAGGTTTTCCTTATAGGCGGCCCAGGTCTCGTCGGTGATGCCGCCGTCGCGCAGCCAGGCAGCCTCCTGCTCGGCCACAAAGCCCTCAAAGTCGACACGGTAGCGGTCGATGGCATCGAGTTCCTCGGCGGTGAACACGCAGTCGATGGGGTAGCAGGTGGTATCGTCCACAAACTGCATCCAGTAGCGCAGCTGGTTGAGCGCCAGCGCCAGGATGATCGGCACCGGGAAGCTCCACAGCAGGCTGTACAGGCTGATGAGCACCGTGTTGACGATCATGCGGCCGCAGTTGGGCGAGGAGAAGAACCGCTCGAACCATTCGAGACCGACCCACTCGCTGCCCCAGATGCCGCGGCTGGCCTTGAAATCGCGGAAGGCGATCTGGATGCCGTACATGGGGCCGTACTTGTACACAATGGTGATGATGACCGGGATCAGCAGCAGAAGATACAGCTGCCAGTTTTCTTTCAGCCGCGTTTTCAGCGGCTTGCGGTGCACGAGGGCCGGGTCTTTGCCCGGTTTTGCCTTGGCGGCCGCCGGAGCGTTGCTCATGCGATCTCCTCCTTTATAAAGCAGTGCGGGGTCAGGGTGCATCCGATCCATCAAAAGCGCCGGGGATTTTCGGGAAGCACCCCAGGGACGGACAAGCGCGCAAGCGGTTCGTTGTGTTCGTGAATCGTTTCACGCTTTCTGTGAAATCAAAATACCACGTCTCGCCCCGTTCGTCAATAGAAAAACTTCAAAAATTTGCGTTTGCGCCGCGGTTTTGTCGGGTTGCACAAAGCAGCCTTGTCTGATTCAGCAATTTCAACAAGGGCGCGGCGGAGGTTCCGGCGCGAAAACGCGCGAACACGTTTCATGAAGAGCAAAAACATTTTCATGAATTCTATTTACATTTCACGAAGAACGTGCTACAATAACAGCAAACCCAGCCAGGCGCGCCGCCGCCCGTTATCCCGCGCCCCGTATAAGGGCGCGGCGGCCGCGCCGCACGTTTTCCAAAGGAGGTCCCCCATGCGCAGCAAACAGGCCGCCACCATGAGCGACGTCGCCCGCGAGGCTGGGGTGGCCCTGGGCACCGTGTCCAAGGTCATCAACGGCCAGCCGGTGGGCGAGCAGTACCGCTTAAAGGTGGAAGCCGCCGTCAAAAAGCTGGATTACCAGGTCAACCCCAGCGCCAAGGCGCTCAAAAGCAGCCGCAGCGGCTTTATCGCGCTCATCATCCCCGACACCACCACCCCGTTTTTCGCGCTGCTGACCCAGTACATCAACCTGGCGCTGGAAAAGCGCGGCTATAAAATGATGCTCTGCTTCACCGGGCGCGACAGCGACCGCGAGCAGGAGTTTATCCGCATGGTGCGCCGCAACCAGGCTGACGGCATCATCGCCCTGACCTACACGCCCGATCTTCAGATCCCGGCCGGTATCCCGTTTGTCACGATCGACCGCTTTTTCAGCGTCGACGTGCCCTGCATCGCGTCGGACAACTTCGGCGGCGGCCGCCTGGCCGCGCAGAAGCTGGCCGAACTGGGCTGCAAGCGGCTGGCCTGCCTGCGCATCGGCTCTTCGCTGATCAACGAACCGAGCAAGCGCAAGGACGGCTTTGTCAGCGGCTGCATGGAGCTGGGCCTGCCGTTCGAGGTCTGCAACCTGCCGGACGGTTCGCCGCTGTCGGTGTTTGAGGTGTTCTTAAAAAAGAACATCCTGTACGCCGGCCAGCCGCTGGACGGGCTGTTCTGCGGCAACGACCTGCTGGCCTGGCAGGTCGTCAGGCTGCTGCGGCGGCTCGGCCTGCGCGTGCCGGAGGATATACAGGTCATCGGCTTTGACGGCATCCGCATGTTTGGCGACCAGGACTTTATCTGTTCCACCATCGTGCAGCCGACCGCCGATATTGCCGAGACCGCCGTCAGCATGGTGCTCTCGAACGATTTCACCGGCCTGCCGCCGCTCATCTGCCTGCCGGTGCGCTACCAGCCCGGCGGCACCACGCGGGACAGCGCCCCGCAGCCGCAGGCCTGATTGCCGCCCACACCCCACCAAACCACAGGAGGGACCCGTTTATGTTGGATGTTGTCGCTTTAGGCGAACTGCTCATCGACTTTGCCCCCATCTCCACCGACGCCGCAGGCTACCCCGCGCTGCAGGCCCAGCCGGGCGGCGCGCCGGGCAACTTTTTGGCCGCGCTGCAGAAATACGGCTGCCGGACCGCGCTGCTCGGCAAAGTGGGGGCGGACAGTTTCGGCCGGCTGCTGGTGCGCACGGCGGCCGAAAAAGGCATCGAGACGCGCGGCGTCGTGGCCGACCCGGCCGTGTTCACAACGCTGGCCTTTGTAACGCTGGACGCCACCGGCAACCGGGAGTTCAGCTTTGCGCGCAAGCCCGGCGCCGACACCTGCCTGACGCCGGAGGAGGTGGACAAAGCCCTCATCGACGAAGCGCGGGTGTTCCATTTCGGAACCTTGAGCCTGACCGGCGAGCCCGCCCGCGCGGCCACGCAGCAGGCCGTGGCCTACGCAAAGGAAAAAGGCAAGCTCATCAGCTTTGACCCCAACCTGCGCAAACCGCTGTGGGAAAGCGAGGCCGACGCCAAACAGCAGATCGAATGGGGGCTGCGCCAGGCCGACGTCGTCAAGATCAGCGACGAAGAGATCGACTTTTTGTGGGGCCTTGCGCCCGAAGCGGGCGCGCAGAAGCTGCTGGCCGAATACGGCGTGCAGCTGGTCTATGCGACACTGGGCCCCAAGGGCTGCTTTACCGCCAACGCCGGGGCCAGCGCCGCGGTGGAAAGCCCGGCGGGCATCCGCGTCGTCGACACAACCGGCGCGGGCGATATCTTTGGCGGCAGCGCGATGAGCCAGCTGCTGCCCTGCCTGAAAGCCGGGCGCAGCCCGGCGGAGCTGACCGCCGGGGAACTGCGCGCCATCACCCGCTTTGCATGCTGCGCCGCCAGCCTTTCCACCCAGACCCACGGCGGCATCAACAGCGTGCCCGACGAAGCCGCCGTGCGGGGCATTCTGTAACGCAGGATTTTTTGTGCGTGTATTCCGGCGCAGCACCGCTCCACGTCCGTTGCATGTGCTTTGGTGTTAATACGGAATTCTGTGTGATTGCAATATTGAAAAATTTAAAGCCCAGCTGTAAAGCTGGGCTTTATTGGGTGATTCCAGCGCCTTGCCCGCGCGCTGAAGCAAAGCGCCTGCGCGAACGCTGAAGCCGCCCCGAAGGGGATGGTGCGCCTTCCGTCCGCAATATCCCGGGACGACGCAACCAAAAACAGCCCTACGCTTCCGTAAGGCTGTTTCTGGTGCACCATCAGCGGGCGCGTTAAGAAAACGCTCCTGCGGAGCGTTTTTAGCGACCGGTCCCCGCGAGCTGAAGCGGAGCGCTTGCGCGAACGCTGAAGCCGCCCCGAAGGGGATGGTGCAGCAAAAGGTCCTCAGCCGAATGGCTGAGGACCTTTTGCTGCACCATCGGGGACTCTCCCGCGCTCTAAAAACGCCCCGCAGGGGCGTTTTTGCCAGCCGGGACGTGGGACGGCCGGCACGAGCTGTTCTCGTCCCCGATGGTGCACGAACGCCTGCTTTCCCGGGGCGTGATGCAAAAAAATAAGCCCCACGCTTCCGTAGGGCTTATCTTGGTGCACCATCAGCGGGTGCGTTAAGAAAACGCTCCTGCGGAGCGTTTTTAGCGACCGGTCCCCGCGAGCTGAAGCGGAGCGCCTGCGCGAACGCTGAAGCCGCCCCGAAGGGGATGGTGCAGCAAAAAGTCCCCAGCCATTCGGCTGGGGACCTTTTTGGTGCACCATCGGGGACTCGAACCCAGGACCCACTGATTAAGAGTCAGTTGCTCTACCAGCTGAGCTAATGGTGCATATAAGCAACCCCGGGCCGGGCCATTGGCTCGGCCCGGAGGCTGCGTTTTGAGA
>DWXD01000023.1 GCA_019119365.1 Candidatus Gemmiger stercoripullorum | reverse complement strand
ACCCTGCAGCCCGGCCAGCGGGCCATGATCCCCACCGGGCTGGCCATCGAACTGCCCGACGCCAACTGCGTGGCGCTGCTGTATGCCCGCAGCGGGCTGGCCATCAAGCACGGGCTGACCCTGCCCAACTGTGTGGGGGTGATCGACAGCGATTACCGCGGTGAGGTCAAGGTCGGGCTGATCAACCAGAGCGCCGAACCGTATACGATCCAGCCCGGCGAGCGCATTGCGCAGCTGTGCATCGCGCCGGTGTGGCAGGCCGCTTTTGTGGAAAGCGCGCAACTTTCTGACACCGCGCGGGGCGCGGGCGGGTTCGGTTCGACCGGAAAGCAGTGACTTTCCTGCCCCGGGCCGCCTTTTTCGCCAGCGTTCGCCCTGCGGCGGCGCTATAATGAACAACGAAAGGACACATCCCATGTCTTTGCTGCTTGCATCCGGCAGCCCCCGCCGCCGGGAGCTGCTGGGGCTGATCACGCATGATTTCACAGTGCGTGTGAGCCATGTGAACGAAGAGAGCATTCTGGCGCCGGACCCGGCGCACCTGGCGCTGGCGCTGGCCACCGCCAAGGCAAAGGACGTCGCCGCGCTGTACCCGGACGATGTGGTGCTGGGCTGCGATACGGTCGTCGACTGCGGCGGGCAGGTGTTCGGCAAACCGCATGACGAAGAGGACGCCGCGCGCATGCTGCGGGCGCTGTCCGGCCGTGCGCACAGGGTATACACCGGCGTGTGCGTGTGCTGCCGCGGGCAGGCCGCCGCAGCCGTGGAGACGACGGTCGTCCATTTTGACCCCATTGCGGAGGACGACCTGCTTGCCTATGTGCGCACGCCCGAGCCCTACGACAAGGCCGGGGCCTATGCGATCCAGGGGCACGCGGCGCTGTGGTGCAGCGGCATTGAGGGATGCTACTACAACATTATGGGCCTGCCGGTCCGCCGCACGGCACAGCTGCTGAAGGAATTTCTGCCGCTGTGACGCTTTGCGCCGGGCACGGCGCAAAGGAGACGAAGATGGCAAATTTTCTGACCCGATTATTTCACCGTATCAGCGAGGGACTGCACAACATGTTTTCCAAAGACATCGGCATTGACCTGGGGACCGCCAACACCCTGGTGTACATGAAAGGACGCGGCATCATCATGCGCGAACCGAGCGTGGTGGCTGTGGACACCCGCACCGAGGAGCTGCGCGTGCGCTGCGTTGGGCACGAGGCCAAGGCGGTCATCGGCCGGGCTCCGGGGTCCATTGTGGCGGTGCGGCCGCTGAAAGACGGCGTCATTGCCGACTTTGACATCACGGCCGCGATGCTGCAGAGCTTTATCCGCCAGGCCTGCGGGCGCAGGTGGTTCGCCCGCCCGCGCGTGGTCATCTGCGTGCCGAGCGGCGTGACCGAGGTCGAGCGCCGCGCCGTGCGCCAGGCCGCCGCCCGCGCGGGCGCGCGGCAGGTGACGGTCATTGAGGAACCGATGGCCGCGGCCATCGGCGCCGGGCTGCCCACGACCGACCCGGTGGGCAGCATGATCGTGGATATCGGCGGCGGCACGGCCGAGGTGGCCGTCATCAGCCTGTCCGGCATTGTGGCCAGCCGCAGCGTGCGCTGCGCCGGGGACGCGCTGGATGCGAGCATCATCGCCTACATCAAGCGCAAGTACAACCTGCTGGTGGGCGAACGCACGGCCGAGCAGATCAAACTGGAGATCGGCTCCGCCTGCCCGCAGGACCCCGAGACCAGCATGGAGATCAAAGGCCGCAACCTGGTGGATGGCCTGCCCAAAGACATCCTGATCCGCTCCGAGGAAGTGCGCGAGGCGATGAACGAATGCCTGCTGCGCATTGTGGATGCGATCAAGGACACGCTGGAATGTACGCCGCCCGAACTTTCGAGCGACATCATCGACAAAGGGATCACGCTTTCCGGCGGCGGCGCGTTGCTGCGCGGGCTGGACACGCTGATCCAGAACGAGACCGGCATCGAAGTGCGCATCGCCGAATCGCCGCTGGACTGCGTGGCGCTGGGCGCGGGGGCGGTGCTCGACCACCCCGAGCTGGCCGGGCAACGGCATGAAGAGCCGAGTTATCTGTAAGAAATATTTCACCGCAAAAGGCGCGCCGTCCGTTTGGACAGCGCGCCTTTTGCGCGGGGCGGCCCCGCAGAGCTATGGCGTGAAATGTGTATGTTACGGGTTTGGCGTGCCGCGCTGCTCGGCCTCCCAGGCGGCGAGCAGGGGCGCGGCGACGGATTCGAGCGCTTCGCGCGCGGCGACAAGGGCTTTGGTGTCCTCCGGCGTCATCTTTTCCGGCTTTTTGTGGCGCGCCTGTTTTTCCAGCGCGCGCTCGGCTTCCTTGATGGGGTTTTTGTGCTCGCGGTCCAGCGCTTTGCCCGCCTTGCTGCCCAGCGCCGTATTGACGCGGTACATTGTGCTTTCGGCGGCGTTGAGCGCTTCGACGGCCGCTTTTTTCTCGGCGTCCTGGCTGGCGTAGGCCGCGGCGTCGCGCATGGCGCGCTGGATCTCCTCCTCGCTTAAATTGGAGGTGCCGGTGATCGTGATGCTCTGCTGCTTGCCGGTTTCAAGATCCCTGGCGCTGACCGTGACGATGCCGTTGGCGTCGATGTCAAACGTGACTTCGATCTGCGGCACGCCCGCCCAAGCGCGCTTGATGCCGCGCAGCGTGAAGGTGCCGAGCAGCTTGTTGTCTTTGGCAAACTCCCGCTCGCCCTGCAGTACCTTGATCTCGACGGTGGACTGGAACGGGGCGGCGGTCGTGAATATCTTGGAAAAACGGGTGGGGATGGTGGAGTTGCGCTCGATCAGGTGGGTGGCGACGCCGCCGACCGTCTCGATGGACAGCGTGAGCGGGGTGACGTCCATGAGCAGCAGGCCCTCGCCGCCCGCGGCCAGCATCTCACCGCCCAGCCGCCCGCCCTGCACGGCTGCGCCCAGCGCGACGCATTCATCCGGGTTGAGCGTTTTGGAAGGTTCGAGGTCGACCATGCGCAGCACCTTGGCCTGTACGGCCGGGATGCGGGTGGACCCGCCGACGAGCAGCACCTGGTCCAGATCGTTGGCGGCAAGCCCGGCGTCCCGCAGTGCGTTTTTGACCGGCAGCGCCGTGCGTTCGATGAGGTCGGCGGTCATTTCATCAAACGCGGCGCGGGTCAGCGTGGCCTGCATGTGCAGCGGCCCCGAAGGACCGGCCGAGATGAACGGCAGGTTGATCTCGGCCTGGCGCGCGCTGGACAGTTCCTTTTTGGCTTTTTCGGCTTCCTCCCGGATGCGCTGCATGGCGACCGGGTCGCGGGTGAGGTCGATCCCCTGCTCGGCTTCGAAATTATCGGTCAGCCAGCGGGCGATGCGCTCGTCAAAATCGTCGCCGCCGAGGTGGTTGTCGCCGCAGGTGGCGAGCACCTGAACGATGTCGTCCCCGATTTCGATCAGCGAGACGTCGAAGGTGCCGCCGCCGAGGTCGTAGACCATGACCGTCTGCGCCTTGCCGTTGTCCAGCCCGTAGGCCAGCGCGGCAGCGGTGGGTTCGTTGATGATGCGGCGGACGTTGAGCCCGGCAATGCGCCCGGCGTCCTTGGTGGCCTG
>DWXD01000022.1 GCA_019119365.1 Candidatus Gemmiger stercoripullorum | reverse complement strand
TTTTCGCCGCGGGCCACCAGCAGTTCGCCGGTGAGGGGCGCGACCACGTCGGCGGCGGCCTTGTAGCCGGCAATGCGGCGGGCCAGCGCCAGCTTGTTGTTCATCTTGAACCGGCCGAAGCGGGCCAGGTCATAGCGGCGGGGGTCAAAGAAGAGGGCGTTGATGTGGCTGCGGGAGTTTTCCACCGTGGGGGGTTCGCCCGGGCGCAGCTTGCGGTAGCATTCCAGCAGACCTTCCTCGGTGTTGTGGGTGATGTCCTTTTCCAGCGTGGCGACGATCTTGGGCTCGTTTTCGCCGAAGAACTGGCGGAGCTGGTCGTCGGTGGAAAGGCCGAGCGCGCGCAGCAGCGTCGTGACCGGCAGCTTACGGTTCTTGTCGATGCGGACATAGAACACATCGGAGGAGTCGGTCTCATATTCCAGCCAGGCGCCGCGGTTGGGGTTCATGGTCGCGGTGAACAGGTCCTTGCCCGCGCGGTCCTTGGTGGAGGCATAGAACACGCCGGGGGAACGCACAAGCTGGCTGACGATGACGCGCTCGGCGCCGTTGGAAATAAAGGTACCGGAATCGGTCATGAGCGGGAAGTCGCCCATGAAGATCTCCTGCTCCTTAACTTCGCCGGTCTGCTTGTTGATCAGGCGCGCCGTGACATACAGGGGCGCGGCATAGGTGGCGTCGCGCTCCTTGCATTCCTTAATGGTATACTTGGGATGGTTGTCCAGGCGGTAATCGATGAACTCCAGCATCAGGTTGCCGGTATAGTCCTCAATGGCGGCGATGTCGTGGAAAACCTCGTGCAGGCCCTCCTCCAGGAACCAGTTGTACGAGTTTTTCTGGATCTCGATCAGATTGGGCATCCCGATCACTTCGTTGATCTTGGAAAAGCTCATTCTGGTCGTGCGGCCATTGTGTACGGGCTTGACCTTTACCATAAAATGCGACCACTCCTATTCCGTAAAGTTTGACAAAGCCGACCATAGGGCGCGCTGCCGCGGCTGCCATCTTCGTCACTTTTCACAAAGTTTTGGCGGCAGACGGGGCGGCGCATGCCCTTTAGGGCGCTCTATTCCATTTTTGTGATACTTGGTCAGTATACCGCATGCGCGGGCGCTTGTCAAGCATTTTTTGTGATTCCTGGCCGATGAATCGCATTTTTTACATTTGCGCGCCGTTTTGCCGCATTTTATCGAACGCCCGGCCCCGTGTGATAAAATTCGGCAGTTTGACGGTTTTCCACCTGCCCGCCGGGCTTGACAAACCGCACAAGCGCGGCTATCCCGTCATTTTGCCCAGAAGCGGCGGGCATAGTTTGTGCAGACGTGCTCTTGACAACCGCGGTTTTCTGCGTTCAGCGGGGCGGCAGCCATTTTTCCATCACAAAATTTTCAAGCGTCACGCCATGGCGGACCACGGTCTGCGCGCGCAGCACGCGGTAGCCGCGGCGCTCGAAAAACGGCCGCGCCGTGCGCGAGGCGTGGGTGGTGATGCGCGGCGCCGGGCAGGCGGCTTCCAGTTCGGCGCACAAAGCGGACGCCACACCGCGGCGCTGGCGGTCTTTATGCACATAAAGGCGGTCGAGGTAGCCCTGTTCCGCCGCGAGGTCGGCAAAGCCGACGATCGTCCGCCCTTCCACCGCGACCAGCGTGCGGTGGGCGCGGAAGGAGGCGTCCCAGGCCGCCAGGTCGGGGCGGCCGTCAGCCCAGGCGTCGAGCTGGGCGGGGGTGTAATCGGCGGCGGCCACCGTGTGCACGGTATCATAAAACAGGGCCGCCAGCGCCGGGCAGTCGGACGGCGCATAGGGGCGCAGCGTAAAATCATTCGGCATGGGGTTCCCTCCGCAGCTGAAAAAAGGTGAAAAAGGCCGTGCGCCCGGCTGGCGGGCGCACGGCGGTGGGATAAGCAAAACAGATCAGTCAAGGAAATCGCGCAGTTTCTTGCTGCGGCTGGGGTGGCGCAGCTTGCGCAGGGCCTTGGCTTCGATCTGGCGGATGCGTTCACGGGTGACGTTGAACTCCTTGCCGACCTCCTCCAGCGTGCGGGGGCGGCCGTCCTCCAGACCGAAACGCAGGCGCAGGACCTTCTCTTCACGCGGGGTCAGCGTCTTGAGCACTTCGGCCAGCTGCTCCTTGAGCAGGGTCTGGCTGGCGGCTTCGGCCGGGACCGGGGCTTCGTCGTCGGGGATGAAGTCGCCGAGATGGCTGTCCTCCTCCTCGCCGATGGGCGTTTCCAGGCTGACCGGCTCCTGCGCCACGCGCATGATCTCGCGGACTTTGTCCACCGGCATGTCCAGGCGCTCGGCGATCTCCTCGGCGCCGGGTTCGTGGCCGTTTTCGTGCAGCAGCTGGCTGGAGACCTTCTTGACCTTGTTGATGGTCTCGACCATATGCACCGGGATGCGGATGGTGCGGGCCTGGTCGGCAATGGCGCGGGTGATGGCCTGGCGAATCCACCAGGTAGCGTAGGTCGAGAACTTGAAGCCCTTGGTGTGGTCAAACTTTTCGACCGCCTTGATGAGGCCGAGGTTGCCCTCCTGGATGAGGTCCAGGAACTGCATGCCGCGGCCGACATAGCGCTTGGCGATGGAGACGACCAGGCGCAGGTTGGCTTCGCTCAGGCGCTGCTTGGCGCGCTCGCCTTCGGGCCCGCCGTTCTGGATGGCCAGCGCGAGCTCGACCTCCTCGTCGGGGGTAAGCAGCGGCACGCGGCCGATCTCTTTCAGGTAGACCTTGACCGGGTCGTCGATGGTGACGCCCTCGCTGGACAGCGCGTCCTCGAAGTCGTCGACCGTGTCTTCGGTCAGGGCGGCGTCGCTGACACCGGCGAGCGGGTCGTCGTCCACAACTTCAATGCCGCTGCTCTCCAGTTCTTCATACAGCTTTTCCATCTGTTCGACGTCCAGGCCGTGGCCGCTCTCCTCCATGACGTCGCTGATCTCGCTGTTGCTGAGCTTGCCGGCGCGGCGGCCCTGGTCGATCAGGGAGCGGATGGGGTCTTTCTTTTCTGCCATAAGTACAATCTCCTTTTTGGGGGCCGAGGCCCGATTCAATATGATATGCACGGCCGCGGGCAAACGCCCCGGCGCGGGGGATGGTTTTCAGTCTTCTTCCGGCGCGTGCTTGTCCGACGCGATGGAGGCGAACAGCTGCCGGAAGCTGTCGTCGTCGGTACCGGCGGCGCGGCTGCTCTTGGGGGTGGCGCGGCGCAGGCGTTCGAGATACATGTCGATATCCTGCCGCACAAGGCGCTGGCCGCTGTTTTCCGCCTGGACCTGCACGATAAGCCCGAGGGCTTTTTCGTCGTCCAGCATGCTGTGCAGCGCCGTGACGTTGACCGGCTGGTGCGCGTCGGCGCAGGCATAGACAGCCTGCACGGCGGCGCGGATCTCGGGTTCCGGGATTGTTTCAAGGTCGAGCAGCGGGCGCACATAGGCGATTTCATCCGGGTCCTGCAGCAGCGCGGCCACAAGCTGGCGCGAAGCCTTGGCCGGGGCCAGCGCATTGGCCCCGCGGTCATAGGGCAGGCGGATGCCCGCGCTGTTGCCCTGGTCGGCCAGGGCGCGCTGTTCCTGGCGGCGGGCGCGGCGCACCGCGCCCTTGAGCGCGCCGTCCAGCTGCGAAAGAATCGCCTGCTTGGCGACGCCGGTCTCCCCGGCGATGCGCCCGGCGTAGACATCGCGCGCCGTGGGGCTGACCGCGCCGCCCGCCAGGATGCCGATGGCTTCGCGGATATACTCCAGGCGGCCGTCGTCGGTGCGCAGGTCGTATTTTTTCTTCGCCTTGCCAAGCGCAAATTCGGTCGGGTTGGAGGTGCCGTTCAAAAGCATCTCGAACCGTTCTTTGCCGTAATGGCGGATGAACTCGTCCGGGTCCTTGGCGCCGGGGATGGTGAGCACCGAAACTTTCACGGGGCTGTCCGCAAACAGGCGCAGGCTGCGCTCGGTGGCTTTCTGGCCCGCCTCGTCGGAGTCGTAGCAGAGCACGGCTTCCTCGGCATATTCGCTGAGCAGCTTGACCTGTTCGGGCGTGAGCGCCGTGCCGCAGGCGCAGACAGCGGTATCGAACCCGGCTTCGTGCATGCTGATGACATCCATGTAGCCTTCGCAGAGGATAAACCGCTTGGAGGCGGATTTCTTGGCCACATTGAGCGCAAACAGCGTGCGGGATTTTTTGTAGACCTGCGTTTCGGGGCTGTTGATGTATTTGGGCTTGGAATCGTCCAGCACGCGGCCGCCGAAAGCGATGATGTTGCCGCGCACGTCGATGATGGGCACCATGACGCGGTGGCGGAAGATATCGTAGAGGTTGCCTTTCTGGCTGCGCTTGACGAGGCCGGAATGTTCCAGTTCTTCTTCGGCAAAGCCGCGGCGGCGCAGGTAGTGCAGCAGGCCGGAGAAATTGTCCGGCGCATAGCCCAGGCCAAAACGGCGGATCGCGGCGTCCGAAAGGCCGCGCTTTTCCTTCCAGTAACGGCGGGCGGCGGCGGCTTCCGGCGTGCGGGCGTTGAGCTGCTCGTAAAAATAGCGGGCGGCGCAGCGGTTGATTTCGAGCAGGCGGCTGCGGGCGCGGCCCTCCTTGTCGTCCTCCTCGGGCATCGGCATCCCGGCACGGGAGGCCAGCTGCTTGACGGCTTCGACATAGCCAAGGTTGTTGATTTTGCGCACAAAGGTGATGGCGTCGCCGCCCGCGCCGCAGCCGAAGCAGTAAAAGCTCTGGGTGTCAGGATACACGGTGAAGGAGGGGGATTTTTCGTTGTGGAACGGGCACAGGCCCACCAGCGTGCGCCCGCGGCGGCGCAGGCTGACATACTGGCCGATCAAATCTTCGATGTCGTTGCGGCGGACGACTTCCTGGATATATTCCTGCGGGATCAACGGTTCCCCTCCCCTCTTTTTTAGAGTTCAGAGTTTAGAGTTTAGAGTTCAGATGCGGTGCGCGGCTGCGCCGCGGGTTTGTAAATAGCGGGCAGATGTGTGACCGGCCGGTTTATCTGCGGCGGGCCTGGCTGCGCTGCCGGGCGGTGTCGCGGCGGTCATGCGGTTTGCGCAGGCCGAGGACGAACAGAAGCAGCGCCAACGGGAGCAGAATGGTCAGCGCGATGGCAAGCGGGTACACGCCCCGCGCCCAGGCCGCCGCAGCGCCTGCGGCGATGGCCAGCAGCAACAGAATGTACACAACGATATACCGCTTGCGGTCAAGCGCAGCCAGCCGCTGCATCCAGGTGATGAACACATCCCCGAGCACATTGACAAAGAAATCGACAACACCCGCGAAGAAATCCATCGTATATACCCCCTTGCGGCAATTTCGTTTTCTGGTTCTATCACAGCACCGTCCACTTCTGCGGGACGAACAGCTGTTCAAACTGGCGCACGGCGAAAGCGTCGCTCATGCCGGAAATGTAGTCGGCGGCAGCGCGGTCGACGCCTTCGCTGAAAGCGATGCCCATGTAAAAGTTCGGCATCAGGGACGGGTCGGCGCAGAAGCGCTCGTACAGCTCGGCGACCATCTTGTCCACCTTGCCTTCCTCGCGCTTGGCTTCCTTGTCGACATAGACGGTCGCGTACATGAAGTCTTTGAGCAGTTTGTACGCGCCCTCGACTTCGGGCGAAAAGGCCATGTGCCCGCGCGGGCTGCTGCGCACAAGGTCGGTGATCATGGTCGTGATGCGCTCGCTCTTGGTGTGGCCAAGCACACGCACGGCGTCGGCGGGCAGGGCGGCCGGGTCCAGCACGCCGGCCGTGATCGCATCCTCGATATCATGGTTCAAAAAGGCGATGTGGTCCGCATAGCGGACGGCGCAGCCTTCCAGCGTGCGCGCCCAGGTCCCGGTAGTGTGGGTGATGATGCCGTTGCGCACCTCCCAGGAGAGGTTGAGGCCCCGGCCGTCCTTTTCCAGGAAATCGACGACGCGCAGGCTCTGGCGGTAATGGGTAAACCCGCCGGGGCAGAGCCGGTTGAGCGCGCGCTCGCCCGCATGGCCGAACGGCGTGTGCCCAAGGTCGTGGCCGAGCGCGATGGCTTCGGTCAGGTCCTCGTTGAGGCGCAGGGCGCGGGCGATGGTGCGGGCGATCTGGCTGACTTCCAGCGTATGGGTCAGCCGCGTGCGGTAGTGGTCCCCCTCCGGGGAGAGAAAGACCTGCGTCTTCTGCTTTAAGCGGCGGAACGCCTTGCTGTGCAGGATGCGGTCGCGGTCGCGCTGGTAGCACGGGCGCAGCGGGTCCTGCGCTTCCGGCTTGCGGCGGCCGCGGCTGCGCTCGCTCAAAGCGGCATAGGGGCTGAGGGTCAGGCGTTCGATGGTCTGTGTCTGTTCCCGGATGGTCATGAACTTCCTCCCTGCTGTGCGCGGCCGCGGACGGCGGCGGGCAGCAAAATTGCTTTCTATCTATTAAATACGATAAAAACCGCAAAAACACTTCCCCGCGCGGGTCCTGCGGCCAAATTTCACGGATGGTTCACAAACGGCGGGTCAAAACGGCGCGAAATGCGGCGGGCTGACCGTGACGGCGGCCGCGCCGCGCAGCAGTTCGCCCAGCGCGGCGCAGAGCGCCCCCTCCTGCCCCGCGGGCATGCGCCAGCGCAGCGTGACCGCCCCGGCAAACTCCGGTTCCTCCAGCCGCGCGCCCGCCTGCTCGATCAGGCGGCGGGCGGGTTCGTACTGCGCGTAGGGCACGGCGAGCGCGCAGTCGACAACGCTGCGCATCTGCACGAGCTCGGCGGCCGCCAGCGCCCCGGCGGCTGCGGCCGTATACGCGCGCACCAGCCCGCCGGTCCCCAGCAGGATGCCGCCGAAATACCGCGTGACCACGACGATCACATCCGAGACCCCGGCATGCCCGATGGCCTCGAGCACCGGCGTGCCCGCCGTTTTGGCGGGTTCGCCGTCGTCCGAATAGCGCACGCGGCCGCTTTGCAGCACATAGGCATAGACGTTATGGCGCGCCGTGCGGTTGGCGGCGCGCACGCGCTCCAAAACGGCGAGGGCGGCTTCCTCGGTGTCCGCAAAGGCGGCGGTGGCGATAAAGCGGCTGCGCTTTTCTTCATAGGTATAGACGGCGCTGCCGCGGATGGTGCGGTAATCGGGCATGGCGGAGTTCCTTTCTTGTGCAGGCTGCGGAAAAACGCGCCAAATACAACAGTACCGCAGGCGGGGTCCCGTCTGCGGTACGAATGATGTTCAGCTTTAGCTTACTTGCCGGCCTTGTTGGCGTAACGGCGCTTGAAGCGCTCGACACGGCCGCCGCTGTCGACCAGCTTCTGCTTGCCGGTGTAGAACGGATGGCACTTGCTGCAAACTTCGACACGGATCTCAGGCTTCGTGGAACGGGTCTGGATGACGTTGCCGCAGGCGCAGGTGATGGTGCAATCCACATAATTCGGATGGATGCCTTCCTTCATTGCAATTTCACCTCTTTCTGGATCATGACTTACGGGAGCCATACTCAATATATGCGCTCATCACAATCTCCGAATGTTGGCTACCAGCATACGCCATCCTGTGCGAATGGAGCAGCCATCTGAACGATTGCCGGAACAGTATACCAAAATTTCGTGGGGGTGTCAAGTTTTTTCTTTGGAGCGTGAGGGGATGCCCTCTTCTCAACTTTGCGCTGTCAGACATGCGCCTTCAGTCCGCGCCGGGCGCGGCCGGCGTATCATCTTCGACATATTCGAGGATATCGCCCGGCTGACAGTGCAGTACATGGCAAATGGCGTCCAGCGTACTGAAGCGAACCGCGCGCACCTTGCCGGTTTTGAGATACGAGAGGTTGACATTGGAGATGCCGACCAGCTCCGCAAGCTGGTTGAGCTTCATCTTGCGGTCTGCCAATACGCGGTCCAGACGAATAACAATCATAATGTATGGTCCACCTCATCCTGCAGCGCGATGCCATACTGAAGGATATACGCCGCCACGATAAAAGCAATGCCCGTGAACAGGCTGTCAAGCATCCCCGCGCCCGTCGACAGTGCGATCCGGCTGCCCGAGACAAGGTTGGTCAAATGGCAGATCAGCAGTTTTAAAAATGGAAGGCAGACCGCCAGAAACAATTGCAGCAAACCGTACCCAAGCAGGTAGCGGGCGTTTTGCCCGGTAAAAACATTCCCCTGCGCAACGTTGGCAAACACACGGCTCAAAAGCCAGTACATAGCCAGCGTCGGCAGGCTTTGGGCTGCAAACATCAGTGAAAGGCCGATATGCGTCGTCAGGTCGATTTGATCCCCGTCGTTTGCGGTGACGAGGATATCGTCGCCAGAGTAGACGGTAAAGCCGCGGGAACGCCATTCGTGGTCCTGCCCGGCATAGATGGCGTTTTCGTAAAATCCCGTGCCGGTATTCAGCGCGAAGGTCTGCCGCCCCAAACAGGCCAGCACGAGCGTTAAGACAAAGAAAACCATGACCACATAACAGGCCCACTGCAAAACAACCGCAGCCTTTCTGGCATATTTTTCGTTCAAAAGTGCGTTGAGCAATTTCATGGTCCTCACCTCATGGTTAGTATACCATGAAAATTCATTTTTATCAATAATTGTTTAATGTTATTCGTTAATTTTGTTCCTTACATGATGAAAAGGGCTGCCGTATGCGCGGCAGCCCTTTAAACGTAAAATATGTTACCTTCCTTACGCCAGGATCGGCTTGAGGGCAGCGGCGAGCTCGTCCTTCTTGGCCTGGGCTTCGGCAAGGTCCTTGCCCTTGGTCGTGAAGTAGGTCTTGATCTTGGGCTCGGTGCCGGAGGGGCGCACGACGACGGTGGCGCCGCTGGCGAGCGTGTAGATCAGGACGTTGGCGGCGGGCAGGCCGGTCTCTTCGGGCTTCTCATAGTCGACGACCTTGACGACGGCGTCGCCCGCAAAGTCCTTCGGCGGGTCTTTGCGCAGGCTTTCCATGATGCCGGCCATCTTGTCCATGCCGGACAGGCCAGGGAACTCGAAGCTGTCGACCTTGTTGAGATAGCGGCCGTACTCGGCGTAGATGCGCTCGAGTTCCTCCTTGATGGAGGAGCCCTTGGCGCGGTAGTAGGCGGCCATCTCGCAGATCAGCATGGAGCCGATGATGGCGTCCTTGTCGCGGACATACGGCCCGGCGAGGTAGCCGTAGCTTTCCTCAAAGCCGAAGATGAAGCGGTCGACCTGACCGGCAGCTTCGAGACGGGCGATCTGGTCGCCGATCCACTTGAAGCCGGTGAGCACGTTGCGGCATTCAACGCCGTAATGGGCGGCGACCGCATCGGCCAGCGGGGTCGAGACGATGGACTTGCACATGACCGGGTCCTTGGGCATGGTGCCCTGTTCGATGCGGCCCGCGCAGATGTAGTCGAGCAGCAGCACGCCGACCTCGTTGCCGGTCAGCAGCTCATAGCTGCCGTCCTTGCACTTGACGGCGATGCCGACGCGGTCGGCGTCGGGGTCGGTCGCGAGCATGAGGTCCGCGCCGGACTTTTCGGCCAGCTCCAGGCCAAGGCGCAGCGCCTCGAAGATCTCGGGGTTGGGGTACGGGCAGGTCGGGAAGTTGCCGTCCGGGTATTTCTGCTCGGGCACGATGGTGATATCGGTGATGCCGATCTCGCCCAGGACGGTGGTGACGGGCACAAGGCCGGAACCGTTGAGCGGGCTGTAGACGAGCTTGAGGCCCGCAGTCTTGCAGATGCCGGGGCGGATGGAGCGGGCTTCGATGGCGTCATACAGCGCGCGGATGCAGTCGTCGCCGACATATTCGATCAGGCCCTTTTCCATGCCTTCGGCAAAGGGGATGGTCTTGGCGCCGGTGAGGATATCGGTCTTCTGGATCTCGGCATAGACGATGTCGGCGGCTTCGTCGGTCATCTGGCAGCCGTCGGGGCCATAGGCCTTGTAGCCGTTGTACTTGGCGGGGTTGTGGGACGCCGTGACCATGATGCCGGCGTTGCACTGATAGTAGCGGGTGGCAAAGCTGAGCGCCGGGACCGGCATGAGCGCCTTGTAGATGCGCACATGGATGCCGTTGGCGGCGAGCACTTCGGCCGCGGCTTTGGCGAACACATCGCTCTTGATGCGGCTGTCGTAGCTGATGGCGACCGTCTGGCTGCCGCCCTGGGTCTTGACCCAGTTGGCCAGGCCCTGGGTGGCCTGCCGCACAACGTAGACGTTCATGCGGTTGGTGCCCGCGCCGATGACCCCGCGCAGACCCGCGGTGCCGAACTTGAGCGCCACGGCGAAACGGTCCTGAATGGCGGCGTCATCGTCCTTGACGCTCTCCAGTTCGGGTTTGAGGTCGGCATCATCGAGATCGAAGGCCAGCCAGCGGTCAAACATTTCTTTATACATGTTGAACACCTGCTCTTTCCCTTTGGCTAAAAATTTAGGCAGTTTTGCCTAACTACCATAAATATACCAAATCGGCGCGGCGGTTGTCAATCCAAAGTTGGCGGTTTCGGCAGTTTTTTCGTTTTTTTGCAGCCGCGGCTTGCCCGGCGCGGAACAAAACGGTATACTGAAAGCAGATCACCAAAAGGAGGAATGCGCGGTGTATGCAGCGGTGAACAGCCTGGGCGTGGCCGGGTTGGACGGCTACCGCGTGGCCGTGGAGACGGATATCTCGGGCGGGCTGCCCGCTTTCGCGGTGGTGGGCCTGCCCGATTCGGCCGTGCGCGAATGCGGCGAGCGCGTGCGCAGCGCGGTGAAGAACCTGCGCTACCCGTGGCCCGGCAGCCATGTGACGGTCAACCTGGCCCCGGCCGATGTGCGCAAGACAGGCCCCCTGTACGACCTGCCCGTGTTCGTGGGCATCCTGGCGGCCGAAGGCCAGCTGCCCGCGCCGGGGCCCCACCAGGCGTTTTTGGGCGAGCTCGGGCTGGACGGCACGCTGCGGCCGATCGCCGGGGCGCTGCCGATGGCGCTGGCCGCGGCCAAAGCCGGGCTGACCGAACTGTTCGTCCCGGCCGAAAACGCGGCCGAGGCCGCCGTGGCGAAGGGCGTGACCGTCTACCCGGCGCGCACGGCGCGCCAGGTGGTGGAGCACCTGTGCGGCGCCGCGCCGCTGGCCCCGGCCACCGCGCAGGGCTACGATGCCACTGGGCAGTGGCTCGGCCCTGATTTTGCCGATGTGCGCGGGCAGGAACAGGCCCGCCGCGCGCTGGAGGTAGCCGCCGCAGGCGGGCACAACCTGCTGATGGTCGGCCCGCCGGGCACCGGCAAAAGCATGCTGGCCAAGCGGCTGCCGGGCATTTTGCCGCCGCTTTCCTACCCGGAAGCGCTGGAGACGACGGCGGTGTATTCGGTCGCCGGGCTGGTGCCGGGCGGCACAGGGCTTTTGCGGCAGCGGCCGTTCCGCAGCCCGCACCACAGCGTGAGCGCTACCGCAATGGCGGGCGGCGGCAGCAACCCGCGCCCGGGCGAAGTGAGCCTGGCCCATAACGGCGTGCTGTTCCTGGACGAACTGCCCGAGTTCGGCCGCGAAACGCTGGAGGTGCTGCGCCAGCCGCTGGAGGACGGGCAGATCACGGTCAGCCGCGTGCACGCAAGCGCGACCTACCCCTGCCGCTTTATGCTGGTGGCGGCGATGAACCCCTGCCCGTGCGGCTACCACGGCTGCCCGGGGCACGAATGTACCTGCACGCCGAGCGCGATCGCGCGGTACCGGCAGCGCATTTCGGGGCCGCTGCTCGACCGCATCGACCTGCAGGTAGAGGCGCGGCCGGTCGAATATGACGCGCTGGCCGCCGCCGCGGGCGGCGAGACGAGCGCGGCCATCCGCGCGCGGGTGGCCGCCGTGCGCGAATTGCAGCGCCAGCGCTATGCGGGGCTGGGCTTTGCGTGCAACGCCCACCTGCCCAGCGGGCAGCTGCGGCGGTTCTGCCCGCTGAGCGCTCCGGCCGAGCAGATGCTGCGCGCGGCGTTTGCGCGCATGGGCTACAGCGCCCGCGCCTACGACCGCATCCTGCGCGTAGCGCGCACCGTGGCCGACATGAACGGCGCGGAAGTCATCGGCCCCGGCGAATTGATGGAGGCGCTGCAGTACCGCCAGCTGGACCGGGAAGGATAGGTGAAGATTTTATGCAGCCGGTTGTTGACCATATTCACATCACCGTAGCTGATTTGGAACGCGCAGCATTTTATTATGACCGTCTGCTCCCGCTCCTCGGCTTTTCTTTGCAGGACAAGGAGCATGACGCAGACCCCGCACACGAATACATAATTGTGGCATACAACAATTCTTTTCTTTCCATCGGTCTGGTGAACCCCCGCCCGGCCTTCCGCTCGCAGCCGGTCAACCGGCGGCGGCCCGGTGCGCTTCACCACCTTGCCATGCGCGCAGAGTCTCCCGGAGAAGTCGATGCGCTCTATAACGCAGTCCTTGCCATTCCCGGTCCCATCATTTTGCATCCACCGCAGTTTTACCCTTCTTACTGCCCCGACTATTATGCATTCTTCTTCAAAGATTGTGAAGGGATCGAGTGGGAAATCGTCCATTTTGACCGCCCCTCTTATTTCGTCCGGGAAAATTCGGGCCGTTAAGCGGGCCCACGCAGCCACGCCGTTTTTTCAAAAAGTTCCGCCGCGTCGCTAAAAGCATCCTTCCCCACGCCCGGGCAAGGCAAAAAAACTCTACCGGCAGGGACAAACGGTTTTTCAGCCACTCGTCTGGTTGTTGTAAAACAAAATGCGCAGAATCGCCCCTCAAAGGAAGCTGCTTGAGCTTCCTTTAAGGAGCGATCCGTCTTGGTTCTCCAGTTTTTTCGTACAAACAATAATTTAGGTTTCTTTACAAAGGCATAATCATAAATCACAACAAAAATCGAGCCAACCTACACTAAAACGTCGCTGTTTCTTTGTGAAAAGCGACGTTTTTTTATGGCCTGGTTTTGGAAAGGAGTGATGCTGATTTCAAATTGAAAATGAAAGGGGGA